>JAHHRG010000005.1 GCA_020025965.1 Sutterella sp.
CCGCAGCGTCAAACCCGAGCACATCGCTCCGGCCATCCGTACGCTGTCGGAACAACTCCGTGAAACGATTGCTCGCGTGACGGCCCCCGAAACGCCCGCCACCTGGGAAGCCGTTGCCGAACCGCTTGAAAAGGCGACGCTCGCCTTCGGCCGCGCCTGGGGTGCGGTCGGTCATCTGCAAAGCGTAGTCGACACCGCAGCCCTTCGTGACGCTTACAATGCCGAACTTCCCGGTGTTACCCAACTTTTTATCGATCTCTCGCAGAACGAAGCACTTTTTGAAAAATATAAGGCCATGGCCGCGAGCGACAATTTCAAGACGCTCTCGCCCGTTCGTCAGCGTATTGTCGAACACGAACTGCGTGACTTCCGCCTCTCGGGTGCAGAACTTCCCGAAAACGAACGTCTTCGCGTCAAAGCGATCGGCGAACGTCTCTCGCTGATTTCTCAAAAGTTCAGTGAAAATCTCCTTGACGCGACAAACGCTTGGGAACTCGTCCTCGCCGATACGACGCGCTTAGCGGGCATTCCGAAAGACACGCTCGCCCTTTTTGCCGCCAACGCCAAAGCGGCAGGCAAAGAAGGCTGGCGTATTACGCTTCACTTTCCCTCTTATCTCCCCGTGATGCAGTATGCGGAAGACCGTACGCTTCGCGAAGAGCTCTATAAGGCTTTCTCGACTCGTGCCGCCGAATTTGGCGATGCGAAATTCGACAACACGCCGCTCATTAACGAAATCCTCGAACTTCGTCACGAAGAAGCGAAGCTCTTGGGCTTTGAAAACTACGCGGCCGAATCGCTCGCTACCAAGATGGCCGATACGCCCGCCAATGTAATCGCCTTCCTGCGCGACCTCGCCCGCCGAGCCAAACCCTATGCCGAACGCGACATGAAGGAATTGCGCGAATTCGCGGCCGAAACGCTCGGTATCACGGACTTCGCGCCTTGGGATCAGGCTTATGCCGCTGAAAAACTTCGCGAAGCCCGTTATAGCTATTCCGATCAGACCGTGAAGCAGTACTTCACGGAGCCGACCGTCTTTGCCGGTCTTTTCAAGCTCGTTGAAACACTCTACGGCATCGAAATCCGTCAGAGCCAAGCGAGCACCTGGCACGAAGACGTCAAATACTTCGAAGTCTTCAAGGAAGGCCGCCAGATCGCCGCCTTTTACGCCGATCTCTACGCCCGCGAAGGGAAACGCTCCGGCGCCTGGATGGATTCCGACCGTACGCGCGCCGTGATTGACGGCAAACTCGAACTCCCGGTCGCTTACCTCATCTGTAACTTTGCTCCGGGGCTCGACGGTCGTCCGGCCACGATGACACACGACGAAGTGACGACGCTCTTCCACGAATTCGGTCACTGTCTCCATCACCTCCTGACGGCTCAGACCGAGGCCGCCGTCTCCGGCATCAACGGGGTCGAATGGGATGCCGTCGAACTGCCGAGTCAGTTCATGGAAAACTTCGCCTGGGAATGGGATGTCGTCGAAGGCATTACGAGCCATGTGGAAACGGGCGAAAAGCTTCCGTACGATCTGTTTGACAAGATGCTTGCTGCGAAGAATTTCGAATCCGGCATGGCCTGCGTTCGCCAGGTGGAATTCGCCCTCTTCGATATGCTCCTGCATACGGACTTCGACGCGAAAAAGGAAGACTTCCAGACCCTTATCAAGGCCGTTCGCGAAGAAGTCGCCGTCTCCTTCCCGCCCGAATACAACCGCTTCCCGCAGAGCTTCTCGCACATTTTTGCGGGCGGTTATGCTGCGGGCTACTACAGCTACAAATGGGCCGAAGTGCTCTCTGCGGACGCTTTCAGCGCCTTCGAAGAAACGGGCATTCTTAATCCGGAAACGGGTGCGAAGTTCCTCACCGAGCTCCTCTCGCGCGGTTCGAGCCGCGATGCAATGGACAACTTCGTTGCCTTCCGCGGTCGCAAGCCTTCGCTTGACGCACTTTTGCGTCACAGTGGCATGGCCGACTAATTGAAGTGGAACGGGGGGCCGCTTGCGGCCCCTCTTTCGTTTATCCGTCCCCACTCTTCGGGAGAAACATCGTGTTGAAATTCACGCTCGCGAGCTGGAACGTCAATTCCCTTAAAGTTCGTCTGCCTCAGGTCATCGAATGGCTCACGTCGACCAAGATCGACGCCCTTGTCCTGCAGGAAACCAAGCTTGTCGACGAAGCCTTTCCGCTTTCCGCCTTTAACGATGCGGGCTATGACGTGGTCTTTACGGGGCAGAAAACCTATAACGGTGTCGCACTAATCACAAGCCGTGAAACTTTTGAAGCACCTCAACGCGTCGACTTGAACATACCGGGCTACCCCGACGAACAAAAGCGGCTTGTCGCCGCCGACATTCGTCCTAAGGATTCTGACGAAGTGCTACGCTTTATCGGCGGCTACTTTCCGAACGGCATGACGCCGGGAAGCCGCAAATATCTCTACAAACTCGACTGGCTTCGTGCGCTCACGCTTTACCTTAAAGAAACGCTTGCCGCAAATCCGAAGCTCGTTCTGGGCGGCGACTTCAATATCGCCCCCGAGGACCGCGACGTTTGGGATCCGGTCGGTTGGAAAAACCATATTCTGGTGAGCCCGCCCGAACGCGCAGCCTTCAGAACGCTCATCAATCTCGGCCTTACGGACAGTTTTCGAGCCTTTCATGAAGAAGCCGAACGCTTTTCGTGGTGGGACTACCGCATGAAGGGCTTTGAAAAGAATCACGGGCTTCGAATCGACCATCTCTTGGTTTCCGATGCGCTCCTTCCCATGATGAAAGCCGCCGACATCGACACGGCGCCTCGCGCGAACGATCAACCCTCGGATCATGCGCCTGTGACGGTGACGTTCGAGCTCTAAATTAAGCTCTGCCTGATCAAACCTTTCTCCAACGGCCTTCGTTACGCTTTGCGTCGGAGGCCGTTCACAATGGGAGAAAGCCCTTTGACGAGCGCATCGACAAAGGCCGGTGTCGTATTTCGAGACGGTAGCGGCAGACCGAGAACGATCGCTTTTTCGACACGCATCGCTTCGGCACGCAGCCGAGTAGAAGTCAGCCTGTGCGACTTTTCAAGTTCGTGCCCGAACACTTCGCGAACATCATCGGCCATACCAGCATCGCGAAAGGCGTCGTAAAGGTAGCAGGACAAAAAGATCAGTATCCGAGGCCGACGTCGACGACATTCGTCAATAAACATCGCTCTATTTTCCACGAGCTTCGGCACCGTCTGGGGACCGTGAGCATTCCGAATGGGTTCGGAGGGCCACACCAGAACGGAAAACGCCTTGGCCGTTTCTCTCACGTCCAATCCCGATCGTTCAAGCCAACGCAAGCATTCGGGAATGACGGGACCGCGATCAATCTGAGCGGACACGATCAGCCCTCGCGCCTTGGGTTCTTTTTCTCCCTCGTGTTTTTCAGGCCCCCAGCCGGGCGGCATGACGATCAGAATGCCACCGTCGGTATTTTCAGGGGTATCAGCCGTCCCCGGCGTATTCCAGCGCTCAATCTTCATCGAGCTTTAATTCCTGAATTTTGCGGGTGATCGTATTGCGCCCGATCCCGAGCCGCTGAGCGGCTTCGATTCGACGACCGTTCGTGGCTTTGAGCGCCCGCTCAATCAATAGGCGTTCGACCGTTTCCATGACAGGCTGCCAGACTCCGACTTCGTTTTGCGCGAGACGTGAATCAATGTCGGCTTCAAGCCCCTGTTCCCATGAGGACGGCATCTGCAACAGGTGACCTTCATCACGCCTGTCCGTCTCTCTTACAACCGGCTTCACGAGTCTGCCGCCCGCTCGAATTTCTTCAGGGAGATCTTCGGGACGGACTTCACTTGACGGAGCCATCACCAGTATCCAGCGGCACAAATTCTCCAACTGACGGACGTTTCCGGGAAAAGGAAACGCTTCGACAAGCTTCATGGCTTCAGGCGTAAGGCGCTTGGGTTCGAGCCCCAACTCGGCAGCGCCGCTACGCAAAAAATGTTCGACCAAAGGCGCCATGTCTTCGGGACGTTCGCGTAACGGTGGCAGGCGCAGACGGATGACATTCAAACGGTGAAAGAGATCTTCTCGGAAGCGCCCTTCCTTCACACTCTTTTCGAGATCCTGATTCGTGGCCGCAATGATGCGCACGTCCGCCCGGATGGGCTCGCGTCCGCCCACACGGTAAAAGTAACCGTTACTCAACACGCGCAAAAGGCGCGTCTGCAATTCCATCGGCATATCGCCGATTTCGTCAAGAAAGAGCGTTCCTCCGGCGGCTTGTTCGAATCGGCCCTTATGAAGTGCATTGGCTCCCGTAAAGGCACCCTTTTCGTGACCGAAGAGTTCGCTCTCGAGGAGATCTTTCGGAATCGCCGCCATATTGATGGCGACATAAGGCGCTTTTGCCCGGCGACTCGTGCGCCAGAGTGCTCGGGCAACAACCTCTTTCCCGGCTCCGGATTCGCCGGTCAAAAGAACCGTGACGTTACTCTGCGAAAGTCGGCCGATCGCTCGGAACACATCTTGCATGGCCGGAGCGCGACCAATCAGACCGATCGGATCGGGCGGCACGGGTGTCGTTTCCTGAGTCTCGACATTTTTTCGCCCTTCTTCCATCGCACGCGTGATAAGTTCCACCGCTTTCTTGATATCAAAGGGCTTCGTCATATATTCGAAAGCACCGCCCTGAAAAGCGGAGACCGCGCTGTCCAAATCCGAATAAGCGGTCATGACAATCACGGGGAGCGTCGGACAGTCGGCCTTCAATTTTTCCAGAAGTTCGACCCCCGTCATCCCCGGCATACGAATATCACTCACGAGCACGAGCGGACGATTTTCACGAAGAGCCTCCAAGACATCATTGGCACGCTCAAAGGTGCGACAATCGATCCCCGCGCGCTTCAAGGCACGGGAGAGAACCCAGCGAATCGACTTATCGTCGTCGGCCACCCACACCGGGGCGTTGAAATTCTGCGTTTCTGTCATCTGGTGTGAACCTCAATGCCATTATTCGTCGTCTTTTGCGAATCCCTCAGCTCAAAAGGCAACAGAACCCTAAAGACCGTTTTCCCGGGTCGGCTTTCGAGCGTCAGAGTTCCGCCCGCCTGTCGTACAAAGGTCTGTGCAAGACTCAAGCCCAACCCGGAGCCCTCCGCTCGTCCCGTCACGAGCGGATAGAAAATCTTTTCCTGCATATCGGCGGGAATTCCCGGACCGTTGTCTTCAACATCAACGGCGAGCGCCATACGAAGCGGACCTGTAGCCCCAAGCACGTTACGGGCAATCCGCGTTCTCAGAGTGATCGTACCGCCCGTACCGGTCTCTCCCGTCAGAGCTTCTGCCGCATTTCTCACGAGATTCAAAAATATCTGTGTCAGACGCGCCCTATCGCCCGTCTGAGGCGGAATGGAAATGTCGTAATCGCGCTCGAAGCGGATACCGGTTGGAAACTCGAGAGCAATCAGGCTCTTGACATATTCAAGCACCTCGAAGACGTTGACGGCATCGTGCGCATCGGAACAGCGATAAGGAGCTAGAAAACGCTCGACCAACGTCTGCAGACGATCGGCTTCGTCAATGACGATACGAGCGCACTCCCGATCTTCTTCGGTCTCCAACGCCCCTTCAAGAAGTTGAGCAGCCCCGCGAATGCCGCCCAAGGGATTTTTAATTTCGTGGGCGAGATTCCTCAACAGCTGCCGATTGGCTTCCATCTGTCCCGCCGCAGCTTCTTCACGCTCGACGGTAAGCGCTTCGTCCACATTCGTTAATTCAAGAAGATAAGCGCTCCCTTCCGGTAAATCCGGCATGCGTTCCGAGTTAAGCGCTTTAATCACGGCACGCACGCGAACACTCCCGCGAAAACCGCTTTCCATGGTGATCAACAACACACCAGAAAAAACCGTTGTGAACGCTGCTCCGCCCAACGCAACCTTACGGAGTGCCCCCTCGGCCTCGGGCAACAAGTCAACAATGTCTACGCCCGTCAAAGCACGGGACGAACGGCCGATCAGGACCTCGGCGGCCTGATTGAGGGTGAGTAGCCTTCCCGCTTTGTCTGTCACAAGCAGTGCGGTCGAAAGCGTATCCCAAAGGCTGGCGCACCCCGCTTTCTCACAACAGTCGTCTGCGATCATCTGCATGCCGGCAATCCTTCAAGAAAAAAGCGGGCCTTTCCGTTCATTGGAAATGACCCGCTTGAGCGAACGCTTCCTGAGGTTTCCGAAGAAACCCTTCAACCTCCGTCAATTAGAGGGAGTAGTACAGTTCGAAGTCGAGCGGCGTCACCGCACGACGATGAGCCGTGACTTCTTCCATCTTCATGTTGATGAAGGCGTCGATGAATTCATTCGAGAACACACCGCCGCGCGTCAAGAATTCGCGGTCTTCGTCAAGATAACGAAGAGCTTCGTCGAGAGAAGCGCAAACGGTCGGAATCTTGGCATTTTCTTCCGGCGGAAGATCGTAAAGATTCTTGTCGGCGGCTTCGCCCGGATGGATCTTGTTCTGGATACCGTCGAGACCGGCCATCAGCATGGCGGCAAAGGCGAGGTACGGATTTGCGCAGGGGTCCGGGAAGCGAACTTCAACGCGACGGGCCTTCGGGCTGTTGACATGCGGAATACGGATGGAAGCAGAACGGTTGCTGGCGGAGTAGGCCAACTTCACAGGAGCTTCGAAACCCGGCACGAGACGGCGGTAAGAGTTAACCGACGGGTTCGTCAGGGCATTCAAAGCACGAGCGTGCTTAATGATGCCGCCGATGTAGTAAAGAGCCATTTCGGACAAACCTGCGTAGTCGTTGCCGGCGAAGAGGTTCTGTCCGTCCTTCCAGATGGACTGATGAACGTGCATACCGGAGCCGTTGTCGCCTTCGACGGGCTTCGGCATAAAGGTTGCGGTCTTGCCGTAAGCGGCAGCGACGTTGTGAACCGTGTACTTCGTGATCTGCGTCCAGTCGGCACGTTCGACGAGCGTACCGAAGCGAGTGCCGATTTCGCACTGGCCGGCGCCGCCCACTTCGTGATGATGAATTTCAACGGGCACGCCCTGCTGTTCGAGGAGGAGACACATTTCGGCACGAATGTCGGCCAAAGAGTCGACCGGAGAAACCGGCAGATAACCGCCCTTGACGGAGTTGTGATAGCCGAGATTACCGCCTTCGATCTTCTGGCCGGTTGCCCAGGGACCTTCCTCGGATTCCACCTCGAAGAAGCTCTTGCCCATACGGTGTTCCCAACGGACAGCGTCGAAAATGAAGAATTCGGGTTCCGGACCGAAATAAGCCGTATCCCCGATACCCGTGGTTTTCAGGTAGGCCTCGGCGCGTTCGGCGATCGAACGCGGGTCACGGTCGTAACCCTTGCCGGTAGACGGTTCGCGAACGTCGCACTGCATGATGAGCGTGCCAACTTCGCGGAACGGATCCATACGAGCGGATTCGGGATCAGGAATCAAAAGCATGTCGGAAGCTTCGATGCCGCGCCAGCCCTTGAAGGACGAGCCGTCGAAAGCCTGACCGAGTTCAAACACGTCTTCGTCGAGCATGGAGGCCGGAATCGTCACGTGCATTTCCTTGCCCATGATGTCCGTGAAGCGCAGGTCCACAAACTTGACGTCGTTGTCCTTGATCATGTCGATAACATCGATAGCGGATGTCATGTCTTATTCTCCCTGAGATGAGACGGAAGGCTTTGGCGCCTTCCTACCGTTGATAGCTGAATTAACGTTGCTTCGAATGTCCGAAGCGGATATCAAGCATTTAGCAAATCGCGTGCCAAAACTTAGTCAGTGCCCGTTTTCGTTTTGTCTTATTCTAAGTAAACGCTCAGAAAACCTTCCAAGAGAAGGAATTACAGAGTCAAAATATTTTTACAAAGAAATGTCGACAACCTGTCTTCACTGTCGGAAGAAAGCCAAAGTTGTCGAACCTCACAAAAAACGCACCGTATTTTGTGATTATCGCACTTTCTTGGTGCAAAACGCGCGTTCTTCACGCTTAGTGAAAACACCGTTCCACCTTGAAACCGCACGACACGCACCATTTCAGTGCCTCTCTAAAGGAAAGCCTCCTGAAGTTCCGACAAAAAGGCAATGCCCTTTTCCGTCGGGCAGACGATCTCTGTATCGGGCAGAAGCAACCCCTCAGCCCGGAGACGTGAAAGCGTCGGCTCAACCGTTTCACGCACCAATCCGGTGCGTTCCGTAAAGAGTGCCGAGGGGACACCTTCCGTGAGGCGCAAAACGTTGAGCATGAATTCGAATGGCAGCGCTTCTGCCTCTACGCCTTCACGCTCTTCGATACCGTTACCGACCGCAACAACCGCGTCCATATACCGCTTCGGAGACATCAGTCGCCTTTCACGTACGATCCCGTCGAGCGTTGTGAGCTTCCCGTGAGCTCCCGCGCCTGCAGCCAGATAGTCCCCGAAGGTCCAATAGTTGAGATTGTGTCGGCAGCGACGGCCGGGCTTGGCATAGCCAGAAACTTCGTAATGTTCAAAGCCCGCTCGAGCGAGTTCCGAGACAACTAAATCCGACATATCGGCACAAAGATCGTCATCGGGAAGATCTTCCGGCATCCTTTTCGCAAAAGCCGTTCCTTCCTCAATCGTGAGCTGATAAAAAGAAAGGTGCGTCGCCCCGGTCGACACGGCATTGCGGACTTCGCTTTCCAATTCTTCAAGCGATTCCCCGGGAAGCGCAAACATCACGTCGAGATTAAAGTTGTCGAAAATTTTCGACGCCGCTTCCGCCGCATGTCGTGCCTCGGCCGACGAATGGATACGTCCCAAGCGGCGAAGCTTCTCGTCGATAAAACTTTGTACGCCGATCGACAAACGGTTCACACCTGCATGACGGAAGTCGTTAAAGCGACTTTCGTCAACGGTTCCCGGATTCGCTTCGAGCGTAATTTCGCAGTCGGCCGTGAAAGGAAAGAGTCGGTCGGCTCCCGCTAGCAATCGGCCGAGCGCCTTTCCCGACATCAAACTCGGTGTCCCTCCGCCCACAAAAACGGACGAAATCGAGCGGTTCCCCGTTCGTCCCTGCCACGCGGCGAGATCCTTCAAAACGGCATCGACGTAGGCTTCCTCGTTGAGAGACGACGGCGCCGCATGCGAATTGAAATCGCAATACGGGCACTTTCTTACGCACCAAGGCCAATGAAGATAAATGGAAAGCGGAATGGCCTCGACGGCCTCGGCACTGAAGCGAGGCCCCGTGAATTGAAGGGTATCTTTCGATTCCACGAATTACCAACCCCAGTTCGTTCTGAGGAGTTCGGCCATTCGAACCAAAGCGACACCTCGATGGCTTACACGATTTTTTTCTTCGGCCGTCAGTTCTGCGGCCGTTTTGCCGTAGGCCGGTACAAAGAAATGTGGGTCATACCCAAAACCGCCTTCTCCTGCAGCCCGATCGCAGATTTCGCCGTACCAGTTACCGACAGCAATCAAAGGTTCGGGATCCTCAGGCGTGCGTACGGCCACGAGCACACAGGTGTAGTGAGCACTGCGGTCATCTACCCCCTGAAGCTTTTCAACGAGAAGCCGATTGTTCTTCTCATCGGTCGCTCCTTCACCCGAGAAACGAGCGGAATAGACTCCGGGCATTCCATTCAGGGCATTGACGCAAATCCCCGAGTCGTCAGCCATCGCGGCATGCCCCGTTACGCGGGCGGCATGGCGGGCTTTTTGCAGACAGTTTTCGACAAAAGTGCCGAAAGGTTCTTCGCAAGATTCAACGCCCAAAGCGCCCTGATTGACGACCTCGATACCCAAAGGTGCAAACATCGCATTGAATTCGCGAAGCTTTCCCTTGTTGTTAGAGGCGAGTACGAGAAACTTGTCCATCATCCGTCCCTTCATTCGGCGAGAGCGGCCGTCTGAGCCGCCTGAATTTCACGGTTGCCCTTTTCAGCCAAAGCAAGCAACGTGTTGAGTTCTTCGCGGCTGAAGGGATTGCCTTCGGCCGTTCCTTGAATTTCAATGAATCGACCGGCATCGGTCATCACCACATTCATATCGGTGTCGCAACCGCTGTCTTCGACGTAGTTAAGGTCAAGCACCGGACGGCCTGAAACCACCCCCGCAGAGACGGCGCTGATCTGCGCCACGATCGGATCTTCCGCAATCTGCTCTTTCGCAAGCATGCCGTTGACGGCATCGCGAAGCGCAACCCAAGCGCCGGCGATTGATGCACAGCGCGTACCGCCGTCGGCCTGAAGAACGTCACAGTCGATCTTGATCGTAAATTCGCCGAGCTTCGTGCGATCGACGGCTGCACGAAGACTGCGACCGATCAAACGTTGAATTTCCTGCGTACGACCGGACTGTTTACCCTTGGCGGCTTCGCGTTCGCAACGCGTACCGGTCGCACGCGGCAGGAGACCGTATTCAGCGGTCACCCAGCCTTCGCCCTTGTCTTTCAGGAAGCGAGGAACGCCTTCGACAACGCTCGCCGTACAAAGCACCTTAGTGTCGCCCGCCGACACAAGCACACTGCCCTCGGCGTACTTCGTATAGTGACGAACAAAGGAAATCGGACGAAGCTCGTCAACGGCACGTCCGTCGGGACGCGAACACTGGCACTCTTGAGACATGAATGGACTCCTAAAAATTAAACATCGGTGACTCAATGCTACCGCAGAGCGCCTTTGAGCTCTCAACTTTTTCGAGCTTATCTCCGAAGGCTTACAATAACGGAGCCTGCCGCAGCCACCGTTTCCGTCTGCGGCGCATTGATTACCCATTTTTTCAAATAAAAGGACTCATCATGACCGTCGCTAGCATGACCGGCTATGCCGTCGCCTCGGAAGCCACGCCGATCGGTACCGTTACCGTGGAATTCCGTTCCGTCAACTCCCGCTTCCTTGATCAGAACCTGCGTCTCCATGAAGATCTGCGATTTGCCGATCCGATCATCCGTGAAATGCTCACCAAACGCATTGCCCGCGGCAAGGTGGAAGTGCGTGCCTCGCTTATTGCAGACGAAAATGCCGAACCCGCAACCGTCAACAAGGCCGTGCTCGAACGTCTGATTGCGATTCAGGCTTCGATTCTCGAAACGGTGCCCGACGCCAAAAAGCTCAACGTCATGAACCTGATGACGATGCCCGGCGTTCTGACGAGCAAGCGTCCCGACGAAGACGAACTCGCCGCCAAGATCCGTACGGTCGTCGATCGCGCGCTTGATGCCTTTACCGCTTCCCGCGCTCGCGAAGGCGAAGCGCTTGCCCGTGTGCTTCTGAATAATTGCGATCAAGTCGAAGGCGTAGTGAAAGAACTCCAGCCGAAGATCCCGACGATTCTCGCTCATATCGGCAGCAAGCTTCAGGAACGCCTTGAAACGGCGCTCTCTAATGCACTGACTGAAAACAGCACGCTTACCAAAGAAGAAGTGTCCGACCGTATCCGTCAGGAAGTCACGCTCTACGCGCTTCGTCTTGACGTTGAAGAAGAAATGAACCGACTTCTCACGCATGTGGCTGAAGTCCGTCGCATCCTTCAGAAGGGCGGTGCCGTCGGCCGTCGTCTGGACTTTGTCGTTCAGGAAATGAATCGCGAAGCCAATACACTCGGCTCTAAGGCCGCCGCGATCGACATGACCAATGCAGCTCTGCAACTCAAGGTCATCATCGAACAGATGCGCGAACAGATCCAGAATTTGGAATAAGCGCAAAAAAAAAATAAAAGCTTTCGTCGCCCGAAGCGGCTTCGAATTCCTTACAATAACGCCCTCACTCGCAGGGCGTTATTGTCATCGCACCTTTTCTGCGAGACGCAACCCAATTCAAGATGGAGTTTCTCTGCATGTCCAACAACGCCAAAAAGCCCGTTCATGCCGGCCGTCTTTTCCTCGTCACGGCCCCGTCGGGCGCCGGCAAGTCTTCGCTTGTCAACGCACTCTTGAAGCTTGAGCCCTCGCTCAAACTGTCGATTTCTCACACGACGCGTCAGCCGCGTCCCGGTGAAGAAAACGGCCGCGAATACCATTTCGTAAGCGAAGGCGAATTTCTGGCCATGCGCGAACGCGACGAATTTCTCGAATCCGCCCTCGTGCACGGCAACTATTACGGCACGAGTCGTCTCTGGATTGAAAACCAGATGGCACAGGGCAACGACGTTCTGCTTGAAATTGATTGGCAGGGTGCTCGCCAGGTTCGTCAGACGTTTGACGGTGTCATCGGCATCTTCATTCTGCCGCCCTCGATCGAAGCGCTCGAATGGCGCCTGCATCATCGCGGCACCGACTCCGAACAGACGATTACCCGTCGCTTACTCGGTGCCGGGGCGGAAATGTCTCATGCTCCGGAATTCGAGTACGTTATAATTAATGAAGATTTCGATACGGCACTCTTCCAGATGCGTTCCGTCATCATCGCCAGCCGACTCGCCTATCAGCAACAAGCGGTTCGCCATCGCGAACAAATGATCGGTCTCGGCATTCCGCTCTGATTTAAGAGCGTCCGTTTCTTTTTACTCTTTTTACTCACTGCACATAAAAATGGCCCGTATTACCGTTGAAGACTGCCTGAAGAAGATCCCGAACCGTTTCCAGATGGTTCTGGTTGCAGCTTACCGCGCCCGTCAGTTGACCCAGGGCTACGCTCCCAAGGTCGACGCCAAGGACAAGCCTTCCGTCATCGCTCTGCGTGAAATCGCTCAGGGTGAAGTCGGAGTCGAAATGTTGAAGCGCGTGCCGTAAAGTCGTCTTTACGCGTCCCTTCGAACGGTCAGGTTTAGCCGTAAAAAGCACGGTTAATCTGGCCGTTTTTGTTTTGGCGCTCACAATATGCAATGATATGGCTATCAGTACCTTTTTTTAAGGACCTTTTGTCATGGCCGTCGAGCGAATACAATACCCAGAAGATCTCTACGCGACTCAGGAAGAAGGTAAGTCGGTCTCCCCGCAACCCATTCCTCATCGAACGCAACAACAGAGCAAAAAGCCTTCTGCACCGGCAAAAAACCTACCGTCGCAACCGTTGTCGAAGATCGCCCTTCCTGACGCCGACCTTCCTCTTTTTACCGCTACCGCACCGGAAGCCGTTGTCACAGCCTCTTCGTTACTTGAGCGTTGCAAACAGTATTTAGCCTCGTCCGACGTCGAAAAGATCCGCGAAGCCTATCGCTACGCCGATGCAGCTCACCTCGGCCAATTCCGTAAATCGGGCGAACCCTACATCACGCACCCGATTGCCGTCGCCTCCATCCTTGCTCAATGGAAAATGGACGCAGTCACCGTGCAGGCCGGCCTGATGCACGACGTCCTCGAAGATACGCCGATGAGCAAACAGGAAATGGCTGAAAAATTCGGCATTGAAGTGGCCGAACTCGTTGACGGCGTGAGTAAACTCGACAAACTCCGCTTTTCGTCCGTTCAAGCTGCTCAGGCCGAGAGTTTCCGCAAGATGCTCCTCGCGATGTCTCGCGACGTTCGCGTCATCCTCGTGAAACTCGCCGACCGTCTGCACAACATGCGTACGCTCGGTGTCATGCGCCCCGAAAAACGTGCTCGCATTGCGAAGGAAACGCTCGACATTTACGTGCCGATCGCTCATCGACTGGGGCTCAACATCGTTTTCCGCGAGTTGCAGGAATTGAGTTTTGCGAACCGTTATCCGCTTCGATACAAAGTTCTCTACGAAAATGTTCTGCTCCTGAGAAACAACCGTCGTGCGGTTCTCGAACGCATCTTGCAGGAAACCCGCGAATTTCTTCCGAAACATAACATTCGCGCACGCATTTTGGGTCGCGACAAAACGATTTACGGCATCTACAACAAGATGCGTGAAAGTCATCAGTCCTTCTCCGATGCGCTTGATATTTACGGCTTTCGCGTGATTGTTCGAAGTGTCGAAGACTGCTATCTCGCTCTCGGTGCCCTTCACATCCTCTATAAGCCCGTTCACCGCCGCTTCAAGGACTTCATTGCCATTCCGAAGCTCAACGGCTATCAGAGCCTCCATACGACAGTAATCGGTCCGTACGGAACACCGATCGAATACCAGATTCGTACCGAAGAAATGCATCAGGTCTCCGAATACGGGATTTTGACGCAATGGCGCAATAAGAACGACATTGATTCGACCGACATCCAGTCGAGAACGGCGGCTTGGCTTCAGAACCTTATGGAAATTCAGCGTACGAGTACGGACAGCTCGGAATTTCTTGAAAACATTAAGGTCGACCTCTTCCCGAACCGTGTCTATACCTTCACGCCGAAGGGCCGCATCATTTCGCTCCCGAAGGGGGGAACCTCCGTCGACTTTGCTTACCAGATTCATACCGATGTCGGCAATCAGACGAAAGCCTGTCGCATCAACGGCGAACCGAAGCCTTTGTCAACCGAACTGAAAAACGGCGACCAGGTCGAAATCATCACGGATCCGAATGCTCATCCGCATCCCGAATGGCTTGAATTCGTCCATTCCGGCCGTGCCCGTGCGGAAATCCGTCAGTATCTTCGCAACTGCCGCTTTGAAGACTCCGTCCGCCTCGGCCGATTGGCACTGGAAAACATTGCGCTCGAAAACCACATTGATCTTTCAACCGTGCCGACTGAAATCTGGCATTGCCTCGAAAAAGAATTGGACGTCGACAGCCTTTCGTCACTCTACGCTTCCGTTGGTCTCGGGAAAGACCTGCCGGCTGCGGTCGTACATCGCCTGATCAGTCTTCTTCACTCGGAGGAAGGAGAAGCCGAATACATCCGCGCACTGCCAGAAATTATTATTCGCGGCAACGAAGGCGTCGCCGTTTCGCTCTCAAAGTGCTGTCACCCGATTCCTGGCGACAAGATTGTCGGCTTCAACCGTTCGGGGCACGGTCTCATTATTCACCGAGCCGACTGTCCGCATGTTGTTCGCAACATCAAGGCCGATCCGGAACGCTGGATGGAGGAAGTTCAGTGGGCACCGGAACAGAGAAACGCCAACTTCTCAGTTCCGCTTGAAATTCGTGTCATGGATACGAACAGCTCACTCGCTTTGATCGTCGCAAGTGTTGCCGAAGCCAATTCGAGCATTACCGGCGTTACGATCGATGAAGACGGTGAGGACAAATACATCCGCATTACCGTTCAGGTTCGAGACCGCGGTCACTTGATGCACGTCATGCGCACGATCAAGCAAACGGCCAACGTCGAACAGGTCAAACGCATGTTCGAAGCCGGCTTACCGAGCGCACGTCGCCGTCAGGGACGTAAAGTCAACAAGTAATCCGATCAAAAAAGGAAAGGAGCGATTTTCCCTCGCGGAGAAAATCGCTCCTTTTTGTTTTATCGGTGATCTTTCACACCTTCGGCCGAACACCTTGCTTTGTGTCTCATCATAATGAACTTTCTTTCGAGATAAGCGATCGGATTGGCAAATTTCGGTGTCTTGTTATTCTTCTTTTCAAGACCGATTTCAGACTCCATGTCATCGTCGAAATAAAAAACTGACGGAGCCAGTCCCCAGGCATCGATTGATTTACGAACGGGAGAAGCATGCAAAAACAACAGGTCGTCAACCGGTCCCAACACCTTCTTCGAAATCTCAATCATGGCGGCAGCGCCTTTGCGGTTGATCATGTAGGCCACCGTTCCCATATTGCTCCATCGCAACACTTTCAATAAGCGTGCATTTTTGGAACAAACCGTTTTGAAGGCTTTCTCTCGAATATCTTCTCCCGGTTCTTTTCGAGCTGTCATTTGAATGAGATCCACGCCTTCCGGAATCCAGCTTTCATCCGTAATAAAGTCTTTGACATTCTCGCGGACAAACAAATCGTCCTCCATGATCAAAGCCCACTCTTCGTCAGTTTCAAGCAAGGACTTCCAAGCTTTCAAATGGCTCAAGTAGCAACCCATTTCTCCAGGGGTCATTTCCTTTAACCAGAAATGACGTTCGGAGAGTCTCGGACGCATATTCTTCAGTTCTTCAGGATCCATTTTTCGACCGTCAACAGCCGGCAGTCGAACGATCTCCAAATCCAAATCCCGAAAAATCTTTTGCATACGATCCCAGCGCTCTACTGATCGATCCAAATTGACAACATATCTGATCATTCTTAGATCCTTAGTACGGCTGTTTGTTGGTATAGGTGACTTCGAGAATTTCCAGCGTCTCGACTCGAGCTGGGTGCGTCACGGTCGCGGGGGTCGGCAACTTGACTTCATCGCCTTCGCTTGCCTTCAAGAAAACACGAGCGATCGGACTGATCCAGCTCACGTCACCGTGAGAAGCATCGGCCTCATCGATACCGACAATGCGAATCTTGTGCTCTTCACCCTCTTCATTGCAATAAAGCACCGTCGCGCCGAAGTAAACTTTATCGGTTGCGGGACGAGCTTCCGGATCCACCACTTCGGCAGATTCGACGCGTTTGTTTAAGAAACGAATACGACGGTCGATTTCACGCAAACGACGTTTACCGTACTGATAGTCACCGTTTTCACTGCGGTCACCGTTACTGGCAGCCCACGCGACGACGTTGACCATCTCCGGGCGTTCAACATTCACCAAATGTTCTCGCTCGTCCAAGAGTCGACGATAACAGGCAGGCGTCATGTAATTCTTGGTATTGGCAGGCAAGCCGGGTAACTTCACATCATCGTCATCATCATCGGACACGGACATTTCTTCTTTTCCTTCATTCGGCAACAGCGGTCTTTTTGCCCAGACGGCGAAAGACCGAAAGGTTCGTTAAGAACTTGGTACCTATGAATGATAATCTACCCACAAGAAAATGTCGGTTGCGAAGCTTCTTCAGAGAGAAGCCAGAGGAAGGCTTGTAGCAAATACAACGTCGAGCAAACTTCGTCACTGACGAAGCGTCGTATTTTTGAGAATGCAGATACAAAAAACGCCCGACTAACGGGCGCAATGGAACTGCATTTGGCAGTTGAGATGTCGGTGTTGGTGGAGAGGAGGAGGATCGAACTCCCGACCTCTGCATTGCGAACGCAGCGCTCTCCCAGCTGAGCTACCCCCCCAGACCGAATCGAATTGATGCAAAAGCGAAATACGCTAAATGCAGATCACAAATTTTGCACCTTAAACTCGATTCGCGAAATACCAAGAATACGGTATTCTTACTTCTTCCACTTTCCGCAAACCAAGACAACGCGATAGCCGTCCGGATCCTCGTAAGTAGCGGTGTTGCTGTCGGCATAAAGCTGCGGCGGAGTCACCTGCTGGTAACCGGCTTCAAAAAGTGCTTTAAGACGCTTTTCCCAGAGGTCGCCTTCGGGAATGCAGAAAACGACAAAGTGTTCTGGCGTAGGAGCAGGAGGAACAACCGTACCGTCCCGACGGGACGTGAATTCGAACTGATAAGGCCAGTCGCGATGACCGAGAATCACACCGTCCCAACCCTGCTGGTTGTCCATACGGTCGAGAAGATCGAATCCGAGCCCCTTGCCGTAGAACTCGAGCATGGCTTCGAGATGATTCGTCGGGCGGGAAAGTCTGATTTTAGGCAGGGAGTCCATAGCTAGCTCCAGAACAATAATCAACGATTATTTAATTATGAGTTGGTCCCGTGCAATTTGCTACCAACATTAGGGGTTTTGCCAATCGTTTGAGGTGCTTCGCCACCGGACGTCTCCTTTCTTTACGAAATGTATTAAGTCGACTTATCCCTCTTTATACTCTCAAAAGCATCGAGCTAGAATATTCGGATCTTTTTGTAATTGAGGGTTTTTCCATGTCTTTCCGCCTTCCTACCGTTCGAGCCTCCGTTGATGCCGTTCGCGCTGAAGAAGCAACCGACGCTCTCCTCATTGTCGGTGCCTTTACGAGCGATAAAAAACTCGCCCTGACTCCGTCGGCTGCCGACGTGAACGTCGCCCTCAATCATGCACTGACTCGTCATTTTGCTCGCGGCAGTTTTACGGGCTCACTCGGCACTTCGTTGTTGTTCGACGAATCGGAAAACTTCCCCGGCGGGGTTGCTGTTTTAGGACTTGGAGAAATTGCTGACTTCAATGCCGAAGCCTTCAAGATCCTTTTGGAAAAAGCTGCTGCAACCTTCGGTCCTTGGGCTAAAGAAATCGCTTTCACAGCCGATGAATGGCTGCCGGGCGACATGGCTGAAAAAGATGTCGCCCAGCTTTTTGCAACGACCCTTTTGAATGCCCTTTCTCAGCGTGTGACGCTCAAAACGAGCGACATCGACGAAATGGAAACGGAGAAAGTCCTCTGGCTTAACGACGAGATTTCCGAAGATGCCGTTGCCGGTCTGGCTCAAGGTCGTCAATGCGCCGATGCCATGGTCACGATGCGTTACCTCGCCGATCTTCCCTGCAACGTCTGTACGCCGCAATTCTTGGCTGATTTCGTCAGCGAAACGGCCCAAAGCATCAACGGCCTTGACGTTGAAATCTTCGATGAAAAGAAAATTGCCGCACTCGGCATGGGCGCGTTCCTCTCCGTTGCTCAAGGAAGCGTTGTGCCACCGCGCTTTATCGTGATGCGTTGGCAGGGCGGAGAAAAAGACGCCTCGCCGATCGCTTTGGTCGGCAAGGGCATTACCTTTGACGCCGGCGGCATTTCTCTCAAACCGGCCGCCGACATGGCCGATATGATTTACGACATGTCGGGGGCGGCATCCGTCATCGGTACAGTGCTCGCCGCCGCTCGTGCCGGTCTCAAGAAGAATGTCTTGGGCGTCGTGGCCGCCTGCGAGAACCTGCCCTCCGGCAGTGCCGCAAAACCCGGGGATGTTGTGACGTCCCTCGCCGGAAAGACGATCGAAATTTTGAATACCGACTGTGAAGGCCGAATGGTTCTAGCCGACGCTCTGGCGTGGACTGCTCTCGAAAAACCAGCCGTTATGCTCGACATGGCCACGCTTACGGGGGCTGTTTGCGTTGCACTCGGAGATCCTTACAGTGGCCTCTTCACATCCGACTCTTCACTCGCCGAAGAACTCGTTGCTATCGGCAAGAGAACGCTTGACGAAGTCTGGCCCATGCCCGTCGGGCCGGCCTACAAGAAACTCATGCGCTCCAACGTAGCCGACATCGCCAATCAGGCTACGACTCGCAACGGCGGTGCATCGAGTGCTGCGGCTTTCCTCTCTGTGTTCACGGGAGACGTACGTTGGGCTCATCTTGACATTGCCGCCACCGCCAACGTCGGCGGACGCGACCGTCACAGTACTGGGCGCCCGGCTTCGCTTCTCACAACTTTCCTCATTGAATTCTGAGTTTCATTAAAAATTCGCAACGAGTATTGACAATCGGCCCCCTCGGAGGCCGATTGCGTAATAATTGAAAGATGCAAAAGATCGACTTTCATTTCAACGTTCCCAATCGCCTGCAGTATGCCTGTCTGGTTGCCCGTACCGTTTATCGCCGCGGACTGACCCTTGCGGTTTGGACCGCCGATGAAAAGCGTCTTCGCCATTTCGACTCGCTTCTTTGGCAGTTTGATCCGCTTTCGTTTCTTCCGCACGTGCGCGCCGGCTCGGCTCAGGCCGAACAGACGCCCATTTTGCTCTCGAGCGACTTGTCCGCACTGAAGGGCGACGTACTCCTGCTTCTTGATGACGCACTTCCGCCCGAATGGGAAAAGCATTTCGACAGCTTCACCCGCATCATTGACGTGGTCAGTACCGAACCAGCCGAACTCGAAGCCTCCCGAAACCGTTATCGTGCCTATAAGCAAGCGGGCGTGGAATTGGCCGCTTACGACCGCCGCTCCTAACCCACAAAAATAATTGCCACCGCCATGTCTACCGAACGTAAAGAGCCCGTCATCTCGTCCGACACCTTCGAACTTACGGATCGCGTGAAACTCACCTGGCGTGAAGTTCGTGAACTCACCGAATCGTCCGAAGCCCCCGCGCCTCAGACAGCCTTTGAGCCCGTTATCGAAGACACCGTCAGTACGCGTAAGCTCTCAGAAGAAGAAATGAAAGCCATCGCCGCCATGATTGCCCCGGCCGTCGAAAAAGCTTTAAAAGAAGCGCTTCACGATACATTGGAAGTTTCTCTTCAGAATGCTACGACACGCATTCGTGCCGATATCGATCGTTCCGTTTCGAGCACTGTCTGCAACTGCATCCGCACCGAACTCTCCAGAATTGAAATCAAAACCGAATAATTCGTCTTTTTTTTTCGGTTTTCCGACCCGTGCGTGGTTTTGCGTGCGGGTTTTTCTTATTTTCAGCATCGATTCGTGCGAAAATATAAGAATTTTCCGACGACATGCCGTTTTGACTCCGCCAAGAGAGCAAAACCAACATGACTTGTCGATTCTCTGTCCTAACTCTGGCTACAAATGACTGATACGAACACGCAGGAGCTCGCCAAGAGCTTTGATCCGGCCGCTATCGAAGCGCGCTGGTACCCGGTCTGGGAAGAACGCGGCTACTTCAAGGCCGGTCTCGACCCGCAGAAGCCCAGCTTCGCCATCCAGCTTCCTCCTCCCAATATCACGGGCATCCTTCACATGGGACATGCCTTCAACCAGACGGTGATGGATACGCTTACGCGTTACCACCGTATGGCCGGCTACAACACCGTCTGGATTCCGGGGACCGACCACGCCGGTATTGCCACGCAGATTGTGGTGGAACGCAAGCTTGAAGGTCAGGGCATTGACTACAAGTCCCTGACTCGTGACGAATTCATTCAGAAGGTCTGGGAATGGCAGAAGTTCTCGGGCGGTACGATTTTGAATCAGATGCGCCGCATCGGCGACAGCGTCGATTGGGACCGCACCTACTTCACCATGGACGAAAAGCTCTCCAAGGTGGTCGTTGAAACCTTCGTCCGTCTCTACGAAGAAGGTCTCATTTATCGCGGCAACCGTCTCGTTAACTGGGATCCGAAGCTTCAGTCCGCTGTTTCCGACCTCGAAGTCGAAAGTGAAGAAGAAGAAGGGCATTTGTGGGAAATCCGCTATCCGGCCGTCGACGGTACGGAAGGCGTTGTCGTTGCTACGACCCGTCCCGAAACGCTCTTCGGTGACCAAGCCGTTGCTGTCAACCCCGAAGACGAACGCTATCAGGCCATGGTCGGCAAGGAACTCGTCCTGCCGCTCACGGGTCGCACGATTCCTGTCATTGCCGACCACTACGTCGATCGCGAATTCGGTTCCGGTTGCGTGAAGATCACGCCGGCTCACGACTTCAATGACTTTGAAGTTGGCAAGCGTCACAACCTCGCCATGATGAACGTTCTCACGAAGACCGCTCACATGAACGACAACGTTCCTGAAAAGTACCGCGGCATGGACCGCTACGAATGCCGTAAGGCTGTCGTGGCCGACCTCGAAGCCGCCGGCCTTCTCGTCGGTATTAAGGCTCACCGCCATATGGTTCCGCGCGTTGCTCGTACCGGCGAAATCGTTGAACCGATGCTTTCCGACCAGTGGTACATGGCCATGAGCAAGGCTGCTCCCGAAGGCACGCTCTATCCGGGCAAGTCCTTGGGCGAAGTCGGTCTCGAAGCCGTCGAATCCGGCGAAGTCAACATCTTCCCGAAGGAATGGCGCGGCGTTTACCGCCAGTGGCTTGAAAACATTCAGGACTGGTGTATTTCCCGTCAGCTCCTCTGGGGTCATCAGATTCCTGCCTGGTACGACGACAAGGGTAACGTCTATGTCGCCCGCTCCGAAGAAGAAGCTCAGGCCAAGGCCGGCGAAGGCGTCACGCTCACGCGCGATGCCGACGTGCTCGACACGTGGTTCTCCTCCGCTATGGTGCCCTTCTCCACTCTCGGCTGGCCCTCCCCCGAAGGTGACGACAAGACGGCCTACGACCTCTATCTGCCGAGCACCGTGCTTGTGACGGGTTACGACATCATCTTCTTCTGGGTCGCCCGTATGGTCATGATGACCAAGCACTTCACGGGGCGCGCTCCCTTCAAGAACGTCTACATTCACGGTCTCGTACGTGACGCCGAAGGCAAGAAGATGTCGAAGTCCGAAGGCAATACGCTCGACCCCTTGGACATCATCCAGGGTATCGGTCTTGAGGACCTCGTCAAGAAGAATACGACCGGTCTTCGTCAGCCCGAAAAGGCTCCTAAGGTTGAAAAGAAGCTTCGCAAGAATTATCCGGAAGGCATCGCCGCTCACGGTGCCGATGCTCTGCGCTTCACGATGGCTGCTTACGCCACCTTGGGCCGCAACGTCAACTTCGACCTGAAGCGCGCCGAAGGCTATCGCAACTTCTGCACGAAGCTTTGGAACGCCACGCGTTTCGTTTTGATGAACGTTGAAGGAGAAGACTGCGGCACGGGTATCAATGCCGACAAGCCCATGAGCTTCTCCTTCGTTGATCGCTGGATTCAGAGCGAACTCGCCCGTACGACGAAGGAAGTCATTCAGGCTTATGCCGACTACCGTCTCGACGTAGCCGCCAACGCCATCTATTCCTTCGTCTGGAACGAATACTGCGACTGGTATCTCGAACTCACGAAGGTTCAGTTGAAGGGCGACGAAGCCGCCTGCCGCGCCACGCGTCACACGCTCGTCACCGTACTCGAAACGATCCTTCGTCTCGCCCACCCGATCATTCCGTTCATCACGGAAGAACTTTGGCAGAAGGTTTCCCTCATTGCCGGTACGCGCCGTGAAGATGAAGAAACCTCCATCATGGTTCAGAACTATCCGGTCTACGATGAGAAGAACGTCCATTCCGACGCAATGGATCGTATGAACACGATCAAGGCCATGATCGAGGCCGTGCGCAATCTGCGCGGCGAAATGAAGCTCTCGCCCTCGACCCGTATCCCGCTCGTTATCGAAGGCCCGGCCGACATCTGCGAAGAAGCTGCCCCGTACCTTCGCGCGCTCGCTCGCCTTGAAGCTGTCGAACATGTGTCCGACATGGCTGCAGCCAATGAAAACGCCATCGCTCCGGTGGCAATCGTCGGTGACTTCAAGCTGATGCTCAAGGTGGAAATCGACCTTGCCGCCGAACGCGATCGTCTGTCGAAGGAAGTGGCCCGTCTCGAAAACGAAGTAAAGAAGTGCGAAGCCAAGCTTGGCAACGAACGCTTTGTGGCTCGTGCTCCGGCTCAGGTTGTCGAAACGGAAAAGAAACGTCTCGCCGAC
Source organism: Sutterella sp. (assembly GCA_020025965.1). Lineage (GTDB taxonomy): Bacteria > Pseudomonadota > Gammaproteobacteria > Burkholderiales > Burkholderiaceae_F > Sutterella. The sequence goes on from JAHHRG010000005.1 coordinate 23,048, forward strand.
TTCACCGATCTTCTCGGTAAAGTTCGCGAACAGCTCAATCGCCTGCCGAAGGCCTAAGATCCCTTCCGATCTTTTCTAACGAAAAAGCGACTCCCTCACGGGGGTCGCTTTTTTTATTTTGTTTTTATATTTTCTATCCGACACTCCTTTTTTATTCGCAAAAAGGCAAGGTTTACCCTCACTTCAGGCCTCTTTTTGAAAAAAAACATTTACCCAGCGGCTCCGTGAGACCATAATGGGAAGGATGATCCGACTTGCCCTCTCTTGCTCGTCGATTTCCCGTTTGATTTTCTTCTAAGGAGAACGGACATGACTACTGTTGACCAGATCGTTGCTGCGATCAAAGAAAAGAAGTCTCTGGCTTTTGCCTACCACGGTTTTGACCGCGTTGTCTCACCCTACGCCTGCGGTCTGACCCCCACGAACGAAATTAAGCTGATCGCCTTCCAGACCGACGGCGGCAGCACTTCCGGTGTGACGGAAAAATTGCGCTTTTACACGGTAGCCGACATTGCCGGCATCGCCGAATCCGAAGCGGCTTACCGCGAGGCTACGGAAGCCGATAAAGAAGTTTTTGTACAGCTTGTGAACATTTACGAACGAGTCGAATAAGAATTCAGATATTTTGGCTTGGAAACAAAAGAGGCACCTCTGTCAAGAAGTGCCTCTTTTTCTTTCCTTTTTTATCTCGCTTAACTCGGCTTCTTAGGATCAAGCCCCGTCAGGTTGTCTACGCCGCTCTCTTCTTCAACTGAGAGATTTTCTTCGGCTCGACCGCCGGCCCAATAGCCCGTATGTCCGATGCCCAACTTTTCAGGGTGGAAGACCGGGTTCTTTCCTTCAGCTCGCTGTTCTTCATAGTCGCGGAGTGCGATGAAGGCCGGCTTCTGAAGAAGGAGAATGGCAATGATGTTGAGCCAAGCCATCGTACCCACACCGATATCGGCCATCGTCCAGATCAGAGTCGACGACTTGATTGCGCCAAACGCAACCGTACCGATGAAAATGACCTTACAGATCGACATCATGACGGGTTTGCGCAGATACCGGTTCAGATAAGCTACATTGGTTTCAGCCATGTAGTAGTAGCCCAAGATCGTCGTAAAAGCGAAAAAGAAAATCGTAATGGCGATAAAGGGGCTGCCCCAGCCGGGCATCCACTGATCGATAGCCATCTGGGTATAAACAGGACCGGCTTCAACACCCTTGAGTCCTTCATGGATCATCGTACCGTCGGCTGCCTGAATATTGAAACTCCCCGTCATGAGGATCATGAGCCCCGTCGCCGTACAAACAAAGAGCGTATCGATATAAACCGAGAACGCCTGTACGAGCCCCTGCTTGGCAGGGTGAGACACGGCAGCAGCAGAAGAAGCGTGAGGACCGGTACCCTGACCGGCTTCGTTCGAATAAATCCCGCGCTTCACGCCCCAGGAGATAGCCGCACCGATCATGCCTCCCGTGAGAGAATCCAGACCGAAAGCACTTTCAAAGATCAACTCGAAGGTTGCCGGAATCTGCTGCCAGTTGATCCCGACGATAATCAGGGCAACGATGATATAGGACTGCGCCATGAAAGGCACTACCCAAGTTGCCACCGCAGCAATACGGCGCAACCCGCCGATAATGACGAAGCAAACGATGGAAGCGACAATAGCCGCCGAAATTTCAGGCTCAAGACCGAAAGCTTTTTCCCAAGCAAGAGCGACGGAATTACTCTGAACGCCGGGACAAAAGAGAACCGAGGCCAAAATAGTCACAATCGCGAAGGCCCAGGCCAGACCGGGCGAGCGAAGCCCGCGTTCGATATAAAAGGCCGGGCCGCCTCGGTACTGCCCTTCAATGCGTTCCTTATAAATCTGCCCCAGGGTCGATTCGACGAAAGCAGACGAGGCTCCCAGAAAGGCTACGGCCCACATCCAGAAGAGAGCCCCCGGACCGCCGAAACAGATGGCCGTCGCCACCCCGGCAATATTGCCCGTTCCCACTCGGCCTGCCAACGTCATCGAAAGCGCCTGAAAACTCGAAAGCCCGATTTCCCCTTCCTTCTTCTGGAAAAGCAAACGCCACATTTCAGGAATCATTCGCAGCTGGACGAATCGCGATCGAATAGAAAAGAAGAGCCCTGCACAAAGACAGAGTCCGACCAACACCGGTGACCAGATGATGTTGTAGAGAGTATTGATAATATTTTCCATGCGCGCTCGCGGACTTCTAAAAAGATGAGAAAGATCGATAAGTTTACATAGCCTAAAAAGAAAAGCTCGGATTTCTCCGAGCTTTTCTTACCTAAGATCTCTCATTGAATCTGTTTTCAATCAAACTTCAATGAGATAGAGGCAAATTTCAGGCCTTCTTAGCCTGACGGGAAGCAATGATCTCTTCCCAACGAGCCACCTGGAAACGAACCTGATTGGGAGCCGTACCGCCCAAATGGTCACGTGCGTTGACAGACCCTTCGAGCTTCAAAACTTCGTAAACGTCCTCTTCGATCGAAGCGCTGAAGCTCTGCAGAACGTCGAGCGGCAGATCTTCGAGACCGCAACCGCGCTGAGAAGCTTCGCGAACCGTCTGACCGACGATATCGTGAGCCGTACGGAAAGGCGTACCGTGACGAACCAGATAGTCAGCCAAGTCAGTGGCCGTCGGGTAACCGGCCTGAGCAGCCTGATGCAGATTGTCGACACGCGGTTCCACACCGGCCATCATGTCACAGAAAGCACGCAGGGTGTCCTTCACGGTATCAATGGCATCAAAAACGGGTTCCTTGTCTTCCTGGAAGTCCTTGTTATAAGCCAAGGGCGTGCCCTTCATCATCGTCAACATCGAGATGAGGTCGCCGTAAACGCGACCGGACTTGCCTCGAGCCGTTTCCGGAACATCAGGATTCTTCTTCTGGGGCATGATGGAGCTACCCGTCGTGAAGCGATCCGGCAAGCGGATAAAGGCAAAACGCTGGCTCATCCAAACGACGAGTTCTTCAGAGAGACGCGAAATATGCATCATGATGAGCGAAGCAGCCGAGCAGAATTCAACGGCGAAGTCACGGTCGGAAACCGCATCGAGGGAATTCTGAACCACTGCTTCAAATCCCAGGAGTTTGGCCGTATATTCGCGATCAATCGGATAGGTCGTCCCGGCAAGAGCTGCGGCACCCAAAGGACTGCGGTTAACACGATGACGCAAATCCAACAGACGTTCGCGGTCTCGTTCAAACATTTCGACATAAGCGAGCATGTGGTGGCCGAAGGTCACGGGCTGAGCCACCTGCATGTGCGTAAAGCCCGGCATGATCACGGACGCATGTTCCTTAGCCTGATGGACCAGAACTTCCTGAAGATGTTCAATGCGTTCGACGATCACATCGATTTCAGAACGAAGATAGAGACGGATATCGGTCGCCACCTGGTCGTTACGGGAACGACCGGTATGAAGGCGCTTGCCGGCATCGCCGATCAAGGCCGTCAGACGGGCTTCGATATTGAGATGCACGTCTTCGAGTTCCAGCTGCCACTCGAAAGTGCCTTGCTGAATTTCTTCGCGGATCTGCGTCATGCCGCGAGTGATGTCGTCAAGGTCCTGCTGAGAAATGACGCCAACCTTGGCAAGCATCGTTGCATGCGCCAGCGAACCGTCAATGTCCGCCATGGCCATACGTTTGTCGAAATCGACGCTGGCCGTGTAACGAAGTACAAAAGCGTCGACCGGTTCAGAGAAACGACCCGACCACGCCTTTTTCTTGGCGTGCAGCGGATCATTGGAATTGTCATGTTCTTGCGTCATGTTTTTTCCTAGTTGCGGGGGATAAGAAACAGATGTTGTTCATTGTACCTTCAACCCCATGAAGATTCACTCGTCCTTGCAGCTTCTTTCAAAGAAAAAAATTTGCTTTTTTCAGCATTTCGTGTAAAATTCGATCTCCCGGGGTGTAGCGCAGTCTGGTAGCGCGCCTGCTTTGGGAGCAGGATGTCGGGAGTTCGAATCTCTTCACCCCGACCAAGTTATCAGGTTTGAAGAACTCGCCCGTAGCTCAGTTGGATAGAGCATCTGCCTTCTAAGCAGGCGGTCGCAGGTTCGATTCCTGTCGGGCGAACCAAGATTTCAAACATTCTGGTGGGAATAGCTCAGTTGGTAGAGTCCCGGATTGTGATTCCGGTTGTCGTGGGTTCGAGTCCCATTTCCCACCCCAGAATAAAAACCCGCACAACGAAAGTTGTGCGGGTTTTCCTTTTTCAGGATTGTGTAAAAAAAAGCGGTGCCGTTTCCGACACCGCTTTTTCCTTATCAATCGTTATAAACGATCTTCGTAGATTCCACTTCGCCCGTATTCTTCAGATCGTTTCGAACCTGGTCCACATCACCTACGCAAAAAGGCAAATAGACCATCCCTTCAGCCTTCTTCGTCTTGATCGTCATGGCAAGACTCACACCCGTCTCTTTTTTACTCTTCAAAAGCGCCTTTTCAATCTTGTCAAAATTACGCTTTTTCGTAGCATCCACATCGATGCGAAGATAAGAAGCGGCCCCGGCGCGATAGTCGTCAAGACTCATCGCCGTATTGACCGAAACGGACATACGTTTACTGAATTCGTCATAGCGAATGCGTCCTTCAATGCAAACGACCGAGTCAACGACAAACTTATAACGGAACTTTTCCCAAGCTTCCGTAAAGCACATTACGTCGATCACGGCCGTGCCGTCGTCAATCGTTACGGCCCCCATACGACCGCGCTTCCCCTGAATCACACGAACGCCCGTCACCACACCGGCCAAGCGCTGCATTTCACGTCCGGGCTGCAACTCGACCAAAGTACTCGTCGTGTAATTTTGGACTTCATCGCGGTAAAGATCGTAGAGATGACCGGACAGCCAGAATCCTAAAGCACTTTTTTCTTCGATCAACTTACGGCGATCGGACCAAGATTCCGCTTCGACCCAGCTCACAATTCGCTCGGGCTCGGCATCGTCGAAAAACAGACTGTTCTGACCGGCACTTGCCGCTACCGTATGACCGGCAGCGATCGCCTGAGCAACGTTACCGTAGAGCTTACCGCGATCCGGATCGATTGAGTCAAAGGCTCCCACTCGAATAAGACCTTCGAGAATACGCGTGGTAATTCCTTTGACACGAGCTGTCAGGTCAAAAATATCCTTGAACGGACCGTCCTTTTCACGGGTCTCGATCATCGCATCAACCTGTTGACGGCCGATCCCCTTAATGCCTCCCAATCCGAAACGAATATGTGCTTCGTCAGGGGCAGTAAAGAACCAGTCTGAATTGTTGACGTCGGGCGGGAGAATATCCACACCGTTAAGATGAGCGTCGTCCAAGAGCGCCTTCATCTTCTCGCCCTGGTCCATCACCATACAAAGGTTGGCTGCCATGAAGCAGGACGTAAAGTGCGTCTTGAGATAAGCGGTTTGATAAGCCACGTAGGAATACGCCGCTGCGTGAGACTTATTGAAGCCGTAACCCGCAAACTTTTCCATCAAGTTGAAGATTTCCGTGGCTACGGATTCCTTCACACCGCGTTCGGCAGCCCCTTTTTGGAAGACGACACGCTGTCGCTTCATTTCCTCAACGTTCTTCTTACCCATGGCGCGGCGCAAAAGGTCGGCGCCGCCCAATGAATAACCGCCCACCACCTGAGCGACTCGCATCACCTGTTCCTGATAAACCATAATGCCGTAGGTCTCGGCAAGAACGGGTTCCATACGCTTATCGAGATATTCGACCTTTTCTTTTCCGAATTTACGAGCAATAAAGGACGGAATCAGGTCCATCGGGCCCGGTCGGTAAAGAGCGTTCAAAGCCACCAAGTCTTCCAATCGGTCAGGACGAGCTTGGCGGAGCAACTGACGCATACCGTCGGATTCAAACTGGAAGACCGCTTCAGTATTTCCGTATTGGAAGCACCCGTAAGTTTCTTCGTCATCGACCGGGATACGATCCATTTCGAAGTTCTGTTCGGGGTAGAGACGGTCGATGTATTCCTTACACTTGGCAAGAATCGACAGGGTCGTCAGACCCAAAAAGTCGAACTTCACCAAACCGACGTTCTCGACGTCTTTTTTATCAAACATACTGACGGTGTTTTCCGGCGCACCGTCAGAGTTATAGAGCGGGCAGAAGTCGGTCAAACGACCGGGAGCAATCAACACCCCCCCTGCGTGCATACCAAGGTTACGGGTAATGCCCTCCAAGGGCATCGCCAAGCGCAACAGTTCCTTATATTCATCGTCCTTTTCAACGGCTTCCTTGAATTCCGGAATATCCGTCATCGCTTCCTTTAGCGAGACGTTCTTGCCAGGCTGAACCGGAATCAGTTTGGCCAGACGGTCGGCCTTCGAAAAGGGAACGTCAAGCACACGTGCCACGTCACGGATCACAGCTTTGGCCCCCAAGGTACCGAAAGTCGCAATCTGACTCACGGCATCGACGCCGTAGGTTGCCTTCACGTATTCGATCGTACGGTCGCGGTTGTACTGACAAAAGTCCACGTCAAAGTCAGGCATGGACACACGTTCCGGATTGAGGAATCGTTCGAAAAGCAAGTCGAAATGCAGGGGATCCAAGTCGGTAATCCCCAACGAATAGGCAACGAGCGAACCGGCACCGGAACCTCGTCCGGGACCGACGGGCACACCGTGCGTTTTTGACCAGTTAATGAAGTCCTGCACGATCAGGAAGTAGCCCGGGAACTGCATCTTCTTAATGATGCCGAGTTCGTAATCCAATCGTTCCAAATAAGCGGGATACTTTTCTTCACGAACCTTATCGTCGGGATAAAGAAACCGCAGACGTCGATCAAGCCCTTCTCGCGAAAGCTTGTCCATATAGTCGTCGAGACTCATCCCGTCAGGTGTCGGGAAAAGCGGGAGCTGCGGTTTCGAAAGCACACCGTCAATATTGCAGCGCTTGGCGATAAGGACCGAATTCTCAAGTGCAGACGGGAGATCCTTGAAGAGTTCGCACATCTCCTCTTCTGTCTTCATGTACTGCTGATTCGTATAACTCGTATCGCGTCGCGGGTCATTGAGCGTAAAGCCACCCGCAATACAGCAACGAACGTCATGCGCTTCGAAGTCTTCCTGATCGATAAACTGAATCGGATTGGTTGCGACCAAGGGCAGATGGTTTTCGACAGCCGTATCCACGAGGAACTGAACGCACGCGTCTTCCCCTCGACGCCCCACACGCTGAATTTCGATATAAAGACGATTCGGGAAAATACGCTTCCAGCGTTCGACAACCGCTTTGGCCTGACGTTCGCTTCCCGTTTCCACCATACGCGCCAACCGACCGTCTCGGCCGCCCGTGAGTGCAATCAACCCTTCCGTCGCCCCGGGCTCTTCTAGCCATTCATCACGAATCTGACCGCGATAAGGTTCGTCGCATTCCAAAAAAGCTTTCGTCAGAAGAACACACAAAGAGTGATACCCGGTATGGTTCATGCAATAGAAAGCCATACGGTACGGACGGTCCGGGAACTTATCGTTACGGATGCGAATGTCGCAACCGAGAATCGGCTTCAACCCGGCAGCAAGCGCATGCGAATAAAAACGCAGACCGCCGAATACGTTCATTAGGTCAGTGATACCCAAAGCCACGCCGCCCTGCGACAATACTCGTTCGATCGCCGGATCGATACGGACGATCCCGTCGGTTACCGAGTATTCGGTATGCATACGAAGATGTACAAAGCGTGGTTCAGTCATAACTGTCCGAATGTAGAGAAAGCGTTAATCAAGTACCGTCAGTTTAACGGAGGAATCGGCCGACGTCACGATTGACAAAGCCGACGGAGTCACGAGAGCCTCTCGCATGTCTGCGTGCAACAAAACAGCCCGTATGTCCGGATGCTCTTTGAGGAAATGAGTTGTTTTCTCCCATCCCATCACAAAGAACGCCGTACAGAGTGCATCGGCTCGTGCACCGTTCTTATCGATGATCGTTACAGAAGAAAGGTCCGTCGTAGCAGGGCGTCCCGTTTTCGGATCCAGAATATGAGAATAGCGCTTCCCGTTTTCTTCAAAGTATCGCTCGTAGGCACCCGAGGTGATCACGCTCTCATCCGTCGCACTCACAACGGCAAAGTAACCTCCTCGAGACTGATCGGGATGCTGAATACCGATCCTCCACGGTACACCCGTTGCTCTCTCTCCCACGACCACGATATTGCCGCCCAAATCGAGAATACCGCGAATAAGGCCTTCTTTTTTTAGCTTGTCGGCAAGATTCGTACCTATAAAGCCTTTGGCCATTGCTCCGAGATCGATGCTTTGCCCCGCTCCGATTCGTGCATAGTGGTGTCCGTTTTCACTCCAAACCTTAACCTTCGATCGATCAACGAGTGCCAGTGCCTTGTTTATATCGGTATCACTCGGGCGATGCTCGCCGCCGAAACCGATCTTCCAAAGGTTAACTACCGGACCGATCATAGGCTCAAAAGCACCGTTCGTTTCTTCAGCAATCGCGAGAGCCTCTTCGATCATGCGAGCCATATCGGGAGGCACTTCAACTGCTTCGCCCGCTTTCTCATTGAGCCGGCTCAACGGCGTTGATTTGTGAACGGACCATTCGTCATCAAGTTTAGTGACCTCCGCTTCGAAAAGATCCGACAGGCGCGAAGCCTCTTCACTTCTTTTGGCAAAGAGTTTCGACTGAATAAAAGTTCCCATGTGAAGAGAACCGCGACTCGCCATATATTCGGCTTCACTCGACACCTGCGATTCGGATGCCGCAACATTTGCGGTCCAAGACGTAGCCAACATCGAAAAACCGAGTACTGCCGCCAATCCGGCCAGCATTCGTACGTTCATGTTGATGATCTTTCGAAAAATTTAAATAAAAAGAAAGGGGACACACCTACATGCATCCCCTCTGATGATATCGGAGCCCCATCAAAGATGGGTTCCTAATCATGCCTTATTTTGCCTTGGAAAGTGCGTTTACAACGGCCTTCTTGATGCCTTCGCTCGACATCGTAGCGCCGGCCACGGCTTCAACACCTTCGACACCGTTCTTTTCGACGATGGTCGGCACCATCATATCGACGGCAGCGGCAATCATCATTTCGGTTTCCTGATGCTTGAGGATCTTCACATCGGCAATCTTGCCGCCCTTCACATCAACCTGAACCTGAATCACAGATTCGTTGCCCTGGCCTTCGCCGACATACGTACCGTCCTTATAAGCGGCATTGGCACCGGTAGCCAAAAGAGCGGCAGCGGCAACAACAAGCATCTTCTTAATCATACAAAGCTCCTGTTCGTAAAGAAAATATGTTTATACATTTTCCTACTTTTTTTATTCCGATTCAGCAATCGGAACAGAGATTATATTATTTTTTACAATTCAAACCATAAACGGCTAAGCACAAACTGCGTTTAGCCATCTAGACACTTCCATGTGCAGGTGAACATTATCATGCCACCATTTCTGCTCGCCAATTGAGTTTCTGGAAAGTTGGACAAAATAAACATCACTACTGGAGGATACTTTGTATACCTTTGCATTACTCTCATCGGAATGCTTGTTCAGTGTAATGTACAACAAATCCAGACGTTCTGGCGAGAACTTATCCTTCATTATTTTCATCTGCTGATTAATCGACTGCAGATCGAAATCCGAACCTTCCTCGATCATATAAACCATAAGGTTTTTGCTTGATCTTATTTTGGAATTCAAGCGTTTTATTCGTCGCTGATACTTTTCATAGACTATAGGAAATGAGCGATCAATGTCTTTGCACGGAAAATCATGAGGAAAAATCATTCCTATTTCTACATTTTCCGCTCTATATGTATTCAATGATGTATCACCGATAATGTCGCTTATCCTAATCGAATCTTTTTTTAGCATAAGCTTGAAATCATCATTAATCAACTTCATGCGTTCAGCAAGACTCGTCCCTGAAACCCAGTCCAACGGACTGCTGAATTTTCTTAACGATGCAGCACGGAGAGCTTGAGCTGTTGTACATTCAGCTCCTATCGAAAATACATTGTCATATTTTCTATTATCAATCCTCATTACAAGTTCTCTAATTCTCTGTCTAACGATCTTTGGAATAGAGTGAGGATGTTTTTGAATAAAAGAATGGAACGGTTCGTTATATTTCTTTTCTTTCATAAGGAAAGGCACTCTTGTGTACCAAGAGTGCCCCTTTTTTACTACTTACCCCAAGAGTCTCTCAGTCCTACCGAGAGATTGAAGACCGGCTTCTCGGCCGTGTGATCTTCACGGTCAGCCACAAAGTAACCGTTACGTTCGAACTGGAATTTATCGTCCTTGGCAGCTGCGGCCGCAGCCGGTTCTACAAAGGACGAAAGAATGACCTTCGAATTCGGGGTCAGACGATCGAGGAAGCTACCTTCGCCTTCATCAGGATGCGGCGCATTAAAGAGTCGATCGTAAACACGAATTTCGGAAGGAACGGCCGTCTTGGCATCAAGCCAATGGATCGTTGCTTTTGTCTTCACGTTCATCGAACCTTCGGTTCCCGACTTGGTTTCCGGCAAATAGTCGGCATGAACAACGGTCACGCGGCCATTTTCATCCTTTTCAAAGGAAGTCGGCACAATCACGTAGCCGTAACGCAAGCGGACGGGTTTAGCGGGCTTGCCGTCAGCCGGGATCGTCAAACGACGATATCCTTTGGGCGGCACTTCAGCGAAGTCTTCTTCTTCAATCCAAAGTTCCTTCGAGAAGGAAATCTGACGCGTTCCCATTTCCGGATGCAAGGGATGGTTGTCGGCCGTGAGCATTTCGCTCTGTCCCTCAGGATAGTTGTCGATCACGAGCTTGAGCGGACGCAACACGGCAATGCGACGTTGAGCCTTGGCTTCCAAGTCTTCGCGCAAGCACTGTTCGAGCACGGAGTAATCGATCCAACCGCCTGCGACACGGGAAATACCGCAACGTTCGGCGAAAGCCTGAATGCTCTTCGGCGTAAAGCCGCGACGACGCAGACCGACAATCGTCGGCATACGAGGATCGTCCCAACCGTCGACATACTTGTCCTGCACAAGCTGGATGAGCTTACGCTTGCTGACCACAACGTACGTCAGGTTCAGACGGTTGAATTCATACTGATGAGAGAGCAGGAAGAAGTTCGGACGAACCACCTCCAACGCAGCCTGCATCAGCGGAGTGAAGTTTTCCGGGAATTGAAGAAGCATGGCGAAGAAGCGGACTACAGACTCATTCGTCAGCTCAGCAGGCACACCTTCAGCCCAGCTTTCCATCAAAGCAGCCATCTGCGTTTCCGGGATGCTCTGTCCGAGCTTTGCGCGGCTTTCGTATGCCTTGGCAACAAAAGCCATGGCACGATCGTCGGCACCCGTCGCCATACGCTGAATAATGCCGAGTGCTTCGGCGTACTGCGGCGCACGAAGAGCCGGGATGATGCGTTCGAGAGCCCAGTTGTAGAACGCACGCTGGTCTTCGAATTCAAGCGTACAGATCGAATGCGTAATATTTTCGAGCGAGTCTTCGATCGGATGCGCAAAGGTGTACATCGGGTAGATGCACCACTTGTTGCCCGTCGAATGATGTTCGGCAAAACGAATACGGTAAATGGCCGGATCGCGGAGATTGATATTGGGACTGGCCATATCGATCTTGGCACGGAGAACCATCGAACCTTCGGCATGCTTGCCGTCACGCATTTCGCGGAAGATACGAAGATTGTCTTCCACGGAACGATCGCGATAAGGAGAATTTTTACCCGGTTCCTTTAGAGTCCCGCGCGTAGCATGCATTTCGTCGGGGGTCTGTTCATCGACATAGGCATAGCCCGTCTTGATCAGATGCTCGGCAAAAGCGTACATGTATTCGAAATAAGAGCTCGCGAAATAAAGATTCGTTTCGTTCTTGTATTTCCAATCAAAACCGAGCCAATGAACGCTGTCCACAATACCGTCTACGTATTCCTGGTCTTCTTTAACCGGATTCGTATCGTCAAAGCGCATATGGCAAGCACCCTGATAATCACGAGCCAAACCGAAATTCAGGCAAATACTCTTGGCATGACCGATGTGAAGATAACCGTTGGGTTCCGGCGGGAAACGCGTACGGATCTTGGCCGTATCGGGCTCGCCTTCTTCGAGCTGCTTCGAGTACGGACCGGGCGTACCGCTCCAGTAGCGAGGCAGGTTGGCCCCTTTGGCCAAATCGTCGTCAATAATATTGCGAATGAAGTTTGTAACCTGTGCAGTGACAGGGGCTTCCGTTTCTGAGCTCATATTTCTTATCCCAGAACGGCATATCCGTTCTGTATTTAAATGTTCAGTCCACGTCGCGACGTTCTCGAACTCGCGACAAATAATGCTTATTGTAAAGAAACCTACGAATTTTGCTTCGGCAAGCGCGTAATGAGGCTTGAAGTATCCATTCTACCGCCGCCTTTTTGTTGAATTTCTTCGTAGAAACGATCAACCATCTCAGTTACCGGCAACTCGGAGCCATTTCGTCGCGCTTCGTCTTGAACAATCCCCAAGTCCTTTCTCATCCAATCGACGGCAAAACCGAAATCGAATTGACCGTCAACCATGGTGTCACCTCTGTTGAGAAGCTGCCAGGAAGAGGCAGCTCCTTTACCGATAGCCGCTAGAACTTGATGCATATCCAATCCGGCGTTCATCCCGAAAGCGAGAGCCTCTGCAAGGCCCTGTACGCAACCGGCAATACAAATCTGATTGACCATCTTGGCGAGTTGTCCGGCACCGCAGTCCCCAAAGCGGGTAATCGCGGCACCGTAAGCCGTCATGACAGGACGAATCGCGTCAATAGTCTCGGATTCTCCACCGCAGAGAATCGTAAGACATCCGTTTTCTGCCCCCGCCTGACCGCCCGATACAGGTGCGTCGACAAAGCCGAGCTTCAACTCACGAGCCTTTGCCGACAGTTCGCGCTCGACATTGGCACTCGCCGTCGTATGGTCGACAAAGACGGCGCCTTCTTTCATACCGGCAAAAGCGCCGGTTTTACCCAAAACGACGCTGCGAAGATCATCGTCATTGCCAACACAGGCAAAAACGATCTGAGCATCTCGGGCAGCCTCACAAGGCGTTACAGCCTTTCGACCGCCGAATTCTTCTACCCAACGATCGGCTTTGACACCGGTACGGTTATAAACACAGACATCATGACCCGCCTTTTGCAAATGACCAGCCATGGGATATCCCATCGTTCCTAGACCGATAAAAGCCACTTTCTGCCGCGTTACGGCCTGATATGTTTTCTCCGTCATGATGTCTCCTTTTTTAATTCGTACACGCTTCGCCCAAACGTTCCCCCCACTCGTAAAGAGCTTCAAGAATTTCTTGGGCACGTTCGTCTTCAAAGGACGTTTCCTGTAATTCGTCGATCGCGTTGAAATAGTCGCCGATTGTGAGAACGCCGCGTTGACCTGCATCACCTTCCATCAAGCGATGCTGACGGAATTCACGCCAACGTTCCCTCTCTTCCTCGTTCAGGGTATCGGGCCAATTTCGCGCTCTGAATCGGAAGAGCAGTTCGTCAAGTCTCGGATCGTCAAATTTCATCCCGTCGTGCACCATCTGCGCCAACAGGTCGGGTTCCGTCCGACTCACCTCTTCTTTCTTGACTCCGTCATCGCGCGTCGGAAAACCGCCGTCATAAAGACCGAAATCAACATCCGAAGGCTCGGGACGTTCGCGACTTTCGGCATATTCGAGCAGGGGACCTTCAATCAAACTCTTGATCGATAAAAGCTTCCGGTAGTTTTCGATAATGGTATTGAAATCAAGACCGTAACGTTCGGCACGATCGGCTGGAATCACCTTGAGGTTATTGCATACGAACGGAGCGGAATTCACTTGCAGACGATAGACCGGCCCGTCAGGCAATTCATCGCGTCGAACAAACAGACGCTCCTTGATTTCCTGTTCGGAAAGCGTTGAAAGTACGGTAGGATCCTTCGAGAGGTCCCACATAAAGACTTCGTTAACGTTCTGAACATTAACGCCAATCATCGCCGCCACTCGTACAAAACCGGATTCCTGACTGAATTTCGGAGAAATCCAGACAACAGGACGACCGCTTTCGAGCGCCGCTTTGATCTTGGCCTTCGTGCGATTTTCAAATGCCCACTGCCAGAGTCGCGGTTCCGTCTGTCGAATGAGACGAGCAAGCCCCATGGTCGCTTCAACGTCACTCAGAGCATCGTGCGCATGTTCGTGAACAATGCCGTTAGCTTTACTCAAAAATTCCAATTTGAAACAAACCCCTTTTCGCCCTTCGGCTTTAGGGTATTCGACCGGATCAATTTCCTCCCAGAGAGGCCATTTGATGCCGTTTCCGCGCAGAGCCCAGACGGCACAGGTAAGCGGGAAAATATCCCAGCGCGAGCAACCTTGCTTCCACATATGGGAATAAGGATCCAAAAAATTGCGCCAGAAAAGAAATCTACAGACCTCATCGTCAAAACCGAGACTGTTGTAGCCGATACTGACTGTTTCCGGCTGATTGAATCTCGCCCAAATTTCATTGGCGAAATCGCTCTCAACCATGCCTTTTTCTTCGCAAAGTTGCGGCGTAATACCGGTCAGCAAGCAACTTTCAGGATGTGGCAGATAGTCTTCGGTGGGTTTGGCATAGAAAATTTCACCTTTCCCCATCGGATTGAAATCCATGTCCGTGCGCATCCCTGCAAATTGAGCAGGGCGATCGGATCGGCGATTCAAGCCGAAGGTTTCAAAGTCGTACCAATAAAAACTCGGTTCAGTCAGCGTCTCGTTCATACATCCTCAACTCAACACAACGTCAAACTGTTCCTGGTTGTAGCTCGGTTCCACCTCAAGCATCACCGGTCTTTCTACAAAGGACTGCAACAATTCCAACGCCTGCGATTCTTCTTCCAGTAACATGTCAATCACACGCTGATTAGCTTGAATATGGAATTCCTTCGCATCGCGATACTGTTTCGACAAGCGAACGATTTCTCGCATAATTTCATAGCAAACCGTTCGGGCCGTACGAATTTCACCGCGGCCTCCGCATAAAGGACAGGGTTCGCACAGGACATGGGCCAAAGATTCGCGCGTACGCTTTCTCGTCATTTCAACGAGGCCGAGTTCCGTGAAATTGCTCACCGTCATACGAGTCTTATCGGTCGACACCGCACGACGCAATTCGGCCAAAACCGCATCACGATGTTCGTCACAGCTCATGTCGATAAAGTCGACAATGATGATCCCGCCCAAATTGCGCAAACGCAACTGGCGAGCAATGGTCTGCGCCGCTTCCAGATTCGTCTTGTAAACCGTGTCGCTGAAATCGCGCTTACCGACATACCCTCCCGTATTCACGTCGATCGTCGTCATGGCTTCGGTTTGATCGAAAACGAGATAGCCGCCGCTCTTCAAATCAACACGGCGCTTCAGGGCTTTCTCGATTTCTTCTTCAACGCCGTTCAGCTCAAAAAGAGGAATTTCGCCCTGATAGTATGAAAGTCGATCTTTCGCAACGGGAACAAAGCGTTCGGCAAAAGAATAGAGTTCTTTGAAAGATTCGGAATTATCGACCTCTACTTTCTGAGTTTCAAGATGCACCATATCGCGAAGGACACGCTGTGCAAGCGACAGATCTTGGTAGAGCAATTTCGGCGCATTGCTCGCGCCTGCGGTTTCGCGAATGGTCGACCACAAGCGTTCCAAATAACGCATGTCTTCCGCAAACTCTTCGCGGGTTGCCCCTTCTTCGGCACTCGTTCGAATAATGTAGCCGCCCTTATCCTCTTCTGGACGAAGTTCCAGCATCATGTTTCGCAGTTCTTCACGCAACGCCGCATCTTCAATGCGCTGAGAAACGCCGATGTGATTATCTTTGGGAAGGTATACCAACTTTCGACCGGCAAGAGAAATGGTCGTCGTGAGGCGCGCACCTTTGGTTCCGATTGGATCCTTGGCAACCTGCACCATGAGAGACTGCCCTTCGTGAATCACCTTTTCAATAGGGAGCGTTTTTTCTCCCTCACGATGTGCTTCGGCGATATCCGCCACATGCAGGAAAGCCGTACGCTCCAGACCAATATCTAAAAAGGCACTCTGCATACCCGGCAAGACTCGAACGACCTTACCCAAGTAAACATTGCAGACCAGGCCTCGTGCCGCCGCTCGTTCGACAAACAAATCCTGAAGAACCCCGTCAATAACGGTTGCTACTCGAGTTTCTCTAGGCGTACAGTTGATAAGAATATTTTCCACGATGGAGAACCTTTACGTTTGCAGATACAAACACATTCGTCAATAATGTTGTGCTTAACATTGTAGTGGTTCTCTTTTCTTCTTACTTATTGGATTTCAGCAAATGATCCTTGTTACCGGTGGAGCCGGCTTTATCGGTTCCAACTTCATCTGCGAATGGCTTGCTCGAGATGATGAACCCATCCTCAATCTCGATGCCCTGACCTATGCCGGCAACTTGGATAATCTGAAAGAGGTCGCTGGAGACAGTCGTCACACTTTTGTACACGGCAACATCCTAGATGAGCAACTGCTGATCAATCTCTTCAACCGTTTTCATCCGAGAGCGGTGATTCACTTTGCTGCAGAAAGCCATGTCGATCGCTCGATCGTCAATCCTTTGGTTTTTGTCGACACTAATGTCAAAGGAACAACTACACTGCTCAATGTAGCGCTTCACTATTGGGAGCATCTAAATCCCGAAGATAAAGCAGCTTTCCGCTTTATCAATATTTCAACGGATGAGGTCTACGGTTCTCTCTCCGAATCGGATACTCCGAAAACGGAAAATGATCCGTTTAATCCGAGTAGCCCTTATTCCGCCAGCAAAGCGGCCGCCGACCAATTCGGTCGTGCCTACTCTCGGACCTATCAATTCCCCGTCATTACCGTGCGTTGCAGCAATAATTACGGTCCGAACCAATACCCGGAAAAACTTATTCCTCTGATGTTGACCCAAGCCTTGGCCGATCAATCCTTACCCGTATACGGTAACGGACGGCAAATCCGAGATTGGATTCATGTCTCTGATTTTTGTGCTGCTATCCGAAGCATTCTAGCCGGTGCCCGACCCGGTGAAATCTTCAACGTCAGCGCCAACAACGAAATCCCCAACCTCGAACTCATTCATCGGCTCATTTCCCTTCTTGACCGTCTATCTCCCAAAGACGACGGCAAGTCTCGCCTTGACAATATCGTTTTCGTAAAAGACCGCTTGGGGCACGATGTTCGATATTCTATGAATAGTTCGAAGCTAAAAAAAATGCTTCATTGGTATCCAACCATCTCTCTAAACGAGGGATTGCAGAATACCGTCGAAGCATTCCTTTGCAAGAAAGATTTATTGCGCCCCTATAACCTTCGTTAGCATTTCTTTCCAGCGAAGCATTATCCTTTCCTCGGAAAACTCTGTAGCCAGAAGTTTACCTTTTTGCCCCATTCTTTCTCGCAGAGCTTGATCGCTCAAAAGGATCTCAAGCCTCTGAGAGAAGTCTTTGTCGCTATCCGCACAAAGAAACCCAGAAACACCATCGGAAACAATTCTATTCACGGAACTGCAAGATTTTCTAGCAACAACTGGGAGTTCGGAGGCCATAGCTTCAGCCACAACCAAACCAAACCCCTCATGCCGTGAAGGAAATAGAAAAAGACTCGCTCTCCGATAAACTGAGTGTATATCACGTGTCGTTCCCTTGATTAACACTCGTCCCTCTAAAGAATATTCTTTAATTCTATTTAAAACCTTGTTATAGTAGGGCTCATTATTGAGAAAATCACCCCAGAGCTCTAAAATCCAATCGGGATATTTTGACGCTATTTTTGAAAAAGCATCAACACACATCAATTGATCTTTTTCTTCACAAAATCTTCCAACGTTGACAATGAGCTTTTCTCTCTTTTGATCACTGTGCGAGAAAAAGACATCATCAATAGAATTCGGTATGACTTCTATCTTATCTTCATCAACATACCCACTTAATTCCTCGAAAAAGCCAGGAATCAAAAACTTTTCAGATTTTAATACTCGTTTTTCAAAGATATCATAAGAATCAGTGCCAAAATAATCGACAGGCCTTCCATGGCACATAGTCAAAATCGGGACTCTGACATTGCAAAGATCGAGAATAAAAGTACTTTCCGGTGAAAAACTTATATAACAATCAATAGCTTTCGGCATGTATTTTAACATACTGGAAGCCTTATATAATGCATCGATTTCCGCTCTTTTCTTTCTTTTCGCCACTCTGTCAAAAGAAAAAACAAGAGCTAACTCTCTTTTTAACTTATAAAGTTTCTTTTCAAGAATGGTCTTATCAGAAAAAACATTCTTATATTCAACACCGTTCGAAAACTCAAAAAAAGGGCATCCGTCTCTCAAGTCTGCTGTTCTAACCACTACAGAGATTCCGACCTTTTTTAATCCTTGAGCTAAAGACGACAGAACCTTCTCCATCCCCCCTGAGGTGCCATTAATCGGTCCGGTATAGAACAAACAAACTCTCATAACAATCATCCCTTCTTGAATTAACATTCAACGATACTAACAGCCAAACCGCCAAGGCTGGTTTCTTTGTACTTACTTTGCATATCGCGACCGGTTTCGAGCATGGTGCGAATCACCTGATCGAGGCTGATATAGTGAGACCCGTCACCGCGTAAAGCCATACGCGCCGCATTAATCGCCTTCGTTGCGGCAATGGCATTTCGTTCGATACAAGGAATCTGAACCTGTCCGGCAACCGGGTCACACGTGAGTCCCAAATTGTGTTCCATGCCGATTTCAGCCGCATTCTCGATCTGCTCAATCGTACCGCCAAGAACTGCGGCCAAAGCACCGGCAGCCATCGAACAGGCAACACCGACTTCCCCCTGACACCCGACTTCCGCACCTGAAATCGAAGCATTCTCCTTGTAAAGAATTCCAATGGCACCGGCCGTCAGTAAAAACGTACGAACGTCAGCCGGATTGCTCCCCGGCACATGCTTCAGGTAATACTGAATAACAGCAGGAATTACACCGGCAGCACCGTTCGTCGGAGCAGTCACCACCCGACCGGCCGCAGCATTCTCTTCCGAGACCGCCATGGCGTAGACATTCACCCAGTCCAAAACTGCTAACGGATCGTCCGGGTTCTTTTCCAGTTCCTTCATCAGACGATTGGTACGACGGGCAATATGGAACGGACCGGGAAGCGGATCCGTTTGCTTCATTCCTCGCTCAATTCCGGCATGCATTACCTCCCAAATGAGATCAAGCCTCTCATTGACTTCATCCTCGGAGCGAACAGCACACTCGTTTTTCATCACGATTTCAGCAATTGAGAGTTTCTCTTTTTTGGCGATAGCCATCAAGGCCGCGCAAGAATGGTATTCGTATGGAACCTTGATCGAATCGTCGCAAATCTTTTCAACGATCGGCTTTTCAGGATCCTCCTCATCCGCCAACACGACAAATCCACCGCCGACGGAATAGAAACGGCGTTCGTACACCACTTCTTTACCGTTCAATGCAGTAATCGTCATTGCGTTGGTATGGAAAGTCGGTACCTTTCTGGGATGAAAAACAATATCCACATCAGGATTAAAAGCCACTTCGTATTTTTCATCCAATAACAGCTTATGCGTTTCAAGAACACCCTCAATCAAAGGCTTCAGCATGTCCGGATCCATTTTTTCCGGAGTATTGCCCATCAGCCCCAACTGAACAGCCGTATCAGTTCCGTGCCCTTTCCCCGTTGCGGCCAAGCTCCCCATCAATTCGATATTGATTGACTTAACACGATCGATCAAATGACGTTCTTTGAGAATGTCCAGAAACTGCACACCGGCACGCATCGGACCAACCGTATGAGACGAAGACGGACCAATACCGACCTTGAAAATGTCAAAAACACTGATAGACATGCTGATTTACTTTAAGCGTGATTCTTAAACTGGATGGTATAGAGGTGCTCGTAGAGCCCCTTCTTTTCCATCAATTCGTTATGAGAGCCAATTTCCACAATTTCACCGTCACGCATTGCAACGATTCGATCAGCTCCTTCAATAGTTGACAGACGATGAGCGACAACAAAAGTCGTTCGTCCCTTCATCAGGGTATCCAACGAAGTTTGGATGTGGCGCTCACTTTCCGTATCCAAAGCACTCGTGGCTTCGTCAAGCAACAAGATCGGTGCATTTTTTAAGAATGCTCGTGCTATGGAGATACGTTGTTTTTGTCCGCCGGAAAGCATACTCCCCGCAGCGCCGACCTGAGTGTTGATACCGTCCGGAAGTTTTTCTAAAAGATCTGTTAAGGCAGCCGCTTTCGCTGCTTCTAAAATCTGTTCATCCGTGACGGTCCCGCGACAACCGTATGCAATGTTATCGGCAATTGTACCGTCAAAAATAACAACGTCCTGACTGACGAGTGCAATCTGTTTACGAAGGCTCGAAAGCGTCACCTCGCTCTGCGGGATTCCGTCAAAATAGATTTCACCTTCGCTGGCGATCCAGAAACGCGGAATCATATTGATTAACGTTGACTTACCGGAACCGGAGGAGCCGACCAAGGCAATGACTTCCCCTGCCTTCACATCCAACGAGAAATTTTTGACAGCTTTGGTATCACTCTCCGGATAAGAAAATGCGACATTTTCAAAGCGAACGTCCCCCTTAACCTTCGTCAATTCACAACTGCCGGGGTTCTTTTCCGGCTCTTCATCAATAAACGTGAAAAGACTTTCAGCCGCAGCCGACATTGCTGCTGTAGAACCATTCAATGACGACAAACTGCGAATCGGATTCATGAGCAACAACATGGCCGACAAGAAGGTTGTAAATTCACCGAACGTGAGAATACCGTTTTGCGCCTGATTCAGGGCAAAAACAACCACAATGGACACGCCGGCCATCGTAACCAACTGAGTCAACGGCGTTCCGGCAGCCTGCACCTTCTGGCTTTTCAGACTCAAAGTACGAAGTCGTTCGTTAACATGGAAGAAGCGCTGGCGTTCATATTCGGTGCCGTTATAAATCTTCACAACGCGTTCGCCGAAGTAGCTCTCCTGAATGGCACCAATCATGACACCAAAGCTCTGCTGGCTCTCTGAAGTAATCTTCTTTACCCGTTTGCTAACCCAACGAAGTACAAGCGCGATCAACGGTGCGACCAAAAACGTCACCAAGGTCAACAACCAGTTGTAGTACAACAAGACAAAAATCAAACAAACAATTTGAATCGAATCACGAATCATTGTCGTCATGACTTTCGACGCATTGCTGAGAGCGACAGCCGCTTCGTTAATGAATTTCGATTGCACTTCTCCGCAACGGTGTTTCAAGAACGATTCATCGCCCCAGCCAAGCACGCGCTCAAACATACTGGTTCTAATTTTGAGAAGAATATCTTGTGATACATAAGCCAACCAGTAGGCACTGAGGAATCGAGAGCCACCGTACAGAATGGAAATGCCGATCAAAGCAACCGGAGCCCACATCGCAACAGTGGGATCTTTTTCATAAAACCCCATATCGGTCAACTTACCGAGTACCAAAGCGATCAATGAAGATGCGCCGCCACCTGCAGCCATTGCCAAAGCTGCCGCCACTAAATACCACTTATAAGGTGGCAAATAGGCGAACAGGCGACTCAAATAGGGATCATTAAAAATGGGAAGTTTTTTAATCATTAGAGAGTCCGATAAATTCTGTTGTCCTCTTGAAGGCTTAAGCCTATAGAATAATTGTGCACAGTACCAATTTCAATGAGAGCTTACCAAAATGCCCAATGTTCTCTGTCGTCTTCCCAATCATGTTGGTGATTGCTGTATGACACTTCCCGCCCTTCGTTTATTGGAAGCAAGCGGCTACACTCCTCTTTTAACCGGCAAACGCTGGGCCGAAGATTTGATGGCCGGCATGGGCTGGCGTTTTGACCCGATTGAAGGTCATGTCACTGAAGATCTGACACGCATCCGTTATTTGAGCAATCATTTGGGCCCAAAGCCCCTGGGGTTACTCTTCCCGAACTCCTTCAGCTCTGCATTACTCTTCAGCATCGGTCAGATTCGTTCCGCCGGCTTTCCGACTGACGGACGAGGTTTTCTTTTAAATAAAAAAGTAGAAGAACCGGGTAAGATGCACGAAGTCGAACGCTTTTTCCGTTTGGCCCACGGTGCTATTCTCGCCTGGGGTGGCAAACCGGCCTGGGATGAAGTTCCCGCCGATTTGGGGATGAAAGTATTGGCTCGTCACGAAGCAGCGGCCCGAAACCTCATGTCCGCACATAACATTCCGGAACGTTTTGCACTGCTCGCACCGATTGCTCGAGGACTGCATCACGGCAAAGAAAAACAATGGAAACATTTCAATGCCCTCTGCGCGCCCTTGCGAGCAATGGGAATTGAACCCGTCATTTTCCCCTCGCCCCGCGAAGAAGATGCCAATAAAGCAGCTTGCCCTGACGCAATGATTCTTCCGCCGACCACATTAGGTAACTATGCAGCATTGGCTAAAAAAGCACAATTCGTCATTGCCAATGACTCCGGTATCAGCCATATTGCTGCCGCTTTAAGCGTTAAACAGATTACGCTTATCGGTGTTACCGACCCTAGTAGAACGTCCCCGTGGAATAAAAAGGCTGCCGTTCTCGGTTCACTCGAAAAGGGCTGGCCTTCTGTCGAAGAAGTACTTGAGAAAATCAAATCGCTATAACAATTCAGACCCCATGCAAAGAATAATCTATTACATAAAAGACAATAAACTATTAGCTTTATCCTGTTTCTCTCTATTCCTTCTATTTTGCATATTTGGATATAGAGATAACATTCCTAGCCTTAGATTAATTCAACTCTCAGGTTTACTTTGCGCCGCTTACTTATTCACAACAAGAAATTCATTTTCTTACAAGGCCATCAATTCCATTCCGATGGCCCTGATTCTTCTAGCAATATCAGTCTCTGAGTTTGAAACCAGAGAAATGATAAAAGTAAGCCTTACTTATTTATTATTGTTTATCATTGGCCTATTTTTCTTCCTCAACAAAGATAAAAAGCCCTATCTGCTATTTGCTATAATTTCGTCTACATTATGTGGGCTATTCACGATATACTCAGAAATAACCTCTCCTGAGCTTTATGCAAATGAATGGTATCGAGAGGAATTAGGTTATGGCAACTCCAATCGTCTCGGCCTCTTTCTTGGCATCAGTTCCATGATTCTGACCATTTCTATGGTCAAGTTAAAGGAACTGAAATATAAAGCTGGGGTTTTATTGCTTCTGATTTCTAACTGTCATGTTTTTTACCTCACAGAATGCCGAACCTCACTTCTTGCTACCTTACTTAGTCTTGCCATATTTTTCTTGTATACCCAATCGAAAAACATAACAATCAAGAAATTTATCCTCCTTATCGTTAGTGTATTCGTTTTAGTGTTTGCATCTATTCAAGGATCCGCTCACCTCGAAAAAAATCGTTTTACTGAATTATTAACATTCAACCCTCAAAAAATCTATACCCTGGCTCAGCGAATAGCCATATGGGATATTACCATTGACATCTACAATGAAGGTACAATAAAAGAAAAACTTTTAGGTCGAGGTTCCGGCAGTTATAAGGACAACCATAACAAAACCTTACAAAAAGCCGAATATAGAAAATACGATTACCTCTACATCCAGAATATAGAGCATCAGCACAACATTTACCTGAACCTATTATATCAATATGGATTAATAGGTCTGCTATTATTCTTATTCCTGGCGTTAAAGTCAATATTTGATGGTTTCAGAGAAAAGTTAGCAATTCCCACCTTTCTATTAATATTCATCTTAATACATGGAATAGCCGAATTCGCATTAACTTCAACCGTAGGATCTTTTGCAATATTTACATCTATTGCATATATAAACGCCTCACTTTTCTTACGTCAGAAATAATTAAAATCCCTCTGAATACAAAAAGATCCAGAGGGATTTCTTTATTTAAAAGCTTATTTTTTTGAAAGAAAATATAGCTTCACATACTTGTCAAAAGAATACCTGGCATAACCGCAGGAGAAGAGGAATCCCAATTTACCGTCAAGAAAACCTCTTTTGAGCAAGTACATTTTTAAGAAAGAGAAGAATGATCTGAAGAACACAGATAGGACACTGTTTACGCGTTTGCCTTCACCAAAATACTTCTTGGCAGCAAGCGTTGAATATTGAGCCATCTTTCGCTCGTAGTGATCCCAATCTTTATAGGTAAAGTGGATCATATCCTTTTGAAGCTTCTGAACCGGAACACTGCAGAGAATCTTCGGATGTACGAACCCTTCGACACTCGATCCCTTCTTCGGCATCAAGCGACAAACCCAGTCGGGCGACAGAGGACCGTGGCGGACCAATTTTCGATCGAAATGGTTGATTCGACGAACGTCGTAAGCTTTTTCAGGTTTGGCTTGGATTTTTTCTTTAATCTCCGCAGCCAACGCCGGCGTGCACCGCTCATCGGCGTCAATAAAGAAAATCCATTCGTTTTGCGCAGATTCAATCGCAAAATTTTGCTGTTGCCCCCAATTACCATTCATGGCATGTTTCAGAACCCGTGCACCGTGAGCTTCTGCCAATTCTTGGGTTTTATCCGAACTGAAATCGTCAATCACCACGACTTCAGATGCAAACGGACGGCAACTTTCGATACAGTCAACGATATTGTTTTCTTCGTTTTTCGCCAAAATTAAAACACTGCAACCCATTTCTTTTTCCTCTTAACCATTACTGTTTAACGTGAGCAGATTGAATCAACTCCTCTGCCACATCCAAAGTCTTTTTCGAAATTTCCACACCTGCAATCATACGGGCAATTTCGAATACACGTTCGCCATCAATTAAGGGCTTCACCGTACTCAGTGTGCGTTCGTTAACAGTCATCTTTTCCACACGCCAATGAGAATCCCCGCAGGAAGCCACTTGCGGCAAGTGCGTCACACAGAGAACTTGTCGACTTTCGCCCAACTTGTGTAGCAAATGACCGACCACTTCAGCCGTTGCACCGCCAATTCCACTGTCGACTTCGTCAAAAATCAACGTCGGAACGGGCGTTTCCGCGGCAGTAATAACCGCAATCGCCAGACTGATTCGAGCAAGTTCACCGCCAGAAGCGACTTTGATCAAAGGACGGGTTTGAACTCCGGCGTGACCGGCAATCAAAAATTCACAGTGTTCGGCACCGTTGGCTGAGGGAGGATTCGGAATCAACGAAATCTCCAAACGTGCTCCCTTCATCGCCAAACGTTGCATTTCTTCCGTGACTGCCTCTGCGAGCTTCTTAGCGCCGTCGGCACGCACTTTACTCAAAAGCCCCGCTACTCGATCGTATTCGTCTCTAGCATTCTTTTCTGCCTTACGAAGAGCATCGACATCCTTTTCTCCGGTCAAACGTTCCAACTCACGTTTGCTGTTTTCAAGAAGCTCCCACAAAAGTTCCGGTTCTGTCCGAAATTTTCGAGAGAGCTCGAAATACTGAGAAACACGTCGATCGACTTGCTCGAAACGTTCGCTATCGAGGTCGCAACGATCAAGATATCGGCTGACATCCCGTCCGGCTTCCTCAACCAGATCGATTGCCGTTGCCAAAGTCGACGCAATGTCCGCAAGCTTTTCGTCATATCGGCTCAATGATGTGAGTTTTCCATGAGCAGCAGAAAGCGTCGAAGATACCGTTTCGTCCCCATCTGTCAACGCTTCCAGTGTCTGTCCCAGACCGTCGGTAATGGCCACGCCATGAGCGAGTCGCGAATGATCGGCGTTGAGTGTCTCCCACTCATCTTTTTTCGGAGAAAGAACTTCAAGATCCTCAATCATCCACGAGAGGCGCTCGGCTTTTTCGGCCAACGCGTCGGCGTTGGCAGTGGCGTCGTCAAGAAGTTTTTTTGCTTTTTGCCAATCGGCATAGCTCAGTCTGACTGCAGTGAGCTCCTTCTCCGTCTTGGCGTGATCATCCAACAGCTTCAGTTGGTAAAGCGGCTTTAAGAGAGACTGGTGAGCGTGCTGACCGTGAACGTCAATCAAGGTTTCACCAAGTTCGCGAAGTTGCGAAACGGTCACGGCCACTCCGTTCACCCAAGCACGAGAACGTCCTTTTTGATCTACTGTACGACGAATCATCAAAGACTCGTCTTCCAAGTGCAATTCATTGGCTGTCAGCCAAGCACTCGTACGTTCGTTCACGGAAAATTCCGCCACGATATTGGCTCTTTCGCAACCTTCGCGAACGACACCGGCATCGGCCCTACCGCCCAAAATAAGCTGCAGGGCATCAATAAGAATGGACTTGCCCGCACCAGTTTCCCCAGTGAGAACAGTAAAGCCTCGACGAACGTCGAGGCTTAGAGAATCCACAATCACAAAGTCACGAAGACTCAGGGTGGTGAGCATAAAAGACACTCCGACAAAACATCCCGATGGGAATACTGTATCAGTTTGTCGGCTGATTCGTCTGTTTTTTCACACTGGTTGGCATGAAATTCCACTTTAGCTTTCGACGAAGAATATCGAAGTAGTCGTAATCCGCCGGATGAAGAATCGTGAGGCTAAGTTCAGAAGGTCGAATTTTCAGAATATCGCCGGGGTGAACATCGTAGAATTCCTGCATATCGAAATAAGCGACGGCATCGCGTGCATCCGTCAGTTCAATATCGATACTCACGTTACGCGGCAACACGATCGGACGATTCGAGAGCGTATGCGGTGCCACAGGAACCAAGCAAACCCCTTCCAACGACGGATCAAGGATAGGACCACCGGATGCTAACGCGTAAGCTGTCGACCCGGTCGGTGTCGAACAAATAATCCCGTCGGCCGACTGACTCGACATCTGCTGACCGTTAACGGAAATCACCACTTCAACCATCCCGCCGACGCGACCGTGCGTAATACCTATGTCGTTGACGGCGATGCCGCTACGAATCACTTCGCCCTTACGTACGATATCGGCCGCAATCATATGACGAACGTCTCGCTTATAGCTTCCGTTCAAGATCGGCGGCAGGAGTCGCTCCATATCTTCAATCACAATGTCCGTAATAAAACCGAGACGACCTGCGTTGACACCGATAATCGGCATATTGAACGGAGCCAAATCTCGGGCAACTCCGAGCATTGTTCCGTCGCCCCCCAAAACGACTGCAAGATCGCACTCTTTACCCAATTCGGCGCGCGTATGACCGATGCGGTGCGATCGCCCCTTCAAAGAAGCGGCACTGCGTTCGCATAGAAACACTTCGGCTCCGCTTTTTTCCAGAATACGGATCAAGGCTTCCAAAGGAGTAATCAGAATTTCCTTCGGCTTAACAAAAACGGCTATTTTCTTAAAGGACGACTTCATGCAACACCCGAAAAGTGACGGTTGACGGTCACACTATAACCGTCATCCTCATTTCATGCATTAGAAAAAGTAACGGGAGTCGTCAAGAAAACGACTCCCGTTTGATAATCACCCGTGTAAGCGGCTTTTAGCCTTCCAGCATCGCGGCACCGATAGCGTGAAAGCCGGCATCAACGAATACGATATCGCCGGTAATACCGCTCGCCAAGTCGGAGAGCAGGAAAGCCGCCGTATTGCCAACTTCTTCCGTCGTCACGGTGCGGCCAAGAGGAGCCGTTCCTTCCATAGCGCGCAGCAGCTTGCCGAAGTCCTGAATACCGGAAGCGGCGAGCGTCTTAATCGGGCCGGCGGAAATGGCGTTCGCACGAATGCCTTCCTTACCTAGGCTGGCAGCAAGGTAGCGAGTACTAGATTCGAGTGCTGCTTTCGCAAGACCCATTGTGTTGTAGTTGGGAACGACGCGTTCGCTACCGAGGTACGTCAGAGCAAGAACGGATGCATTGCGCCCCTTCATAAGCGGAAGGAAAGCCTTCGCCATAGCGGGGTAAGAGTAAGCGGAAATATCCATCGCCACCTGGAAAGCTTCGCGAGAAATACCTTCCAGGAAGTCGCCGGCAATGGCTTCGCGAGGTGCAAAACCGATGGAGTGAACAAATCCGTCCAGCCCCCCCCAAGCCTTTTCGAGTTCGGTAGCCACATTAGCAATCTGCTCGTCACTGCCTACGTCCATTTTGAAGACCAACTTGCTGTCAAATTCGGCCGCAATCTTTTCAATACGTTCCTGATAGCGTTCATTGACAAAAGTGAAGGCCAATTCGGCACCTTCACGATGACAGGCTTTGGCAATGCCGTAAGCAATCGAACGATTGGAAATCACACCCGTAATCAACAGTTTCTTGCCG
Organism: Sutterella sp.; assembly: GCA_020025965.1. Classification (GTDB taxonomy): domain Bacteria; phylum Pseudomonadota; class Gammaproteobacteria; order Burkholderiales; family Burkholderiaceae_F; genus Sutterella. The sequence goes on from JAHHRG010000005.1 coordinate 51,291, forward strand.
CTCAAAAATCCCATGATTTGTCTCTCTTTATTAGGGCGACCAATGTCGCCTGTGGTTTCTTTCTCTTATTCGGAAGAAAACTTCCGTTAATCCCTACATTGTAGGGCTTTGTCAAAAGTTCGCCTTCGACTGAGAATCCCGTTACCGCGCTAAGCCGCTGTAAGCGTTTGTCTTAGGGCAAACGCAAGGTCTGCCCTACTCGAAGGGTATTGCGACTCAATCCGTTCAACTGCTTGAGCTTCTTCACACTCGTCTTATGCTTCTGAGCAATTTCGTAGAGCGTATCGCCGTTCTTGACACGATAAAGTTTTTTGTCCTCAACACCTTGCACGGGTTGTTTTCTAGCCGTCGCCGGAATCACCAGCTTCTGACCGATGTGCAAATTGTTGTTGCGAAGACCGTTGGCCGCTTTAAGTCGACTCACCGACACACCATAGCGACGACCGATTTCGTAAAGCGAATCTCCCTGACGAACACGGTGAACCCCTGTACTAGAAGCAGATGTGGCCGTGACATGCTTCACGGTTTGCTTACGAACAGCTGAAGGAATCTCCAGACGCTGACCGATACGCACCGTATTGCGTGTCATGCGATTGGCGCGCTTCAAACGCGTAACGGAAATACCGTGCCGTTCCGCGATCCCCGAAAGAGTATCTCCAGCAACAACGGTATACACATTGCTCGAAATCTCTTCTTCATAGTTCCGCCCCTGCATCGGCACGCGCAAACGTTGGCCAGCGCGGATATTGGATCCGCTGATACGGTTCATCTGACGCAAAGCGTCCGTCGAAACGCCGTAACGACGAGCAATGCTTAAAAGGGTTTCACCGCGACGAACGGCGTGTATACGATGCTGGGACCCGGACGAGTGTTTTACGTAACGAATCGGAGCACGTTCAACATTGGGTACTGTCAGAATCAAACGCTGTCCGATACGCAGACGACTCGAACGAAGGCGATTATTCTTAATGATCGAACGTTGCGTGATATGCCAACGACGGGCTATACCGCTAATAGTGTCACCGCTACGAACGCGATAATTGACTCGACGCCATGTCGTGAGCGGCGAAAGACGCAGTTTTGCATCTGCATCAGCTTCAGAAATATCTCCCTGCTCATCCCCATTGGCGCGGACCAGAAGCGTGGAGTTAGCGAGGACTTTACGTCCCTTCGGAATTCCGTTCACTTCTCGAAGATCGTCTTCGGTCATACCAGTTCTTTCGGCAACGGTGGCGAGCGTTTCTCCCGTCTGGAGTTTGTACGTTGTCCACCGAGAAAGCGGCTGACCGCTATCCATCCAGCTCACCAAATTGTCAATAAACTCGTCAACGCGATCGGCAGGAAGCAGCATCACGTTGTTATGTGCAGCCACAATCACCGGCAGTTTGAAACTCGGATTGAGCTGTTTGAAATCCTTTAAAGACATCCCAGCCAATTCGGCAGCCGTCTTTGTATCGATATCGGTCGGCTTCGTGACCGTTACGAAGAAAGGTTCGTTACCGACATCAGGCATTTTCAGACCGTACTTTTCCGGTTCCGACACAATTCGTTTGATGGCTTCAAGCTTCGGCACATAGTTGGCCGTTTCATTCGGCATTCTTAAATGCTGATAGTCGGTCGGAAGATGACGATTCTTCTGACGGCGAATGGCTCGTTGCACACTGCCCTCACCCCAGTTATATGCAGCTAGGGCCAAATGCCAGTCGTTGAACATACCGTAAAGGTACTGGAAGTAATCGAGCGCGGCACGCGTACTTTCAAGCACGTCGCGTCGGTCATCACGCCATAAATTCTGCTCGAGCGAATACTGTGTCCCGGTTCTCGGCATAAACTGCCAAAGACCGGCTGCTTTTGCTCGCGACAAAGCTTCCGGCTGAAAAGCACTTTCCACAAAGGGCAACAGCGCTAGTTCCGTCGGCATACCGCGGTCTTCGACTTCTTCAAGAATGTGATAAAGATAACGTCCCGACCGTTCGAACATGCGGTTCAAATAAGCAGGATCACGCTGATAGTGCCGGAGCCACTTGTCAACAAGAGCGTTCTCCAAGGTCGGCATCTTATAGCCTCGTCTTACTCGATCCCATACGTCAACAGGTGCGCCGAGTGTGTCATCGACACCGGCGTGGATCGGCTCTTCGGCAGGTTGCATGGCCGATTCATCGATCTTTTCATCAACCGAGGCAGCTTGCAGAGCGGGCGTAAAGCACATAGTCCCGAGTACGGCAGCCGTACACAGACTCGTTTTGATAAACGGAGCTAGTTTCTTGAAAGGCATTGAACGGAAATGTAAATAGCGGCCTATTCCCCATCAATCAGAAAGGGACACAATAATTTGTTTATTTTATCAATGACTGCCGATTTACAATGAAGAAATGAGGTGTCGTGCACAATGAGAAACATTTTTCGTTGTCATCGACGGTTGTTTCTTTCATTTCAATCGCTTTCCGCCATGACAACGCTGAGTTTCGATGATTTTCTGGAAACCCCACAGGGGCAAATGCTCCTTGAGTGGGAATCCGCACAGTACGACGAAATTGTTGCCGACGCCTTCGGATATTCGGCCCTGCAGATCGGTTGCCCAATCCTCAACACGCTCAAAGAAAACCGAATTGCCTCACACTGGCTTACCGACACCTCTTTTGAAAGGCTCGACACGCTCGGTCAATCCAGTCGGTTCTCTCTGGTTCAAGCGGAAAGTGCTTGGCTCCCATTTGACTGCGACTCCATGGACCTCGTGACATTGCCGCATACGCTTGACTTTTGCGACTCTCCCCAACAAGCATTGCGTGAAGCCGCGCGCGTCCTTCACCCCGAAGGTCGAATTGTTATCACCGCTTTTAATCCAATGAGCCTTTGGTGGCTTCGTCAGAAAAGCATCGCGCTCGGTTGCCGAGCCTATCTGCCAAGCCGAGCGGTACCGATATCCTTATACCGCCTCAAAGACTGGCTTGCTCTTTTAGGATTTGAAATCGACCGAGGACGTTTCGGCATCTACATGCCTTGGTGTCATTCTGACAAAGCCTTCCGTCGCTGGAGTTGGCTCAATAAAGCAGGAGATCGCTGGACGCCTCACTGCGCCAATCTCGTCATGCTGTCGGCCGTTAAGCGCCTCCCTGGCACCAACCGTCTGGAAGCCTCGCCGCTCGAAATGGCGGCCGATATCATCAGAGGACGAAAACCTGTCCCCGTTCAACGTGAAGCGCATAAGGAACCGCCCTCCGTCAACTGATAGACTTAGGGCCACATTTCAAATGAAAACTGAATGAACAGACATGTCTGAAGAACGCAAACTGGAAATTTGGACCGACGGGGCCTGTAAATGCAATCCCGGGATTGGTGGCTGGGGTGCCTTCCTCGTATGGGGCGAGCACAAACGCGAAATGTACGATGGTGATTCGATGACCACCAATAACCAGATGGAACTGACTGCCGTCATTTCGGCTCTATCCGTCATTAATCGGCCCTGCCCCATCATCATTCACACAGACAGTTCTTACGTCAAAGACGGGATCACCAAGTGGATTCACGGTTGGAAGAAGAACGGCTGGAAAACGGCGGCGAAGAAACCCGTCAAGAATGCCGAACTCTGGCAGCAACTTGATACACTCGTCAACCGCTTCGACATCGAATGGCGTTGGGTCAAAGGTCATAATGGCGATCCCGGCAATGAAAAAGCCGACGAACTGGCCAATTTGGGATGTGAAGTCGCCGCAGGAAAGCGCCCTGCCAAACGCTAAAATACCGCATTTACGGTATTCCCCAAAGACCAACTTGCGAAAATCAAATTTTTCAGTAGAATTATTTATCTATCGCGCGGTTAGCTCAGTGGTAGAGCACTGCCTTCACACGGCAGGGGTCACTGGTTC
>JAHHRG010000050.1 GCA_020025965.1 Sutterella sp.
GAGTAATGACGAGAGATTCCCGACCGTGAGTTTCGACTCAACATGCCTCAACATCACGATACGATCCGGTGCGGTCTTTTCGAGACCTTTCTGCTTACTCTTTTTGGCCGGCATCCGGTACAGATCGGTACTCGTCATGCGAACGGCGAACTTGTCCGAATAACGATAGCCGTATGTCTCGTCGGGCAAGGCCGTCAATTGGTTCGTCGCCGGCATTTCGTCAAACTTCATGCGGGTAGCCTTCACGACCTCAATATCGTCAACACCGGCCCAATCGCGCACGCCCACTGCACCAAGACTAGGATCAACTTCCCAGCGGCGAATAAGTCGAGCGATCTCCTCATCGTCGCCGGACGATTCCCAGACTTCGCGCTTGCGAAGCCACGAGGCGAGTCCGCCAGACGGCGGCAAAAGATCGAAACTGCGGTCTTCAATCTTGCTCGGCAGTCGAATATTGAGTTGCTTCAAAAGATTACTTGTGGGCTTTCTCCAGAAACGCATCAATTCGTCGAACGAAATCTCCTTGCGGCCGCCCAAGGGATCTCGCCCCTGATTGACGGAAAACGGCGGCATTTCCGCGCTGTAGTGCTCGTCAATCGCCGTCTTCAAGGCTTCGAGCATCGCGTTGTCCGTACCGCTCCAACCGCGTTCGTCTTCACGGAAATTGTCGGGCGAATAGCCCGTCAAGGGCACTTTTCGCATCAGATGCGCAGCAAGAGTACGACGGTCGAATCCCGGTTCGCCCTCCTCTACGCCGCCTGCAAAATCAAGGAGCCAGGCAAAGAGTTCCTGCGCAACAATGGAGGGCTGACGTTCGTCGGCATCCGTTCCGGTCCCCGTCACAAAGGAAATCATCAGGTTGTCGCGAGCCGCCAAGAGCAAATCGAGGAAAACGTTGCGATTGTCGATACGGCTGTCTCGATCGCCTCGGCGCGGCTCAGCCGCCATCAGGTCAAACTCTTCTCGGTCACTCGTCCCGGGGAAAGCACTGTCGGCATTGAGACCGATTACGGCAATGACACGGTACGGAATATTGCGCATCTGTGTCATGCCGCTGAAGGTAATCCCGTTGCTGCCGCGACCGCTCGTCGGCGTTTCTTTCAGTTTGGCGCTCAGCGCTTCCACAAAAAGCAAATACGGTAGCTTCCAATTGGCAACTTCACCGCCGGCCGCCTGCTTCACTTCAGCGGTAAGCGCGTTGACTCCCTCACGAACGGTCGAGAAATTCACACAATCGTATTCGGGCGGGAAAAAGTCCGCCAGCATGTCGGAGAACCAGCTTCGCCATTCTTCGACTGTCTTCTCACCCACCGTTTTAAGGCGATGGCGTTCGAGTTTCAGAGCGAGATCGCTCAAACCTTCCAAGAGACGCGGACGATCGTTGACGCCCACCCAGGTCCCGTTTTCCGTTCCTTCAACGGGAAGCGTATCGCCCCAGGGAGCCTTCACGTCGTCGGGTAGCATAAAGCCCAGCGTCAGACGTTCCAAGGCTCGTTCGAGCGACATATCGTGCATCGTTTCACTGAGTTCGGGAAGACCGTCGTCTTGCTCGATTTTCTTCAGATGTGCTTCGGAAAGACCGAATCGATACCCTGCCTGCACCAACCAGTCGTTCATCACGGCGATGTCGGAAACGGAGAAACCGTAGCGTTCGCCCACGATCGGCACACTCACCCATTCGATCAGGGAGAGAATGTCGGCACGTCCGGCCAAAAGACGCAAGAGCATCAGCACGCCTTGCGCCGCCGGATCGGAATCGACAGGACGCGCCCCCGTCACCGTCCACGGCAATCGGCGTTCCGCCGGAAGACTGCCGAAGACCTTGTCAATCAAAGGCATGGCCCCCGAGATATCGGGCGTGACTACAAGAACGTCGTCAGGCTTCAAATCGGGATGCTTTGTGAAAAGCGACTGAAGCCAATCGGCGAGATTTTCTAGTTCGCGCGTCGCCGTCGGAGCTCGCATAAAGAGAAGCGAGTCGTCTTCGGCCTTGAAAATCGATTCGTGGGGATTGCCCTTTTTGAGATCGGGGTCAAGATCTAGAATGGAGTCTTGAATACGGCGAAGAAGCTTCGGATCCCGAGCTTCGAGAAAGTAGTTCTGAACGTCGACATCGGTATCCACCTTGAGATCCTGATGACGGCCTGCGTAGGCTTCCCACTCCTTGCTCGTTTTGCGAACGATCGTAGTGGGTGTCAAATCGGGTTCGTAAGGGGCGGCATCCAATTCGGAGAGAAGAGAAGGATTTTCGTCCCCTGCCGTATCCGGTCCCTGCGTGAATCGCCAAAGACGATCCAGATTGGCACGCGTCGAACGCGCATTGTCGGCCAGAATCGGATGAACGGCATCGGTGTGCGAATCGGCATTGCCCCAATCCATGAGACTGCGGGGAATGAGGTCGTACCAGTATTGATCGGTCGGATTCAACAAATAGAGCCAGACGTTTCGGCCGGGCTTGGCAAACGCCTTGATAATCGGGAGCATCAGAGGCGGCACAACAGTCGGCACAAAGATATGAAGGCTCTCGGGCAATTCGACTTTCGTCGCCCAATCTTCATGCTTGAACGAAGCAACGTCGCCCGTAGCTGCGAATTGCTTCAGGACGTTCGGAAAATCGTTGATAAAATCCGTCCCCGACCAATCGGGCGAGTCATAGAGGCGCTTCCAGAGTTCTTTCTGCCAATGAAAGTCCGGATGACGTTCGAGCATCGCTTTTTCGCGATCGTGCTCGGGGCCCTTGGGAAGCATTTCGGCATGCACCCCCACCCATTCGAGAACCCAGTCGAATCGATAACTCGCATAGGTCATGAATTTCTGCGCCACATGTGCGGAGAGTCTGTAGACGGCGACGGCGTCTTTCCCGTCGAGATAGTGCTGCAGACGGGGATAGGTCTCGCAAAGGGAGCCGGGGCCTTTCTCACTCAAGAGGCGCCAAATCATCCATACCGCTTCAGGCCCGACCAGATTCGTCAGGTCTCGTGAAAAAAGGCCTAACCAACGCCCGAGTAACATACAGTCGATCCCGGCATAAATACCGTCGCGCTCGGCAATCGAGCGCTTCAAATCCTCTTCAACAGCGAGCGACGGAATCACAACGGGGACCTTTTCGAAGGCCGTTGCGAAGAGTTTCTCATGAGGAATCGGTGCGTCGACGAAACGCAAATTCTCGATATTGTGCATCAGTACGGTTTTGAGGACTTCATAACTGTTGCTGTATACGGTATGGATCACGAAATACTCTCCCTAAAGAAATGCACTTTTAAGTCTATCTGTTTTTGTCTTACGAAGATGATTTTAGGCAGACCATACGTCAGTTTGCGACGCGCTTCTCCGTTCGAACAAATAAAAAAAACGGGAACGTTCGAAAACGCTCCCGTTTCTTTTAGGCTGAGACCCTATGCCGATTAGGCAAGGGCGCCCTTTTCACCGTCCATACCAACGAGGGCGAGAACGGCGAGCACGGTCGTCTGGGGACCGAGCCAGATCTTGTCGGCAATGAAGTATTCCTTCAGGCTGTGTTCGTTGCAGCAAACGCCGCCCGTACCGATGCAGGTCGCCGGAATGTTCATGGACATCGGCTTGTTGGCGTCGGTGGAGGACGGGCCGAAGCGCTTCACTTCGAGGCCGAGCACGTCCATGGCACCCAAAGCGGCCTGAACAACCGGGCAGTCGGCCGGACGCATACCGGCAGGACGATTACCGATCTGAGTCTTGACGAGCTTCAGATGGTTCTTCGGATCGGCCTTGACCCAGTGAGCGTTTTCTTCTTCGACAGCCTTTTCAAAGCAGCCGAGAACGAACTTTTCAAGCTTGTCGAGTTCTTCAACGTTGACGGAACGCAGGTCGACGTCCACTTCGCAGTGAGCGGCGATGGAGTTCACCGTCGTACCGCCCTTAATCGTACCGATCGTGTAGGTGGTCTTCGGGTCTTCCGGCAATTCCATGTCGGCGATCTTGGCACCGGCACGGCACATGGCGTGAATGGCAGACGGGATCTTGCCGTAGTCAACATAGGAGTGGCCGCCTTCGCCTTCAATGGCGAGACGCCAGCGGTGAGCACCCGTAGCACCGTTCTGAACCGTGTGCACGTTGGCCATGTCAACGCCGATAAAGCCGTCGATCTTGCGGGAGCCGTCAAAGAGAGCCTTGGAACCGCGGATGTCGCCGTTACCTTCTTCGCCGACCGTACCGACAAAGAGGATGTCGCCTTCGGTTTCGATACCGGCCTTTTCAAGAGCGCGCAGGGTCTGCAGCACGCTGCGAGGACCGGAAGCGTCGTCACCGATACCCGGGCCGTAGAGCGTGTCGCCTTCGCGGCGAACCTTCAGGGCCGTACCGGCCGGGAAAACCGTATCAAGGTGGGCGGCGATGGCCACAACCGGACCGTTGCCCTTACCCGGACGACGACCGACGACAATGCCGCTTTCGTCAATCACGACGTCCTTGAGGCCGTACTGCTTCAAAAGACCGGCAAAGGCTTCGGCGCGAACGCCTTCGGCAAACGTCGGAGATTCGATTTCGGAAATCTTAATCTGTTCTTCGAGCGCGTAATCGGCTTCGTCGTAGCAGATCTGCAAAGCCTTCTTGACGCTTTCCTTAGCGGCAATAACAGCCATGCGTTCCTTCATCGAGTCCATCAGAACGGGCTTTTCATTCATGACATTTTCTCCTTAGAAATGAGGTCACCCCAGGGAGGTCAACCCCTCGGGTAAAAACTGATTTTTTCATTGTAGCAATCTCGGAAGGTAAATCTTGCTCGCGCTTTTGACGAAAACCTGTAATTCCCCGTATCTTACGGGTTGCATTAAGGGTAAATCCCTAGAGAAAAAGCTTATCTCGGAAAGAACGAGCCGTGTCTACCGATCCTTTGAAGCGCGCAACGCTTCACGCCAACAAGTTATGAGGCGTTCCAAGCCGAACGCGGCATTGGCCGGACTTGTAGACGGAAGCGTCAGAATACACAGATCGTTTCGTTTTCCTAAAGATTCGGCCGTCCGACTCTTCTTCCAAACCGCTTCGCTCTTTTTCCCGTTCAAAATCACGGTGTGAATCTCGGGATGACGGAGAAGAAGCCCCGCCACATCGTTCGGTGTCCAATCGCGAATGTCGCTGTCGAGACTTCCCGTTCGACGGCAGCGTCCGATCGTATCCCATAAAGCAACGCCGTTCACCATCAACGCACTGTATCGACGATCGAAATCCGGCGACAACAAGGCCTCGGCCGACTCGGGAAACAAAGCCGCCATCACGGACCAAAACCGATTTCTAGGATGCCCATAATAGCGTCCCAAGGCGAGCGACGCAGCCGAAGGCATGCTTCCCAAGACCAAAATACGAGCCGTGTCGCCCACAATCGGTGCGAAGCCCGTTAAAAAATCTTCATTCATTTTCAAAACCTAACAATTACGATCGATCGGCAAAAACTCTCTGCGACAATCGTCTGTAAAGTTAAGCGACACATACACTGGAAAGCCGATGTCACTACTTACCGATCTCACGCGTCACTCGCTCGTCTTGCTCCCGCAGAAACCTCAGGAAATCTTAGAACTTTTTGAGACGACGTCGGACGAGGAACTCTTTAAGGCTTCTCATTTGATTACCGAGCGCTGTGCATCGCGCCGCTTTGATGTCTGCACGATTGTGAACGCCAAATCGGGCCGATGCACCGAAGACTGCCGATGGTGCGCACAGTCGCGCCATTGGAAAACGAGCGTTACCGTCACCCCCATTTTGTCCGACGACGACACGAAGCGGGCGCTCGATCGAGCGGAATTACTCAAGATTCGGAAATTTTCCTTTGTGACCTCGGGCCGCAAGTTGTCTGTCAACGAAACACAGGAGTTGTCGGCACATATCGCCCAAGCTGCTGCGCGTCCCAATATGGAAATCTGTGCATCTTTGGGACTCATGGACGAAAAGGCACTGAGGCTTTTGAGGGCTTCGGGGCTTACGCGCGTTCACTGCAACCTTGAAACCGGAAAAGACTTTTTCCCAAAGGTCTGTACAACTCATACGCGTGAAGACAAGATCGTGACTTTGAAAGCCGCTAGACGCGCGGATTTGGATATCTGCTCCGGGGGACTCTTCGGCATGGGAGAAACATTTGAAGACAGGGTCGAATTGGCTTTTCAGTTGAGAGAGCTCTCGGTCCCGTCGATTCCTTTAAATTTTTTGTCGCCGATTCCCGGCACCCCATTAGAAAACGCCCGAGCCTTGACGGCATCGGACGTTCTGAGAACCATTGCGCTCTTTCGTTTTGTCAATCCCAAGGCTTATTTGCGATTTGCAGGCGGTCTCGCGGGTCTCTCTCACGACACCTTGAGACGCGGTCTTTATACCGGGATCAACAGTGCAATAGTCGGGGACTTTTTAACGACGGCAGGCCTCAACGCTGAAAAAATGTTGGTCTTGGCCCGCGAAGCCGGGTATTCGACGGATTCTATTTAAGAACCGTATCCATGCCGAATTCGCACACGCCGCCGACGCACCAGCCCATCCCTTTCAGGAAGGCTGCGAACGCAATTAAGAATAAAACAAAAAGCAAAACCCGAAACAACATCCTCATGATGTAAACCCTCCCTAGCTTTCTTTGAGCCGTCCCTCTTCCCTGACGGGCGGTTCAAAGCTTCCATACCTAAGACTATTGTCGTAGTTTTTTTCAACTTTGTCACGCGCTATCGGGTTATTACCGAGAATTCCGAGCAACGATAGCGACAAAGGGGTTTCGCGTCGATCGGCTACTCATTGAGGCAAAAGCCTGCTATTCTTGCCTGCCCGATTCGGACCGATTCGACTTATCATTGAAGAATCGGTTTCGTTTTTTTCTGACTCATCAAGGTGTCGCCTTGAAAAACGCCTTCATTCAACTTCACGTTTCCATCCTGCTTGCCGGTTGGACCGGCATTTTCGGAAAGCTGCTGACTCTTTCACCAGGCCTCATCGTCTTTTGGCGCATTGTCATTGCCGGAAGCTGTCTCTGGCTTTGGCTCTGGTTTCGTAAAAAACTCGAACACGTCACCACGCGCGACAAGCTCGGCATCCTGGCAGTGGGCGCATTGTTAGCGACGCAGTGGACGCTTTTTTACGCCTCGATTCGCTATTCGAACGTGAGTATCGGCGTGGTGGCCTTCTCGTCGATCGGCTTTTTCACAGCCATCCTCGAACCACTCATGACCGGACGCAGAATTTCCATTCGCGAAGTGCTCTTTTCACTCGTGACGATTTTGGGGATTTCGCTCATCTTCCACTTCGACGCGCAATACCGTCTCGGAATCGTCCTGGGGCTTGTTGGCGCGGCGGGAGCCGCCATTCTGGCCGTCTTCTTTAAGAAGTACCGCGCAAAGTATTCGAGCGAAACCGTGATGAGCTGGCAATTACTCGGGGGCTTTTGCTACGCATTGGTCGCCCTGCCGATCTACGTCTCGCTCATGCCGGCGGAACCCTTCTTCCCGGTCTGGCCCGATACGATTTATCTGTTGATCTTTGCGATTCCCTGCACGCTCTTCATGTATCTCTTGCAGATCCAGTCGCTGCAGCACATTTCCGCCTTTACGGTCAACCTTTCCTACAACCTCGAACCCATTTATTCGATTATTCTCGCCATGATCATCTTTGACGAATCGAAGGATTTGGGACTTTCCTTTGTGGGCGGCGTCGGACTCATTGCCCTCTCGGTAGCACTTCAAACCTATGCCGTGATGCACGACAACAAGAAGTCTAAGAAAGCGCGAGTCGAAAAACTCAATGCCGCGTTAGCCAAGGATCGCAAATAACCGAGTCGGTTTACCCCTAAAAAAACAGAAAAGCCGCGAGAAGCATCGAAACGCTTGTCGCGGCTTTTTCGTCGGATCGGACGGAAGAAACTCCCCACCCGATTCGCCTCACTCAATTAGAGAGAAAGCATACCCGTACCGAACTTTTCGGCATTGATCTTGTCGGCTTCGACGCCGGCAGACTTGAGGGCTTCGGCCACAAAGCTCATGAAGCTTTCCGGACCGCAGAGGTAGTATTCGGCACCCGGACGGATGAGCTTGGCAATGCAGTGAGCGCACGGACGACCTTCGTCGGCGGTGTAACGAACGACCAGGCGACCGTCGGTGAGCTTGTGCATTTCTTCTTCCACTTCGGCCTTCAGCGGGAACTTCGTGGCGTCGTGAGCAACGTGGTAGAACGTCGTCGGACGATCCTGACGAACGGCGGCTTTCAGCATGGCAACCATCGGCGTAATACCAATACCGGCGGAGATGAGGACGACCGGGGTCTTGTCACCGGCCAACTGGAATTCACCCATCGGAGGAGCAACGTCAATCAGATCGCCGACCTGAACGTCGTTGTGAAGCGTATTGGAAACCATGCCGGCCGGCGTATCGCCGCCTTCGACGCGCTTCACCGAAATGCGAAGAGCATTTTCGTCAGCGGCGGAAACCGTGTACTGACGCGGCTGCATCATGCCTTCGGACTTCACAAAGACGCGAACGGAGACATACTGGCCCGGCTGAACCTGCATGACGTGACCGCCGTCGGCCGGAACAAGCTTGAAGCTCGTGACTTCATCGGTTTCGGCCTTCTTTTCGGCGACCTTGAAGGCACGCCAGCCGCTCCAACCGCCTTCGGCGTTGGCGCTCGTCTTATACATATCGCCTTCGACACCGATGAGGATGTCGGCCAACTGGAAGTAGGCGGCAGCCCAGGCGGCGATGAATTCGTCGGTAGCGGCATCGCCGAGAAGTTCCTTGATAGCGGCGAGAAGATGCTTGCCGACGATCGGATAATGTTCGGCGCGGATACCGACGGAAACGTGCTTGTTGGCAATATGCTTCACGGCACCTAAGAGAACCGTCGGGTCTTCGATATGCTGAGCGTAAGCGAGAACGGCACCGGCCAAAGCGGTCTGCTGCTTACCCGTCTTCTGATGAGCCTGATTGAAAATCTGGCGCAGTTCAGGATTTTCACGCATCATGCGGGCGTAAAAGTTACTCGTCAGGGCAACGCCGTGTTCCATGAGAACGGGGACGGAGGCTTTGATGATCTCGATTTGCTTGGCAGTCAGCATTTTGATTTTCCTTGTTGTGGGTTAGGAACGCGAGCGCGCCATCTTCGATAGAAGGAAACTCTCGCGAGTGAAAAAAGGATACACAAGGAAAATGTCAAAGACATTGCACCGTTGTGGCTGAAAGACGCTATTTGTAACAGATTATGTCCAAAATCAGCCCCGGTTACTCGCTATTGAGGCGGGGTTCCGACGAAGAGCGACGCGAATCGTGAAAAGTATCTTGTTCTTTACTTCAAACACACAACCAAAGTGAGCTTCCCCGAGCCTTGTTCTCGTCTTTGTTGAATTTACCTCTCGCGAGCCAAACATCTCGATGGAGAGTATTGGCACGCACCTTAGTCACCGAATAGCCTTCTTCCCTGAAAAAACGAACTCAAATTGTTTGATTTAAAAGATATAGTTGTAATTTTTCATAGCATTTTAGGAAAAGGATTTATTTCCTATCAAATCGATAGGATTTAATGAAAAGGCAATAAGAAAGCCGCTCGGTCGCGTTCCGAACGGCTCGTTTTCGTAATTTGATATCTCTCAGTGCGATTTTTTCCACTGCCGAATGATGCGCTTCACACTTCCGCAAGCATATCCGAGCGCATACGCCTCTTCGCCCAAGCGGTGAATGAGGCCTTCGACATCGGGAAGCGGCAACTTATCAGCAATATAGCCGCGCAACTCCTCTTCCAGAACTTCCTCGGGCGGGCGATGACGCATTTCCGAGACGGCCCGAAGCGTTCGCATGGCTTCGGGCGACAAGCGGCCCATCACGTCCCTAACAACACCCAGGGCGTGTGTCTTGAGCGGATGACGAGAGTCGGCTGCCATCGATGCCCTTTACTTCTGAATGGTACGACGAGCCAAGGCCATCGTCGTAACGACAACCTGTGCTTCGATCAAACGGGCGACGGCATCGTTCAATTCGGAAACATCCGCAGCGATCGTGAAGAGACGGAATTCTTCGTCGAAGTTCAGACCGTTGGCAATCCAGTTGTCCTGAAAAACCTGCCAGGCACGTTCGTGGACGAGAGTTGCCGGATTTTCGATATGCTTCGCCGCTTCTGCATTGTCATGAAGGAAAAGCGTACCGCCCGACAACGTACGCACGTAAACACGCACGGCATCCTGCGTACCGGGAAAGCGCATGGGAGAAATGATCAGATCGTCTTCGGGGCGTTCCTGACCGATCTTGAGACTCGGACGAACCTGCAAAAACTGATCCAAAGCGTTGAAACTCAGCATAGCTACCTCCTCGATCCGAGAATCGGATCGAAAAGCAAAATAGATAAAAAAGAAAAAGCGGCCGCACTCCTATGCTCGTCGCTTGATCCGTCAACGCGTCCCGTCTTGGTATTCTTTTAGCCCGAAAGCTCGGGACTCGAGAGACGCGTCGACTCGAAGGGGTATTCGCACTACTCAAACGATTCGCTCTCTCATGAATCGTCGAATGCGTCGAAGTGAATTTATTATGATAACAGGAATTTTATCCGTTCTCCTAACGAGTGCGATCGGGATTCCCCTTAGTCCTGCCGAGTTCAGTCTTCTCCAGAGGGAGCCCCGGTAAAAAGCGCAGCCCAGGCGCCGCAGAAATTCATCACGACATGCGCGGCCGTCGGATCGTCAACCGTCAGTCCGCGGCTCACGATATCGTGGGCCAACTCCGACGTGTGGTTGGCAAAACGTTCACAGGCCAGCGTGAGGACCTGAATGTCGGTGTGCCCGTGATAGTCCATTTCGTTTGCCAGGTATTCCGCCATCAGATTCCCGTGCCATTCGCTGTCGGCTGCGTAATAGGGATTTTCACCGCGAAATGCCGCCACGAGCCAGCGAACGAGCTTCGCCTTTGCTTCTTCGAAAGCGTCGTCAGTCATTTCGCCCGAAGCAACCAAGCGTTCGCGATCGACCATATTGGAGACGGCCGAACGGAAAATGCCCTCAACGACGGTGATGTCGAGCAAACTCGGCACACGGGCGGTTTTGGAGCTGTGGTCGCACCCGCAGCAATTTTTGCATCCGGCCATGGCAACGTTCCTTAGTTGAGCGTTTCAGCCTTGCGGCCGAAGAAACGGTTCGTCCAGTAAGCCGAAAGTGCGTTCACTTCAGCCTGCATGACCTTGGCGTTCAGGTCTTCGCGCTGGCCCAATTCCTGCACCATCGTGTAGACGGCACGAACAAAGTCGCGGCAAACGAAAACAAGGACGGAACGGGGATTCTCGCGATCAATATCCTGCGGGAGAGCTTCGCGGCCGTAGTACGCGGCATGTTCCGTCTGGAGCATTTCGACCAAAGCCGTGCCCACATAGGGAATGCGCATGTCAAAGCCGTCGTTTTCGCCCATAAGAGAACGAGCAAGATGGCGCGCCACGACGTCGTCGTATTCGGTGGCGTGTTCGCTCGTCATCTGACCCATGCTTACTTCGCGCATGCGCTTCAAGATATCCCAGATGCAGCCGGTGAGAAGCGATTCAAATTCGCCTTCGCGGATAACGATTTTTTCTGCCTTCGTGTCTTCTGCCGGCGTTTCAATCTTTTCTTCAGACATTCTTCTTATTCCTTATTTGTTTTTGACTGCGTAGTCGCCGAGGATAATATCGGCCCACGTTGCAAAGTGGGCGGTAAAAATCGGATCGTGCAGGAGGTTCTTCAAAACTTCATTCGTGTCATCCACCGTGGGATGGCTGTCACACCAGACTTCGGCAATGGACGCCGCTTCCTGGAAGCAGGTCATTACGGCGAGCGGGAAGAGACTTTCATTGTCCGCAAAACGTTCGAGATCCTCGGGCTCCATTTCGGCCAAGACAGCCTCCAAGGGCTGACGAAGCGCAGCACCTGCGCGGCCAGAGTCCCAGCCCTTCGGCAATTCGATCGAATCGGTCGCTCCCATGAAAATCGACGCCACGCTGAACACGTGATTGGCGTAGTCTTCGGGATTTCCGTTCGTCATCAGTACGTAGAGCGCATCGCGGGCGCTGTACATCAGGATGTCGGCCAGGACGGCCGGATCGCCGACATTCGGAATCGAAACAATGGCATTCTCGGACATGCGGTTATTTTCTCCAATGGTGAGCCCGACAGGCTCTAAGGCCGGGCGACTCTTAAAAATTCCTGTCGCCTCTAAACGCTAGGAATTATACCTGTTGAGACGGAAAAGCCCGTGTAACCGACTGTCGGTAACACGGGCTTGGATTTGCCTTCACGCCGCCCCGAGACACGAACTCGGAGCAACGGCGATCGGTTCTCGATCAGTTCTGAGGCGGAAGTCCCTTCTGACCTTGCTTGACACCTTCCATGATCTTCATGGCGGAGCTAATCATTCCGGTCATATCGCCCAAGTTCCCCGGCACAATCAGGGTGTTGTTCGTGCGAGCGAGTTCTTTAAAAGCTTCTACATAGCGTTCGGCGACCTGAAGGTTCACAGCGTTCATGCCGCCCTCTTCGTTCGTCGCTGCTGCCACGCGACGAAGGGCTTCTGCCGTAGCGGTAGCAATCGCAAGTGTTGCCGCAGCCTGACCTTCCGCCTTGTTGATTTCGGCCTGTTTTTCACCTTCGGATTCGGCAATGGCAGCTTCGCGGGCACCGGTCGCGAGGTTGATCTGTTCAAGCTTGCGACCTTCGGAAGCGGCCACCACGGCGCGCTTTTCGCGTTCCGCCGTAATCTGCTGCTGCATAGCCTGAAGAATCACGGCGGGAGGCGTCAAGTCCTTGATTTCATAACGCAGAACCTTCACGCCCCAGTTGAGTGCCGCTTCGTCAATGGCGGAGACAACGGACTTGTTGATCAAATCGCGTTCTTCAAAGGTCTTGTCGAGTTCCATCTTACCGATGACGGAACGCAAAGTCGTCTGCGCCAGCTGCGTGATGGCAACAATGTAATTGGACGTACCGTAAGAGGCGCGCTGCGGATCGGTCACCTGGAAAAAGAGTACGCCGTCAACCGTCAACTGCGTGTTGTCGCGCGTAATGCAGACCTGGCTCGGCGTATCCAGCGGGATTTCCTTCAAAGAATGACGATAAGCGACGTGATCGATAAAGGGGATGATGAAATTGAGTCCCGGCTTCAGGACGCAATTGAATTTGCCGAGGCGTTCCACCACCCAGGCCGTCTGCTGCGGAACCACTTTCAGAGAGCGGAACGCGAAGATCACCGCGATCACGAAGAAAACGACGGTGAATATCATAAAACCGGAAACTTCCATGGCGACTCCTTCGTACATGATGTCTTACTTCCTATAGACTCGGTCGTCTTTCGAACGACCTCTCGTTTGAATTGTTGTGTTGAGACCGCTTGCCGAATCTTAGGACTTCGGTATCGGCTTCAGAATGAGCTGAGCGCCGTCAACGCGATCGATGAGCCACGTGCCGCGCGAAAGCGTCCCTTCAGCCGGTCGGGCAATCCACGGTGCACCGCGATACTGCACAACCGCAAGACCGTCCGATCCGACCGCTTCGACCGTCACGATCTGATCGCTGTCGAGCTTCAAAAGCACTTCGGCTCGATCGTCAGGCTTCGATTTAAACCGACGAACGAGAAAAGCACCTGTCAAGGTCAAAACGGCACAGACAGCAAACTGCCACGAAGGAGAGAGCCCTGCGTAACTCGCCAGGCCGCCGCCCGCACAAGCGATAGCTACAACCAAAAGATAGACGGTACCCGTCAACATTTCCGCACCGGCCACAATCAAAGCCAGCACGAACCATAAAACGGTGGCGGATATGGACATTTTTCTTGACTCCGCAAAGGTTTTTCGTGTTTGTCGGGAGAAAGACGAAATGCCTCGCTCCTAATATTTTACTGTAGCACAAGAGCGAAAGTTTCTACTTTTTTCTTGTATACGGATACAAAAAAGCCCGCAACTTCGTTTTAGAAGCGCGGGCTTATGGGCTCAGGGGAACTTGCGTTCCCCTTTACACGTCCGAACCAAGATTACTTGGCGAGACGGCGCCACGTGTCAACCACGGTATCCGGGTTGAGAGAGATCGATTCGATCCCTTCGTTCATGAGCCATTCGGCGAAGTCGGCGTGGTCGGAAGGACCCTGACCGCAGATGCCGACGTACTTGCCGCGAGCACGGCAGGCCTTGATCGCCATGGACAAGAGAGCCTTGACGGCTTCGTTGCGTTCGTCGAAGGAGGCGGCAACGAGACCGGAGTCGCGGTCGAGACCGAGAGCGAGCTGCGTCATGTCGTTGGAGCCGATCGAGAAGCCGTCGAAGTAGTCGAGGAACTTGTCGGCGAGAACGGCGTTGGACGGGATTTCGCACATCATGTTGATGCGAAGACCGTTTTCACCGCGCTTCAGACCGTGGCCGGCCATGATTTCGGTGACGCGAGCGGCTTCGTTCAACGTACGGACGAACGGAATCATGAGTTCGACGTTGGTAAGACCCATTTCGTCGCGAACGAACTTCATCGCACGGCATTCCATCGCGAAGCAATCGGCAAACGAGTTGGCGATGTAGCGGGAAGCACCGCGGAAGCCCAACATGGGATTTTCTTCTCCCGGTTCGTACTGAGCACCGCCGATCAGCTTACGATATTCGTTGCTCTTGAAGTCGGACATACGGACGATGACCTTCTTCGGGTAGAAAGCGGCGGCAATCGTAGCCACACCTTCGGCGATACGACGTTCAAAGAATTCCTTCGGGCTGGCGTAACCGGCGGAGAGACGTTCGGCGGCGTCACGAAGTTCGCTCGGAACATTCGGGTAGTCGAGAACGACCTTCGGGTGGATACCGATGTTGTTGTTGATGATGAATTCGAGACGGGCAAGACCCACACCCTTGTTCGGGATGTTCTGGAATTCGAAAGCCAGCTGCGGGTTGCCGACGTTCATCATGACCTTGACCGGGCATTCCGGAAGAGCGCCGCGCTGAACTTCTTCAACGGCAACTTCCTGAAGACCGGCGTAGATGTTACCCGTGTCGCCTTCGGCACAGGAAACCGTGACTTCGTCACCTTCGGCCAAGCGTTCGGTAGCGTCGCCGCAACCGACCACGGCCGGGATGCCGAGTTCGCGAGCAATAATGGCAGCGTGGCAGGTA
>JAHHRG010000051.1 GCA_020025965.1 Sutterella sp.
ATATTCAAGTGCGGCATTCTATCAAAATTTTAGACTTCTTGATGAAGTGGGCTATTTTACTGAAGATGCTTTGAGAAAACCCTTAATTCATCTTTGGAGCCTTGCGATTGAAGAACAGTTTTATATTGTTTTCCCAATTATCTGTTGGTCTATTTGGCACTTTACGCGTTCAAAAAAAAATATTGGTCTAGCGGTATTTTCCATAACATTTTCTTCTTTAATTTTATGTTTTCTAACTCAAGATGTTAACTTCAATTTTTATTTTCCTTTTAATAGGTTTTGGGAGCTTGGTGCAGGTATTAATCTAGCTTATTTAGAGATATTTTGTTCTTTTGACACGAAGACAGTTCCGAAAGGTTTTCGTAATTTTCTCTCCGTCACTGGACTCGGTGCTATTCTTACGCCGATGTTTTTAGGAACGGGAGAAATGGTACATCCTGGATGGATTACATTGTTCCCTGTATTGGGATCTCTGTTATTGATATTGGCTAAGCCAGATGCAATTGTAAATCGTAAGTTGCTATCATGGAGGCCAATGACGTTTATTGGCCTTATTAGTTATTCTCTGTATTTATGGCATTGGCCATTGCTCTCTTATTTATTTATTTGCGTACCAGAGTCATATACTATTTCAAAGCTTATAGCACTTGGCTTGAGTTTTGTACTGTCAACTATAATTTATCTCCTTATAGAAAATCCTATTC
This sequence comes from Sutterella sp., assembly GCA_020025965.1. Classification (GTDB taxonomy): domain Bacteria; phylum Pseudomonadota; class Gammaproteobacteria; order Burkholderiales; family Burkholderiaceae_F; genus Sutterella. Next base: position 705 of record JAHHRG010000051.1, read on the forward strand.
GTCGATGTGAAAAAATTGGTAATTTTTCTACATCCCTATTGCTATTTATAGGACTTATTTTTATAGCAATTATGGGGCAAAGTATAAAATATACACAAGGTCTTCCTAATCGTTATGGCTCGCCTCTATTGAATACAGTTAATTCTATCCGTGCAGTTGGAGAATGGGATGCTTTTAATGAAGCTCAAAAAATAGAATATCATGGAATTGAGATTTCGACTCCTGATAAATCATCATTTCCGACAATTATATTTGCAGGAGACTCACATGCAGTGCAATATTATCTTCGTGCCGATTATCTTAGCAAGGTAAACGGGTTAAATGTTGGCTTTATAGGGCGGGGAGGGTGTTTTGTCTTTTCTCCAGAATCTGGGTGCAGTAAAGAATTTCATGCAATTAAGAAGTTAATTTCTGATGAGCGAGTTAAAACTCTTGTAATTGGTAATATTTGGGGGTACTGGTCTCGAAAAGCCTATTTTAATTCGGCAGTTGAAACTTTAAAAAAGGCACTTCTTAAGAGGCCAGATTTGAAAGTCTATGTTTTATTAGATTATCCATGGACGCCGCCGAGAATTAATAATCAACAAGGCGAGTATGATCCGATGAGGCATATCAATAGACTTAAAATCAATGAAAGAGACTTTATAGTTCCTTATCCTGAAGATGAATCATGGAATAACGGAAATAAGAGAATTGTAGAACTATTAGCTGACTTTGTTACATTTATTCCAGTCGAATCCTATATTTGTCCTGAGCGGCAATGTAATTTGCTCAAATGGTATCGTGATGATGATCATTTACAACCTATGCGTCTAAAAGAAGAAGCTTGTTGGCTAGACCAAGTTTTCGAAAATCATAACCTTATTAGAAAATAAAAATAAGCTTCATCGAAAAAAATACAGCTAATTTTACTAGCTCTTATTTTTTGTGTGAGTAAACTAAATAATCAATGTTATTTGATGCGACTAGGTGGTTTTATCCTCTATAAATTTATAAGGTGTATTTTGGGTGTTTTTATGCAAATGTTTGTTGCTTAATGTTTTATGTTAATCGCTCAGAGAAAATATTATGAAAAAGAGATATAAGGATAGATTTATATTTTAAAAATTGTGTGCTTTCTAACCACTCTAACTACCTTTAAATCAACACATCGGAAAGATATCTAGTAACCTAAAAGCGCCATGAAGACAATTGAAAAACCGAAGATGACGTGCATGCAGCTCACGATGGCCGTGATGCTTAACATGTTGGGGTCCTCCATTATTCTCATGCCGACGAAATTGGCCGAGATCGGGACAATGTCCATTTTGTCCTGGATCGTTACCATCAGCGGCGCGACGACAATTGCCTATGTTTTCGCCAAGTGCGGAATGTTCAGCCGACGAACGGGCGGTATGGGCGGCTATGCCTCCTACGCTTTCGGCAAGTCTGGCAGTTTTATTGCCAACTTCAGTTACGGGGTTTCTCTCGTAATTGCCAATCTGACGATTGCGATTTCTATTGTTGGCTATCTCATGGTGCTCTTTGAGTGGACGCTGACCCCATTGCAAATGGGCTTGGCGAGTATCGCCATTATTTGGGTCTGCAGTTTCCCGAACATCAAGGGGGCGCGTTTTATCGGTGCACTCTCTCACTATTCGAGTTACGGGATCATTTTGCCCGTTTTGGTTCTCCTCGTCGTGGGTTGGCATTGGTTCTCTGTCGATCGTTATGTCGAGGCTTGGAATCCGCAGAACCTGTCGCTTTTCGACGGAATTTCCGCCGGGATTACGATGACGCTCTGGGGGTTCCTGGGGTTGGAAACGGCGTGCGCCAATTCCGAAGCAGTTGAAAATCCGGAAAAATCCGTACCGATTGCCATGGTTTTGGCAACACTCGGTGCCGGTTTTGTGTATGTGGCATCGATTAATCTCTCTTTCGGCATTGTTGAAAATGCCGCAATGGCTACGTCGACGGCTCCTTTCGGTCTTGTCTTTGCCACGATGTTCTCCCCTGAAATCGGCAAGCTTGTGATGGCGCTGATGGCCTTGGCTTGCGCAGGCTGTTTGACGAGCTGGCAGTTTACGATTGCCGAAGTTTTCCGTGTGTCAGCGAACGAAGGTTATTTCCCGAAAGTGTTCGGGAAGGTTACGCGACTGAATGTTCCTGTTCTCGGTATCGTACTCGTTCTTGTTGCTCAGACGCTTGCCGCATTGATGACTGTGGACCCCCGACTCGAACAGCAGTTTTTCATTTTGAAGGACTTGGCTGTTGTGACGAACCTTGTGCCTTATCTTCTTACCTTTGCCGCTGTCAACGTGATTATTCACCGTGAAGGTGTCGATCCGAAGCTGGGTGAAAGAATCACACTCTTTGCGTCTATTGCTTCCGTCTATTCGCTCTATGCGCTTTATGCCTCCGGTCCGACCGCGATGATGTGGGGGGCGTTAACGACTTTCATGGGCATTTGGCTGTACGGTTATGCAGCGAAGAACATGGAAAAGAAAGGCTCCTTAAAAGGGGCGGAGTAGAGATTGAGTTATGTCAAAAGTTTAAGCGTCATTTGCCGACAATATATTTCGTAGACTCGACAAATGGGGTTTATCGTGGCATAATATCCCTATGTTCTGATCGGCTCTAAGCGATCATGAATATAGGGCGTAAGCCCGACACTGCTCTCTGCGGTGAGAAAGAATCGAACAGTAAGGCGTTCGATCCTTTCAAGGGGGATAAAAAGACCGGTCTTTCGACGAAGACCGGTCTTTTTTTATTTACCGTGAACGAAAAAAGAAACGCAAGGTGTCGGAAGACAGTTCGCTTAAAGACTGTCCGACTATACAAATTAATAGGATTGTCTGCTTAAAACGGCCGCAAGGGGTAGCTCGTAATCAATACAATCGTTTGAGCTCTCCTTTCCGTTGAACGCAAGTAAAAACAAAGCTGAACGGAAAGGATTTATTCAGATAAAAACAGTTGCTCAGAGCTTTTCAATCGTCATGTTGCAGGGGTGAGGACGACAATGGAAAAGTGCTTTGATTTTTTCTCCGGCCGAATTCACGAGAATCAACGGTTCGGGTCGGAGTTCCTCTCTGGGAATGTCTTTTACTTGATCGGGGAAAAAGCGTACGGTTTTGGGACAACGGTTTAACTGAGCGCGAATGCAATGACGACAAGTCATCAGAGCGACGTTCTGAATGTGTTTCACTTCAAACGCCGGTTCAATCACGGTCGTGCCGTGCTGACGATAAAAGTCACGCGCTTTTTCATTGGCGACGTTGGCTTCAAAGCCAACCGTTTCCTCAGGATATTCAACGGTAGCATCGACAGGCGCACGGTGAGAAATCGGACGTAGCGCGGCACGCTGAGCGGTCAAATCGTCAATGGCATCACGACGTAAAGCATTCGTGATGGAGGCGGGAACAAAAACATCGAGATCGTCAGGGACGTAAATCTCGGCGGCTTCGTACCAGGTATCTCCCAGACGGGCCAGGTTACGACGAAGCGTTTCGATGTTACGGTCGGGGTTTGACGGTTTGTCGAGATCCATTGCAACATAGGCTTCCCCGCAATGCTTGCCGTCGGAGACGAGCACCGTCAGAGAATCGTCGTAATGCGTAAAGGTAATCGAGACGGGAATCTTGCGTTCGGCAGATTGACCGGCCAATTCACGCGCAAAGGCCTGATCGCGATTTCGCATGAGTTTGAGTCCGCGGCGAAGACCTTCGGGTAACTCACGAGGATTGCGAAGAATCAATTTGATATTGCCGTTGGGTTGCACTTCGGCACGGTTGACAGACAACCCGTGGACTTCTTCATCTTCTCCCACATAGGTCAAGCCGTCGCCGTTCACAATTTCTACGCCTTTCTTCGGGCGCAAGACGGCAAAACCCGGCTCCACGCGAACGCATTCGCCGACGAGGGCTCCAGTGTTCTTAGGGCTGTCAAGCTGAGCCTTTTCATAGGGCTTGTCATATTCACGACCGTGGACAAAATAGTCCGTATGGCCACGCTGAAAGCTCTTATCGGGATCCGGCGTAAAAGTGGTTGTCGTACGGCCGTCAGACGAACGACAAAGATCCGGACGACGCGCCAGAATCTTGTCGATCTCACGGCGATAAAAAGCCGTGATGTTTTTAACGTAAGCAATGTCCTTGAGACGTCCCTCAATCTTGAAGGACGAGACGCCGGCATCAATCAGTTCTTCCAGGTTTGCACTCTGATCGTTGTCTTTTAACGAGAGAACGTGGCTTCGCGAAGCAATCTTTTTTCCGTCTTCGGTAAAGACGTCATAAGGAAGACGACAGAGCTGTGCGCAAGCACCGCGGTTGGCACTGCGCCCGAGCATCGCTTCACTCATGTAGCAGCGACCCGAGAAGGAGACGCAAAGCGCGCCGTGGACGAAATATTCGATACGGGTCTGCTTCATGGCCTGACGACAAGCTTTCACTTCATCCAGATCAAGTTCGCGGGCAACGACGATCTGAGAGAATCCCACTTTTTCGAGGAAGGCACATTTCTCGGGGGTACGAATGTCACATTGAGTTGATGCGTGAAGTTCAATGTCAGGAAGCGGACCGTTCAAGAGCCCCATGTCCTGCACAATCAGCACGTCAACGCCTGCTTTCGCCGCATCAAAAGCGAGCGATCGGGCTTTCTCGATTTCATCGTCTTTAAAGAGCGTATTCAAGGCCATGAAGACGCGCGCATGAAAGCGGTGCGCGTAGTCGCAGAGACGTTTGATGTCGTCAAGAGAATTGCCTGCAGCCTGACGCGCACCGAAGGCGGGACCGCCGATATAGACGGCATCGGCTCCGTGATCAATGGCGGCAATCCCCGTGTCCGCATCGCGGGCCGGGGCCAAGAGTTCAATGGCGTTGAGAGGAAGCTCGGTTTCTCGCACGTTAATTTCGCTTTAGTGTGTATTTGTGGGGTCTGAGATTGTAAGGCCGAATCAGCGCTTCAGGCCTCGAACGGCACAGCGTTCGACGGCAAGATAGTCGGCCAATTCTGTATCACCCGAACGGCGGGCCATGTCGGCAGGGGAGAGTCCGCCCTGATTGCAGTAGTCGCGGTAAGCGCCGGCACGTAAAAGCAACATGACGCATTCTCTATCAGGAAAGCGGGCAGCCATATAAAGCGGCGTGACGCCTGATTTTGTTTGGGCGTTGACATTGGCGCCCAATTTAATGAGGCGTTCGACAAAGTCTTCCCGGCCTTCGGTGGCGGCATAGTGAAGCGCAGTCCACCCTTCGGCTTTGTTCACCGATGCGCCGCGTTCGATCATCTTGTTGAAAAAATCTTCACGACCTTTAAAGACGGCAAGCATCAGAGGTGTTTCCCCCATGTTGTTTTCTTTCGAAACGTCCGTAAGGGAAGAGGCGAGGAGCGTATCGGCCATGCGCCAGTTGTCATAGCGAAGTGCGTAGGTAAGGGGCGTATCGCCGTTTTCAAGGATGATGTTGGGGTTGACGCCTTTCTTTAGAAGCGAACTGACTTTCGTCGTCTGGGCATGTTCAACGGCATAGATAAAGTCACGAATGTTCTGTGTGATTTCAGCGTTGTCCTCTTCTGTCAGTTGAATGGTTACGGTATCGTGTTCGTTCTGGGCAAAAACCGGAGAGGAGGAGCCGACAACAAAGAGAGTGGCTAAAGAGAGAAGGAAAGCGGTCTTTTTCATCATTTAAAAGGTCATGGCCGGCAAATCAACCGGCAAATTAAAGAGACGGATGGCATTGGCGGTCGTTTGGTAAGCGACTTCTTCCGTTGTCAGTCCTCGCATTTCTGCATGGCATTTCGCCACGTATTCGACATACTGCGGTTCGCAACGTTTGCCGCGAAAAGGTACAGGAGCCATATAAGGGCAGTCGGTTTCAAGGAGAATACGATCAAGGGGTAGCTTGGCGGCGACTTCTCGCAGAGCCTCGTTACGCTTGAAAGTCAGGTTTCCCGTAAAGGAGATATGGCCGCCGGCATCAATAATCCCTTGAGCCGTGTTCATATCGCCACAATAGCAGTGCATGACGAATCCCATGTCGCCCGCTTTTTCATCGCGCAGAATCTCGAGCGCCGCGGCTTCGGCATCTCGGGCGTGAATGATGAGGGGCTTGCCGACCTGACGAGCCGCTTCGATATGACGGCGAAAACGGTCGCGTTGCCAGTCGAGCGGTTCCTTACACCAGTAAAAATCGAGCCCGGTTTCACCGACGGCCACCATACCGGGACGCACGGCGATTTCGGCGATCTCATCAACAGATACTTCGGGCTTGTCTTCGTATTCGGGATGAAGAGCCCAGGCTCCAAAGAGAAAGCCGGCATGATCCGTGACGAGCTGTTCCACGAGGGGAAGATCGTCGCGATCGCATCCGATCACCGTAGCGGCTACCATTCCGGCCGCTTTCATACGGTCGATGACGGCATCGCGGTCCTCGGCAAAAGCCCCGTCATTCAAATGACTGTGAGAATCGATTAAGTACATTGGCAATAAGGTAAAACGTGAATTCTTCTAGTGTAGCCGTTTGAGAGATTCTTGTAGGGAAAAAAAAGATGAAAACGGGATGCTCCCGACAAGAAGCATCCCGAAAAGGTTTTTCAACCGCACCATTTTAAGCGATTTGGGCGACCGAACGTTTTTTAGCGAGTATGCCCGCTATGGTCAGATACACTATCGTTTGAATGAACATCAGCGTTAACGGCATCAGAATATCGGCAAGGGGCGCATTATCTTGAGAGGCCGCGAGAATCGAACGGATGCCGGGCGTTGACGGGATAAAGAGCGAGAATGCATAAACAAAGACCGATTCGAAGCTTTCAACAGGCCAAATGGCGCCGGAGAGAAAGACCGACGGGGCGCTCATGATGACTACCGTCTGAGTACTCCAACGATTGGAGCCCAACAACGCGGAAATAAAAAGACCGAAGGCCACAATACTCGCGCAATAAAGTGCTCCGGCCAAGAAAGTCATCGGAGCATTCACAAAGGAGCCGTATTCGAAGAACCAAAAGTCAAAGCCCTGCATATAGAGGAACCAGACATACGCCATTGACCAATAGGCGGCAAAAATAGCCAGTCCCAGACGCAACGGATGGTCGAGCGCTCCTTCGATAAAGTCCGGCCGACGTCGGGCACAGAGCCAGCCTCCTAAGGTCATTGTGACGGCCATGAGCATGACGGCCTGCAAAATGACCGGTGAGACAGCGGGAACCGTGTAGTTGGCATAGCCGCCGATATTGTTAAAGCGGTACTGAAGGGCGAGCGGAGATGTTCCCTCATTGGCACCGGAGACCATGGTTCCGGGGAGTCCCGTAGAAAAGACGGAGGCCATATCAAGGAGTCTTTCTTTATCCTGTACGAGTCCGGCGACAGCAGCCTGAACGGCGCGCACTTTCACGGGAAAAATCCCGTTCCCGACAATGTGAATCGACGAATTCTCGGTTTTAGTGAGATCGACTTCATAGCCGTCGGGAATCGTGATGACGACGGGAACGACTTCGTGGCGAAGAGCTTCCATCCCCTCGCTTTCAGAATGCAAAATGGCGGTGAGTTTAATCGTGGGGGACGCATCCAACTCCTGAACCAGTCGGCGAGAGGCCGGTGAATTGTCAAGATCCACGATTGCCGTCGGAATATGTTCGATCTGCTGGTTGCTGTAGGGCCAAGCGTAAAAAATGAGATAAAAGGCGACGGCCAGGAGGTAAATGATGACCGTATCTTTATTGAAGATCCCGCCTTTTAACGTTTCTCGGAAGGTTTCCCAAAAAGTAGGGTAGTTTTTTGTCATTCTTCGTCTCCCTAGGATTCCGTTACTTCACGCAGAGCTTCTCGGCGTGCTCCCAGGCGATAACGCCAGAGATAGATGGGAAGACCGATCAAAAGCGGAATAATGACGAATAAAGAAAGAGTCCCCATTGTTTTGAACGTATGGTCCAAGGAACTTCCGAGCATCCAAACCTGACCTTGAATGGCAAGGTAGTGTGTCAACGGCAACAGCTCGCCGAACCAGGCAACGCCGGGCGTCATGGCTTCGAGCGGGTAAGAGAAGCCCGTAAAGGGAAAGCAGGGCGCAAAGTAAGCGATGATGGCCGAGAGCCCCAGAACCCAGGAGATGGCAAGCCCGCAGAAAAGAATGGCTAAAGCGAGAACGCTCAGAATAAAAAGAAGCGTTGCCGCACACCAGAGCCAATAGCTCCCGGCAGGCGTCCAACCCATCCAGCCGGCAAAGCCCGCAACCCAACCGAGGCCGACTAGGCAATAAAAGACAAACCAGGGAAGAAGCTTTCCGACCATGACGGCAGACGCATAGCCGTTGGCGGCCCGAAGCAATCGATTGGCTCCGCCGTCACGCCATTCTCGGATCAAAATGCCTCCGAAGGTCAGGCCGGCAGCGAGTGCAATGAGTCCGGGAATCAGCGTAGGCAAAAGATAGGCCGAAAAATTGAAACCGGCATTACCGAGAAAATAGACGTCCGGATACTGAATTCGGAGCCGTTCGGCATTGGCCTCAAAAGATCCGCCTCGAGCCAGTGTCATCTTGGCAGTACCGACTTCTTTCGCGAGGTCGGCCAGAGCCATTTTGACGTCGACTTCCAAGGTCGTAGCGACGGCGTAGTAACTCTTGTTGAGGAGAAATTCGAGCGTCCCTGCGCCCTTGAGCGAGTCGCGGGTGAAATGCTTCGGGAAAATAAGAGTGCCGTAAGTACGGGCAGATTTGAGCGACGCTTCGGCCTCGTGACGAGAGTCAAAGGGAACGGGACGAACGGAAGGAAGAGCCTCGAGTTTCATCAGCACTTCACGGGAAAGTACCCCGCCGTCTTCATTCACCACCCCGACGGGGATGGACGTCATCAGACCTTGCCCGAAGATTCCGACAAAGAGGAGGAACCAAAAGACAGGCAATAAAGCGCACGAGATCCACTCTTGCGGACGGGTAGGTATCCCTTTTAACTCCAAACGGCAGGCGGCCCACATGCCGCTCATCCACTTACGCATGGTTTTATCGTTCAATGATGACCGTCATGCCGGGGCGGAGCCCGTCAACAGTTTCAGTCGGACGAAGACGGACTTCAAAGGTACGAAGATCGTATCCCGTTGATTGACGCGTGGCTCGCCAAACGGCGTATTCACCGCGAGGATTGATCCACGTGACCTTCATCGGGACCGTTTTGTCGAGTGCCGGAACAAAACCCTGCATAACCGAATCCATCTTGATGCCGGGGAGGTCGTCCTCACGGATATTGAACACAACCCAGCTGTCGGAAAGATCGGTGATCTGAACGATCGGGAAACCGGCCGGGGCAATTTCTCCGGCTTCCATTACGATGCGCGTGACTTCTCCGGCAACGGGCGACTTCACTTCGGCTTCGCTCGCGAGCGAAGACACTTCCGTCACGCCGCCCTGGGCCTGAGCAACGAGTGCCTTGGCGGCGGCCTTGTCTTCAACACGAGCGCCTTCGTTCACGGCCGAGACCTTGGCAGCCGCGGCTGCGACAAGCTTTCTGGCAGCCGTTAACTGAGCCGTCACCTCGTCATGCTTTTGAGCGGAAATAAGTCCTTCTTTAAAAAGCGCATGAACACGGTTGTAGGAGTTTTGAGCCAGCGTCAACCCTGCACGGGCACGTTCGAGATCCGCGCGAGCCGCTTCTTTTTCCTGAACGCGAGCCCCCGTCATCGCCATGTCTTCACGAGCCTGAGCGGCGGCTTCGAGAGCTTTGACCTGAGAAAGTTTGGCTTCAAGTTCCGGGATGGCAATACGGGCGACCACACTTCCGGCTTCGATCTTGTCACCTTCGCGAACAACCAAAGCTTCGAGACGACCGGGAATCTTGGCGGAAACGCTCACGGTGCGTGCATCAACCATGCCCTGAAGCGGAACGGGCGCGGGATGCGTGGCTTTCCAAGTACCCCAGCCAAGAAAGACGGCGACACCGAGGCAAATGACACCGCCGACAATGAGCGGCGTTTTAGCGGGCATGGAAGGAATATTCTTGTCGGACATTTTGATGAATCTTCAGAATGCAACTTAAAGGACGGGGACCAAGTCCGGACGGTTAAGGGACTCGACAAAGGCGGGCATGGCACCCGCGGTCGCATGGAGCATGGCCCACGAGACGACAAATTTATAAGCAGCGGCACGGCGGGCAATTTCTGCTCCCGTTAACTGCGTACGGGCCGTATCAACGTCTGTTGAAGTAGAGAGACCTTCAGCGAAACTCTTCGTGCGAAGACGCAGATTTTCACGGGCAAGATCCACGGTCGAAGCCGTAAGGTCGAATTCTTCACGGGCCTGCGTGACACGAAGGAAGGCGACTTCAACAGCCGAGGCAATTTCATTTTTGGCTTCGGCACGGGCGGCCGAGGCTTTCGTAACGAGCGAATCCGCCGCACGCAGACGAGCCGAGCGGTCTCGGTTATCCCAAAGCGTGATACGAACGCCAACACCGGCCATCCAGTCGGGTTCGGGAAGTGTTAGGTAGTGCTTAATGAGATTTTTTGTCCCGAAAGCATAAACGGTGGGCTTAAAGCTGGCTTCGGCAGCGTTGACCCCCTCATGGGCTCGAGCCTGAAGCGCATTCATCTTCTGCAAGACCGGCGATTGAGCTTCGGCTTTTTGCTGCCATTCGGAAAGGGTACCCAAGTCACCCGTGAGAATGAAAAGCGGCGTATTGAGTCCGCCTAAATCTTCTTCACGGAGCATTCGCATCAATTCGGTCTCCGCGACGCGAGCGCCCGTACCGGCGGCAACCCATTCACGGCGAGCTGTATCGCGAGCCACCTGAACGGACATACGTTCGATTTTGGAGATCAGCCCCTTGGCTTCAAATCGCTGTGCTTTTCGAAGAGCCTCTTCTTCGTCGGTGAGGACACTGGCGCGCAGGTTTTCAATCGAACGTGCCAACTGCACGCCCCAATATTTGGCGGCCAATTCCGCGTCGAGTGAATTTTCACGAATATCTCGATCCGCGCGCGTTTCCGACACACGGTGCTTCAACTGATCCTGCTGAGCGGAAATCAATCCGCCCGTATAGATCGGCCAAATGGCATTGACGGAAGCACGAGGGCCGTCCAATTCATCTTTGAAATGGATGTTGATGTCGTCGAGCTTGGTTAACATACCTCCGACAACGGGATGTAGCCCCGGAACGTTGGCTAAAGCTCCGACTCCGGTGTGCATGCCTAGATCAACTGTCTTCGTTCCCCACATCTGCATGGTGTTCAAATCAACCTTGGGACCCGAGAGCGATTTGGCGGCTTCAGCTTCGGCTTCGGCACGGGCAATTTCTGCATTGTCGGCACGCATGATGTCGGCACGCGCATGGAGCATTGTTCGGGCGTCGGTGAACCCCATCGGGGCAATACCGTCGGCGGCCCAAAGCGGAAGGGCAAAGACGGCTCCGACAATGGCCGAAAGGAAAGTTCTCGTCAACATAATGGGATCAACCGAAAGTACTAGGGGAAAACCGCTAAATGATAACGGTATCGAGAACGACTTGCAGGAAAAGAATCGCTCGAAACGTGAATGACAGCATCTCCGGATACGATTTATCACTTTTTCCTTGGGGAACTCGACAAAACAGCGTCTTTTGAAAAGTTATGTTTTGTTTTATCTATATAGCGGTGATAGACTCCGAACATTGTCTAACAAAAGGCGCATCAGACGCTCTCTTGGAGAAAGAATATGAAGTATGACGATATTTACACGGAAGCCGAGGCTTCTCCCGATACGCTTTCGATGTTGGGCCCCATCGCCCGCTTGGCCGGCAAGTGGTACGGCGAAGACGGTGTGGATACGCATCCTCAGGTCGACGGTCCCGAGTCCGAACCCTATCACGAAACCTGGGAATTCGAAATCCTCGATCCTCAGAATAACGGTCCGCAGGTGCTTTACGGTCTCCGCTACCATGTGGCGATCACGAAGCCGGGCGAGCTGATGGCTTTCCATGACCAGGTCGGTTATCTCCTTTATGAACCGGAAACCGGCAAACTCTATCAGACACTTGCCATTCCCCGTGCTCAGATCGCAATGGCCGAAGGTGAAGTTCACGAAATCAATCCGAAGCGCTTTACGCTTCGTGCCGAACGCGGCAGCAACGTAAACGGTATTTGCTCGAACCCCTTCCTTGAAGAAGCTTTCCTGACGAAGTCCTGGGAAATCACCTACGAATTCCATGATGACGGTACCTTCTCCTATGAACAGGTGACGAAGCTTGAAATTCCGGGTGTCAAGGGTGAATTCGAACACACGGATACGAACCGTCTGCATCTTGTTCAGGCTGCTCGTCCGAACCCTGCCATGATTCAGTTCGGTTTGATCGGCCACGCCGTCAACAAGGACTAATCGTCAACAATCCGAGGAAAGAAACTTCTTTCTGCGATTGAAGGCCGTATCATTTCGGTATGAAGTGATACGGCCTTATTTATTTCATTTGTTATTCGGCCGTTTTCTGCCTGAATCGCTATCTCTGTTCCTACATGAAACGCTCTCTACTTTCCGTCTCTCTTTTCACAGCCTTAACTGCGCTCACGATGGTGCAGACCGCTTATGCCAAAACTCCCGATGAGGTGCGTGCGGCTTGCCGAGCCGAAGGCCGACCGTGTGTGGGGCTTGTGCTCTCCGGGGGCGGTGCTCGCGGATTCGCGCATGCCGGTGTCTTGCGGTTAATGGAAGAAATGGGGATAAGAGTCGACGTAGTAACCGGTACCTCCATGGGATCGATGGTGGGCGGCGCTTACGCGGCGGGCTATACGGCAGGACAGATTGAAGACATTATTGAAGGCGTTAATTGGACGAAGATGATGGCGCCTCGCGCCGATCGTTCTGAGTTACCGTGGCGCCTGAAGTTGGACGACTATAAGAACCTCCCGAACAATGCAATCATGCTCACAAAAGACGGGAAAGTTGAATTGCCCGAGAGCGTGATTCCGTCGCAGGAATTGGAAATTTTCCTGAACAACAAGGCAGGCCCCGTCAACTATGTCAACGACCTTTCCGAACTCGCGCTTCCATTTGCTTGTGTGGCGACGGACTTGGTGACGGGCGAACGCGTCATCATGCAAAAGGACGTCAACCTGGGCCGTGCCATGCGTGCGTCAATGTCGGTCCCGGGGGCTTTTGCGCCGGTCGTGATCAAGGACCGTATGTTGGTTGACGGCGGGCTCGTTGATAACTTGCCCGTGCAACTTGCTCGTGACATGGGCGCGGACGTTGTGATAGCCGTCAACTTGGGGACGCCGTTATCCAAGCGCAGCGAACTCAATAACGTTGTGAACGTCATGGCGCAAATGGTGAATTTGCTGACCGAACAGAACGTCCAGAAATCGCTGGCCTCACTGACGGATGCCGATGTTTTGATTTCGCCCGATCTTGACGGCTTTTCAAGTGCCGACTTTAAAAAGAACAAAGAAATTATCGAGCGTGGGTACGAAGCGGCACTCAAGGTACGCGACAAATTAGAGCGGTTTGCGATTTCTGATGAGCAATGGCTCACTTGGGAAACTTATCGAGAAAGAGCGGTGTTGCCGGCAACCCGCCGCGACAAGCATCAACTGGCCGAAGTCCGTGTGGAAGGTCTGGAAACGGTGAATCCGGATTTCGTGATGGCTGAGGTGGATCTCAATCTCGAAGAGCCGGTAGCCAATAAGGATATTGACGAAATGAGCCGTCGGATTTGGGCCGACGGGAGCTTCTCGTCAGTTCGATACCGTTTTGAGCCGGGGCCTGAAGGTACCGAGGTGTTGGTGCTGGAACCGAAGGAAAAGAAGCACGGAACCTCCAAAATTCGTATCGGTGCGTCTTTGGAAACCGACTTTGAAGAAAGCCACACATTTAACGTGATCTTTGCGCACACTTGGGGCTGGGTGAACTCCTGGGG
>JAHHRG010000052.1 GCA_020025965.1 Sutterella sp.
CGTCCGGCTTTGGGCGCTTTGGCGAACTTGAGTTCCACAGACCTGCAGGCCTTGAAACTTGCCGGTGGCGCTGATTTGCAGCTTCGCAACTGGGCTCGTGCAGAAGAAACTTTCGAGCGCGTCCTGGTTCTTGAGCCCGACAACCGCCCAATCTGGCAGACTTTGGCGTCCGTTCGTATGTCTCGCGGTAATCGCGTCGAATCGGCACCGGCCGTTGAAATGGCCGCATTCCTCGAATCGCGCGAAAAACACGGGAAGAAGGAATCCGCCGAAGTCCGTCATGCGGCTCGCCACGCGGCGGCCAACCTCTACGGCGTTCTTCGTGCGCCGCGTCTTGAACTGGAGAGCCTGGAAGAACTTCCGACAGCCGTTTTCCACGACAAGACCCGCAAGAAGGAAAAGGACAAACGTCCTGCCGAGGTTGTTCGTCTTGAACGTATCCTCTCCGCTCAGCTTCGTTCCGGAAATCGCAAGGCGGCTTTCGAAACGAATCAGGCACTGCTCAAGATTGATGCCAACTCCGCCCGTCATACGATGGCCGGTTCCCTTCTCTATCAGATGGGTGATATCAAAGCGGCCCGTGCAGCTTACGCACGAGATCACAGCCGAGGAATCGGGGGAGATCGAAATCGCTTCTTTGCAGCCCTTCTGGCTTGGGAAATGGGCGACCGTAAGGTAGCTAAGGCGGGCTTCAAGTCCGTCTCTCAACAGAGCAACTTCTACAATCAGGCGCGAAACTCCATTCGAGCGATCGACTATGCCGACGAACTCGAACTGAGTCTCACGATGGACGAAGCCAAAGACAGCGAACCCTATCAGTTGTCTCCGAGCTAATCGGACGCTGATACGGCATCGAACCTCAAAGGCCTTCTGCGGAAACAAAACCCGCAGGAGGCCTTTTTGTTTAAGCAGATCGCAATTTCTATTATTGCAACGACTTTAAGAGTATGATTTAAATTATCATAAAGAATTGTCTATGCGACTTTTTCCCCTAAGGAGATTCCTATGCGGATTGCTTCCGCCATGTCAAAACTACCCGAAGAAGAGCGCCCTATCTTCTTTGCGGAATGTGCCTACGTCTTTCTTGCTAATAACGGGTTAAACCAATTTCTCGATCACATTGTCAACCTTATCAAAAATGACTTGAAGTTAGGTGAGCCGATCTTTGTTAAAGCTAAAGTTCCCTTTTGTAGTGCCAGATCACAGACGGCCTCCGCCGCCTTTCACAAAAACATCGGCAAACTCAAAACAAGCGACAGTTACCTAAAGAGTTTCACAGAAGGAACAGATAGATTATTAGAAATTATTGAAAAGACGCAGGGAACTGCTAAACGAATTGCCTTTACTTTCATGATGTTTAAAGAACTCAGAGAGTTCTATGAAAGCGGGATCATCGAAGAGACTTCCAAAAATCCCTCATATATACCCAAAGGCAAAAAAAACATCGCGACTTATGAAAAGTTATCTCGCTGTAGCAATTTTTATATGGTCAATCATTTGCCCGAAGACCCTTCCCGACTTTTTAGCGAAGACAGGCCAGCCGATCCGTTTGCATCGTATATCTTTGAGAATCCCTACGGTATTCTCGGCACGCCGATCTTTCAAAACAACTATAAAGATAAAACAGATGAAATCTGTAAAAGGAACTCCGAAGAACTCGTACAGGCTTTTATCTCTTACGTCATGAGCTATCTCGTGACTAACATCGGGAAAGATAAGGCGAAAATCAGTGATGCGTTACGCCATTTTGTCGTTAACGAATGCAAAGTTTTCAGCCAACGCGCACTAGCAAATGAGGAGGAGTGGGCTCAACTCTTCGAACGCCATCAAGAAGATTTGCTTGTTAGTGATTTTGAACTCAAAAACTGTACTCTAGGCATTAATTTAGAGCCTATTTTTCATACCTTTTTGATTTCGATATCAGCTCCCGGAGCGATCCATTATTACGACATCAATGCCAACTTCGTAGCCCTTTCAATCTTGAAGTTGTTAAGCTCCACTACCGACAATGACAAGAACCTTGATGATCTCTTGGCTGTTGGACAGCAAATTGACAAACATACCGACTATGCGAAACTCGGTTTGAGTCTCGGCGAACGTCAATCCGTGATTTTCAATACCTTTGAAGGTGCTGACTTTTGGAAAATTCTCACTCAATTTCCTTTGGTCGAATTCATAGCAGTTTCAGCCGATTTAGTACTCTCACGTTTGTGTATTAATAATCCCTTGGAGCAGCTTGAACAATTTTTAGCCGAACAAAGAGAAGTTCTGCTTCCGTGCGACGATTTGAAGCACTTAAAAACTTATCAACGCGTGATGGAACTCTTTGATGAGCTCGCAATCGGCAAGTCAAAACCAATCGTGGCCATGCCCTATTTTGACGACGGTCCCGTTAGTCCCGAGCAAATGATAGGTTATGTCGGTATGAGCTTCCAAAAATGCTCTCCAATCTTTGCCGGTCACATTTCGCTCTCTGTTCTGAGCGTTATTTTGGAAAAGGTTAAGGCCTTTAAAAACAAGGGGGATGACTGGTCTACGCTGATCGCTCCTGAGTTCAATCGGAAAGCGCGCGTCTTCGCTTTGCTGAGTGAATCCTTCAAAGACAGCCTTACCGGTAATCGTTATCGCGACAGTTTTGAGTACGGTGCCAATCAATTAAGCATCACAAATCTCAAAGCGAAAGAAAAAGAATTGAGCGACAATTTTGAGAAGCTCAAAAATCGGAATGAGGCCATAAAACAAAAATACGACTTAGCCTTGAGTAATATAGAGGAACTAAAATCGGAACTTGCTAAGCATAATTCATCCGATGAGAACCCTTCCAAACAAATCAATGAGTTACATGCCTTTATCGAGGATATCATCGACGAAAATGCGTCTTTGTCGAAAACAAACAATGATCTGCAAAATTCTAACAACGCATTGGAAAACGAGAATGCCCTGTTGAGAACCACCATTCAGAATGAACACAAAAAATGGGATACTGAACGCTTTAACTTCCTTGAGAGCAATCTCTTTACGCAGATATCGGAAGATTGGAATCCAAGTCCAGAAAATTCTTTGAAGTTGTTGCAAGAAATTGCACCCGATCGGATCATCCTGCACGAGAAGGTCTGGCAGAGCGTCAGAAAGTTTAGCCCCAACTTCAAAAACGGTAAACGTTTGTTCGAACTCTTAAAGACCCTCGCTTTTGATTATTTGGATAAGTACTTTAATGGTGGTGACCAAGTCGCACGATCAGTCTTCACAGCAAATGCTTATAGCCCCAAAGAGTCCGAAGGAACAGCCAACTCACGAGATCCGAAAATTCGAAACTGTCGCCGTATCACCTATCAGGGAAAGACGTTCGACTTGGAAGCACATTTGAAAATCGGAGTTTCGAGCCAGGATAGCGCGCGTATTTACTTTATGGTCGACCAGGTCGAACGCAAGATCGTGATCGGCTATTGCGGACCCCACCCGAAGAACTTGAGTACAAACTGATTGTTTTTGGACAATTTTTCTACGATTTAGGTGTGATTTCATATAAACACGTCGGTAACAGGTAAATCTTCACTTACTGACCGAGTTCGCGTGTCGGTTGTTCGCCTGCGTCCTTACGATCCTTTATCCTTCAACCGACCGCCTCAATCAAAAGGTGACAACTGGCTTCATCACTAATTGTCACCTTTTGTTTTGAGAGTCCTAAAGATATAAATCCATCTTTTCTTCTCAGCAAAACCACCTAGAAACGGCTCTATCCGTGTCGAAAACCTTGACAGATCACGCAAAAAAAGCCATAAAGAAAAGTTGATTTTTTAATTTAGGTTTTCCGGCTCTCTTTGAGATACCCGCCGACAGTCATCATGCGTCCAAACGAAATTCCAGCCTGACAGGAAGGCAATTTGCCAATTTTGCCCAACGACCAACTCGAAAATGAAATCGAACGGCTCGACATAACCGTCACGGCTGTGGATGCTTTGGTCAAAAAGATGCCCTTCGGTGCCAGCGCTCTCTCCGAGTCCGTCTACATGGTCGATCGCGGCCGCGACTTGGTAAAAACCTTATTGACCGTCTGCCGCGCCCGCTTGTCGCTCTCAGTCTCGGATCAAACCGTCGTGCCTCTGCGTTCCCGCGTTCACCGCTTGTCCGAGCGCCTCGAAACCGATGCGGCTCTCATTCTGGAAGCCGTCAAAGCGTTGCCGACCGACCAGCAAAAGGAACCCGTTTTTGCCGTCTGGCTTCGCGAATCGACGGCACCGGTCCCAGGCGACCTCAAAGCCGTCACGGCGGGAATGGCATCGCCCTTGCGAAATCTCCATTCGCATCTTTTCTCAACGATGAAGCTTCACGCCACCAACAGTGACGGCCGCACGATCACGATGAGTTATGCCCAGGCCGTGGCGATCCTCAAAACGTCCGACGATCTGATTCTCCGCCGTTCGGTTTTCTCAAGTTTTAACGCCTGGCTTGCCGAACACGGACCGGCCTTCGCCGACCTATTGAATGCGATGCTCGGGTTTCGTCTTTTCAAGCTTCGCGCTGAAAAAGCCGACCTTTCCGACTATTTTCTTCAAGGCGACCGACTCTCACACAAGGGCTTTGCCGCCATGGACGAAGCGATAGAAGCGGCTCTCCCGCGTATTCGGGAATGCGTGAGCCTGAGAGCCAAGCTTCTCGGCATGAGTCGTCTTCCCGTATCCGCCGTTTTGTCTTCAGTTCCGAACGAAGCCGATGCTGCTGATCCCACGCAAGACATTCGCGATTCGATTTCTTTTATCGGCCGCTCGATGCAAAAAGCAACCGATGCCTTCCCGGCCTTCCTAAAAGAAGCCAACGAAGGTCACTGGATTGACATGCGCCATCAGTCGGGCCGCGCTGGCGGCGGTTGGTGCGACGATCTGCCGTCTAAAAAAGCCGTCGCCATTTTCGGGAATTTCCAAGACAATCTCGCAGGACTCGGCAATCTCGCGCATACCTTGGGCGTCGGCTTCCTGCATCGTCAGCTGCATGATCTGTCGGCTCTCGAAAAGCGCGTTCCTCTTTCGATGATTGAAGTGGCGGGGCTTCTCTGTGAGACCATGGTCGATCGCGCGATGCTCGCTCAAACGAAGTCCGGGAAAAGCGCGCCTTCGGCTCTCTGGCAAACGATGCGACGGACATCAAATATGCTCCTTATTTTGCCTGTTCGTCACCGTCTCGCCTTGTCACTCATGAAAGCACGGCGAGAAGGCACCATTTCGCTCACCGACATCAATCGTCTCTCCCGAGAAGCTTGGGAACACTATCTCGGCGACACAACGGACGGGTGCGATCAGTACCTCTGGGCTTGGAAGCAGCATTTCTATCGCACGGACGTTTTCTTCTATGACTGGCAGTACACCTTCGGTTATCTCCTCTCGCAACATCTGGCAATTCGCTTTGAGCGCGACAGTGTCACCGCCGCAGGCGTTTACTTTGCCGGCTTTTGTCGTGAGGCCGCTACGCTCACCTGCGACGAACTTGTGAAACGTCATTTGGATGCCGACATCACCGATCGGGCCTTCTGGTCGGCGGCGATTGACGAGGCACAGAAGCCCCTCGCAGAAACGCGCAGTCTGCTTGCATTGAACCTCTGAAGCATCTTCAAAATCGATTGTGACAATCCGGCCGAGTTCCTTTCAGTTCAGGGAAAATCGGCCTTTTTCGTTAACGTCTCTTCACCCGCTTGTTCTGTCCCAGAGACCTAAGATCGGGGATTCGAATTACGGCATTGTTACTGAGAAGCGCCAGTGTAAAGACCTGCTTTTTCTTTGATCTCGGTTCGTAATCCTTCTCTCAAAGGGATTTTCCTTATTTTCAAGTCAGGCACCGCTTCCTATAATTTTTGGAATTCGGTTCGACAAAACGAACGATGAAAATCCCTCATACAGCCAAGTTCGGAGGAAAGAAACGATGGCTCTCAAAGAATATGATTTCGCTTACGGCCGCGGTCGCAAACAGTTCAAAGTTGACGAAGACCGCGTCCTTAAGGTGGTACGCACGCGCGAATTCCCTGTGATGGAAGACGTGGAAGCCGGCGTTCTTGAAGCCATCCGCAACCCGATCGGCTGCCAGAAACTGGACGAGATCATCAAACCCGGCGATACGGTCGCTTTCATTTGCAACGACCCGACGCGAGTCGCCAACAGCTTCGACTTCATGCCCGTCTTTGTGAAGGAATTGAACCGCTTGGGCGTGAAGGACGAAGACATGAAGATCGTCTTCGCTCTGGGTACCCACCGCGCCATGACGCAGGCCGAAATGGAAGAAGCCGTCTCGAAGGACGTCGCCACGCGTCTGAAGTGCTTTAACAGCATTTCAACGATTACCGAAGACTTTCAGTACTTCGGCACGACAAGTCGCGGCACGCCGGTGTCAATTCACAAGGAACTCTGCAACGTCGACCACATCATCATGACGGGGACGATCGTTCACCATTACTTCTCCGGTTACGGCGGCGGCCGTAAGGCCATTTTGCCGGGTTGCGCCGCGATGGAAACCGTACGTGTCAACCACAGCTTCATGTTGAACGAAAACGCAGGCTTGGGCCGCACCACCGGCAACCCCTGCTACGAAGACCAGATGGAAGGTGTGGCTCTCTTTGCCAAAGGCAAGTCTCTCTTCCTCTTCAACGCCATTTTGAACGCCAAGCACGAGTTCCTTCGTATGTTTGCGGGCGACTACATCGCCGCACATAAAGAAGCCTGCAAGTTCGTGGATCAGGCTTACGGCTGCGTTATCCCGAAGGAAGCCGATCTTGTGATCGCCTCCTGCGGCGGTTACCCGAAGGACATCAACGTCTACCAGATGCAAAAGACGATGGACAACGCCGCTTGCGCCGTGCGTAAGGGCGGTTGCGTCATCCTCCTCGCCGACTGCGAAGAAGGTTCCGGTTCCGCCGTTCTTGAAGAAACCTTCCGCCGTCTGAAGACTCCGGAAGCCATCCGCAAGGATTTGGAAGACCACTTCGTTATCGGTGCCAACAAGGCTTATGCCGTCACGCGTCCGCAGCAGAAGGCACCCTTTATTTTGGTGACGCGTCTTGACCGTCAGCTTGCGAAGGACATGCTCTTCTCGGGTGCCGTCGATACGGTTGAAGAAGCGCTTGAACTCGCCAAGCAGTACGTGGGCGAAAATCCCGACATCATTCTGATGCCGGAAGGTTCCCTGACGGTACCGCGCGTCGAATAATCGCGCGAGTCGTCATACGACAACCGCCGCCCGAAAGACTCGCGCGGCGGTTTTCTTTCCTTTTTTCATTTTTCGCATCATGCCCGAACAAATCCGTTTTGATATCGACCGCGACACCCGCATCGGTTTGCCTGAAGCGGTCTTTTCGGAAGGCAAAAGCCCCGAAGCGCTCCTGAGACTCCTGGAACGCTTCGCCAACGACAACGAAAAGCCGATTCTCTTTACACGTCTGTCCCCGGCTGTCTGGGAAACGATCCCCTTGGATCTTCGCGTCCTCTACAACTACGATCCGCTTTCCCGCACCGCCTGGCACAAGACTCTCCCGAAACGCGACGGAAATCTGACCGTCGCGATTGTCTCGGCCGGTACCGCCGACGGAGCCGTCACGCACGAAGCCGCTCGCACGCTGACCTACCTGGGGGTTGAGGTTCGTCTCTTTGAAGACTGCGGCGTAGCCGGGCTCTGGCGCATTCAGAAGGCTTTGCCGGAAATTAACGAATGCGACGTCGTCATTGTCGCGGCGGGGCTCGATGCCGCTCTCGCAAGCGTTTTAGGCGGTTTGACCGACAAGCCTCTGATCGCTGTCCCCACGTCGGTGGGCTACGGAGTCGCGGAAAACGGTAAGTCCGCTTTGTCGAGCATGCTGTCTTCCTGCGCCCCGGGCATTTCCGTGATGAACATCGACAACGGTTACGGCGCCGCCTGCGCGGCCGTGCGCATATTACGTTTAATCGAACACCATCGTCACTGATTTTTGAGGCAATCCATCATGACCAAGTCTTTCGGCGATATGCCGGTTCTGACCGTCCGCATTCATGCGGGCTTTAATGCCAACGCTTTCTTGGCCGGCCTTCTTGCACTGACGGGAGAAACGGCCGAGTCCGCCAACGCGCTTTTAAAGCGCCTCTTCCCGAAGGTCGATGCCTCGATCGATTTCGGTACGAAAAGCGTCAACGCCATTGCGGGCGTTAACTGCCGTTTTGTGACGCCCGCGGAACCGCATCACTGCCACCGTACGCCCGTTGAAATCCTCAAAATTTACGACGACGAAAGCACGCTCTCTCCCGAAGCTCGGGAAAAAGCCGGCCTCATCTGGCACGTTCTGGCCGGGGCCGAGGCCATGGTGCACGGTGCGACCATTGAAACGGTACATTTTCACGAAGTGGGCCGTCTCTCCAATATCCTCGCAATCGGTTTGATTGCCGAGATCGCCACCCGAATCAACTTGAAGCACATTATCGCAAGCCCGATCCCGATGGCTGACGGCACGGTCGAGTGCGCGCACGGTGCGGTGCCCTATCCCGCTCCCTCGATGTTCATGATGATGAAGGGCCTCCCCGTCCGGCCCTGGGCGGGGACGGGCGAACCCGTGACACCGACGGGCCTTGCTGTCCTTTTGGGTCTCAAGGCCGCCTTCGGTGCCTGGCCCGCCATGACGATTGAAGAACGTGTAACGGTCTTTACCGACCGCGAATTCGAAGGCGTTGCCAACGGTACGCTCTTTGCGATCGGCTCCTTTGCCGCCGACGTCCGCATGCCGCACGACCATGTTCACGCTCACTTGCACGGTGACGCACATCATCACGAGCATCACCACGATGCCAACAACGCACTCGCGGCCGGCGAAACTTGCCACTCTCACATACACGAGCACGACGGCATCGAACACTGCCATGCGCATACGCACGAACATACTCACGAAGCCGAAAGCGAACACGTTCACGGCTCGGCCTGCCCCTTTCACGGCCATCAGCACTAAAGGCCACGCGTGACTATTCAGCCGATCGATCCTCGCACATCGCTGCCCGCCCGTCTGATTGACGCGATGCGGGCCGTTGCCGTCGGAAATCGGCTCAACATTGCTTACTCAGGCGGCCTTGACAGTCGCTTTCTCGCCTTTGCCGGCAAACGCGCAGGTTTTGACGTGAGGCTCTATCACGCCACGGGGCCTCATATCGGTGACGACGAAACGCGCGAAGCGGTTGAAGCCGCGAAGACCTTGGGGCTCACGGTCACGCTCGTTCCCGTGAATCCCTTGGATATTCCGAAATTGGCCGAAGCCGGCAAAAAGCGTTGCTATGTCTGTAAATCCGTTCTGATGTCAACGCTTTTGACAGTCGTCAACGGTCAAACGCTCTGCGACGGAACAAATCACTCGGACCTAAACGTCTATCGTCCGGGAAAAGATGCTCTCAAAGAATTGGGCGTCGTTTCGCCCCTGGCTCTCGCAGAAATCACGAAAGACGAGATTCGGGAGATTGGCCGCAAACTCGGTTTTCCCAATCCCCAACAGGCCGCCCGTCCCTGTCTGCTCACACGCTTTCCCTACGGCGTTTTGCCCGACGTGAAGCTCTTGGCCCTGACAGCGCGAATTGAAACGGTAATCGGCACCTATCCCGGGATGACGGCTTTACGCTTCCGACTGCGTTTTCCCGACGGCCGGCATCCCTCGCTGCACCTGGAAAAAGCCTCACTGACGGACATTGATGCCAAGAAGATCAGCGGAATGATGACCGACATCAATCGACGTTTCGGCGAAGCTTTGAACGCTGCAGGCGCGATCGGGCCGATCCAAACGGAAGTGTTTGAGACGCTGTCAGGCTATTTTGATCGTCTCTAATAAAAAAAAAGAAAACTCGGACACACAAAGAAGGCGCTTTCCACCGACGGAGAAAACGCCTTTTTCCTTGAAAAATCAGGGAAAATCCCCTCAAAATCCACTTATTCTCAAGGGCATAATTAGAAGATAGGTCTTCAACACCTGCTTTCCGAAGAAAGTTGTCCGCTCATATGCCAGAACCCGCCATTGTCTTTTTCGACTGCGAAACGACGCTTGACATGAAATTGAAAGATATCGGAGCCATCGACTCCGAGGGCGGCGTATTCCATGCGGCGGATTACACGCGTTTTCGTGCGTTTCTTGAGAAAGCCGATATTTTGGCCGGACACAATATCGTCAACTTCGACCTCAAAGTGCTTGACAAAGCGCTCACTGACAAACAACGTCGGCTTCCCGTTATCGACACGCTCTAAGCCTCGGCCTTACTCTTTCCTCAGAAGCAATTTCACAAACTTCTGAAAGATGAAAAGTTGATCACATCCGAGATCAACAATCCGGTGACGGATTCGAAAAAAGCGCGAGATCTTTATGCACTCGAAGTCACGGCCTACCGCGGACTCGATCCGCGCTTTCGTCAAATTCTTTGTGATCTTCTCTCCGACACCAGACCTTTCCGAGGATTCTTCCTTGCATTGGGCGAGAAGACAACCGACGAGCAACGCGTCGAAAAGACCGATTTCCTCTCGCGCCTGAAGTCGTCTTTTATCACCGAATCGACATTGCCCGAGCGGATACGAGAGTACTTTAAAGGCCGCATTTGTGAGAAAGCCGACATTGAAAATCTCGTGACGATTTCTCCGATTGAATTGGGTTTCGCTTTAGGTCTCATTGAAGAAGGAAATGTCAAATCTGCGATACCCTGCTGGATCACGCATCAACATCCGGCGATCGACCGCGTGATGCATCTGCTGCGCGGGACGCCGTGTCATGAGTGTGCCTTCTGCAAACAGTTGATGGACGTACACGCGGGGCTTAAAAAGTGGTTCGGCTTTGACGAATTTCGAACGTATGCGGGCGAACCGTTGCAGGAACGCGCGGCCGCAGCGGCGGTCTCGGGAAAATCGCTCATTGCCATTTTCCCGACGGGCGGCGGCAAGTCGCTTACCTTCCAGCTTCCGGCCCTCATGGCCGGCGAAACAACACGCGGCCTCACCGTTGTGATTTCGCCTCTTCAGTCCCTGATGAAGGACCAGGTCGATCATTTGGTAGATCGAGGCATTGATTCTGCCGTGACGATCAACGGTTCCCTGAGCCCTTTGGAGCGTACCGATGCCATACAAAGGATTCGTTCCGGTGAAGCGAAACTCCTTTACATTTCGCCCGAACAACTGCGAAGCCGAACGATTTTTCATTTGTTGAACGGCCGTCGGATCGAACGCTTTGTCATTGACGAAGCCCACTGTTTCTCGGCCTGGGGTCACGACTTCCGCGTCGACTACCTTTACATCGGAACCTTTATTTCGAAGCTCACGTTGGCACAACAGCTCACGCGTCCGATTCCGATCTCGTGCTTTACCGCTACGGCCAAACAGAAGGTCATTCAGGATATCCGCGACTATTTCCGCGATACGCTGAAACTCGAACTTGTTCTCTACACGACCGAAGCCCAGCGAACCAATCTTCGCTATCAGGTCATTCACACGGAAGATCGCGAAGACAAATACAGACATCTGCGCGAATTGGTCGAGAGCCATCCCTGCCCGACGATTATCTATGCGGCCAAAACGAACACCACGCACGAATTGGCCGAGCGTCTCCAGCGAGAAGGCTTTCCGGCTCTTCCCTATAACGGGAAAATGGAGTCGGAGGACCGTAAACGCAATCAGGAAGCCTTCCTGACCGACGAAGTACGGATCATGGTCGCCACCAACGCGTTCGGCATGGGGGTTGACAAGGCGGACGTTGGACTTGTCGTTCACTACGAGATTTCGGCTTCGCTTGAAAACTATGTACAGGAAGCCGGACGTGCAGGCCGAGACGCATCGATGGATGCCGACTGCTACATTCTTTTTAACGAAGAAGATTTGAACAGTCAGTTCTCTTTGCTGCAATCGTCCATTTTGTCGCTCGCCGACATTCAGAAGGTCTGGCGCGGGATCAAGCACCTCACCAAAAAGTCGAACCGTATCTGCGTTTCCGAAATGGAACTCGCGCAAGCCGCGGGGCTCGACACGGATTCGATTGATACGGCGACCCGCATCCGTGCGGCCGTGGCGCAATTGGAAATCGCGGGCTATGTGAAACGCGAAGAAAACTGTCCAAAGGTTTACGGCACGAGCCTCACGATTGAGAATGCCGACCAGGGGGTTCAGAAGATTCTTGCGTCGGATCTTTGGAAAGACGACTTGTCGAGAAGCAAAGCTCGCTCCCTGCTCTCAAACCTCGTCGGCGACCTGACACATAAGAAGTCCATGGCCATTCTCAAGGCGCAAGTCAAGCTCGAGCAGTTTTTGACAGCCGATTTTGCCCTCGCTCCGAAGGAAAAAGCCGAAACGGCCTCCTGGCGTACCTTTAATTTGAAAGAATTGAACGGCCGCGCGCAGGATGCGGGGCTCGAATCGTCCGTTGAAGCCGTTAAAAATGTGTTGACGAGCCTTCGCAAAGCCAAGCTTTTGCAGGATGACGGCCGTCAGGCTGTCAAAGCCCGCCGCATTCGTCCGCTCGCAACGATTGACGACATTGAAGCCGTGCGCCAGAAGCGAATCGACCTGTCGGAATTTATCCTGACGGAACTCTACGGGAATTGCTCGCGTGAGAGCAGTCTCGGCGATGAAGTCTATTTTTCGGTCATTTCTCTCTGGCGCGATTATCAAAGCTCGCCCAATTTGGGATTAACCGTTAAACACGATAACGTGACGTTGAAGGACTTCGAACAAACGCTTCTCTACCTGAAGCATATTCATGCCCTAGAGCTCTCGGGCGGCTTCATGGTGCTGCACAGCCAAATGACGATCGAGCGCCTTGTCACGAACAACCGTCAGCAGTACAAAAAGGAAGACTATGCGCAGCTAAACGACTACTACGCACAGAAATTCCAGCAAATTCACATTGTGGGCGAATACGCCAATTTGATGTTGAACGATCCGCCGAAAGCGATGGAATACGTGCGCGACTATTTTGCAAGCGAATATCGAGCCTTCATCAAGAAGTGGTTTAAGGGCGATCGCCAGGATGAAATCAAAGAGCATATTTCGCCCAAATTCTTTAAAAAGATTTTCGGTGATCTTTCTCCCAAACAAAGAAATATCATTGAAGACCGCTCGCAGTTTATTGTCGTTGCCGCCGGTCCGGGAAGCGGCAAGACACGCGTCTTGGTTCACAAGCTCGCGTCGCTTCTGATCCGTGAAGACGTGCGCCCGGAAGAGCTGATGATGCTCACCTTTTCGCGGGCGGCCGCAACCGAATTCAAAACGCGTTTGGTGGATTTGATCGGCCCCCAAGGATTCTTCGTCGACATCAAAACCTTCCACAGCTATGCCTTTGACATTTTGGGTCGTTTGGGCAATTTGGAATCGTCTGAAAATGTCGTCAGACGGGCTATCGATGCCATTAAAGACAATCGAGTCGATCGCGACCGCATTGCAAAGACCGTCCTCGTGATTGACGAAGCACAGGATATGGACGCGGACGAATTTGCGCTCATCGAAACGCTGATTGAAGAAAACGAGACGATGCGCATCATTGCCGTGGGCGACGACGACCAAAACATCTACGCTTTCCGAGGCTCCGATTCGCAGTACTTCCGCAGTCTGGCAACGAAGTACGACGCCATGCGCTTCGAACTTCTGGAAAATTACCGTTCGACGCGCGAAATCGTTCAATTCTCGAACGTCTTCGGCAATACGCTCACCGAGCGTTTCAAAGCGAATCCGGCCACGGCCGTACGAAAGGCTCAGGGAAGTGTCACGCTGATTCGCCACGCCAACACCTCTCTCACCACGCCCGTCGTAGAGGAAGTGCTTTCTTGTCACAATGCAACCAAGAACGAAAAGCCGCTCACGACGGCCGTTTTGACCGTCACCAACGAAAAAGCCTTCGAAGTTTACGGTGCTCTTCTCGACAAGAAGCTCGACGTCAAGCTGATTCAG
>JAHHRG010000053.1 GCA_020025965.1 Sutterella sp.
ACCCGCGACCCCCGGCGTGACAGGCCGGTATTCTAACCAACTGAACTACCACTCCACGGTAGCCCTCAAAGATGCTCAAGTTGTTGGCGGAGTGGACGGGACTCGAACCCGCGACCCCCGGCGTGACAGGCCGGTATTCTAACCAACTGAACTACCACTCCATCCGGAGCATTCTTCGAGAGAAGAATTGAGATTATACAGAACTTTCGATCTTTGTCAAATTTTCCAAAAATTATTTTGGTGGGTGCTGAGAGGCTCGAACTCCCGACATTCGCCGTGTAAAGGCGACGCTCTACCAACTGAGCTAAGCACCCGTTATCTGACATGCCGTCTGTGACGACAATCTCAATCAGAGATGCGCATTTTTGCAGGTAGCCGAGCTTTTGACAATACCCAAAACACGGTATTCATCGACAACTCTGAAAAAAAACGGACCACCCTTTTGAAGAATGATCCGTTTTTTGAGAAGTCGAACGAAGAAATACTTCGTCCGCTACTTTCTCTTAGGCCGATTTTGCTTCTTCAGCCTTCGCTTCTTCCGCCGGCAAAGGGTCGGGCAAGCGAACAAGGACTTCACCGAGAACATCGTCGATCGTCTTCACCGGGATGATCTTCAGCTTCGACTTCGCAGACTCCGGCACTTCTTCCAGGTCACGAAGGTTCGCATGCGGAATCAACACCTTCGTACAGCCGGCTCGCAGGGCGGCCAAAAGCTTTTCCTTTAGGCCACCGATCTGGAGCACTTCACCGTGAAGCGTGATTTCGCCCGTCATTGCAACGTCCGGATGAACCGGAATTCCCGACATAGCGGACACAATCGCCGTCGTCGTAGCAGCCCCCGCAGAGGGACCGTCTTTCGGAATAGCGCCTTCGGGATAGTGAACGTGCAAGTCAGTCTCGTAGAACTTCTTGTCGGCAATCCCAAACATACGGGCTCGAGCTCGAACGACGGAACGCGCGGTTTCCACACTTTCCTTCATCACTTCACCCAAACTGCCCGTTCTCTGAACGTTACCCTTCCCCGGGAAGACTTGCGCTTCGATCGGCAAAAGATCGCCGCCGTATTCCGTCCAGGCCAAGCCGCTGACGGAACCGACGATCGGTTCCTTC
Organism: Sutterella sp.; assembly: GCA_020025965.1. Lineage (GTDB taxonomy): Bacteria > Pseudomonadota > Gammaproteobacteria > Burkholderiales > Burkholderiaceae_F > Sutterella. The sequence goes on from JAHHRG010000053.1 coordinate 1,111, forward strand.
TGAGCAAGACCGATCGTATAGATCGCCGGACCCAAGTAAGTGTGAAGATCGGCAGGCGTCACCACCGTCTTACCCTGCTTCTTCTCTTTCGAGAGGGCCAAGACAATCTTGCGGAGCACTTTACCGATAGCGCGTTCAAGCGAACGGACACCGGCTTCGCGCGTCCAGTAGCGAATGATGTCGACCAGGGCTTCGCGAGTGATTTCACCTTCTTCAGGCTTGAGACCAACGGCCTTCATCTGCTTACTGACGAGGTGGTTTTCAGCGATGTAAACCTTTTCTTCTTCGGTGTAGCCAGACAGGCTGATGACTTCCATACGGTCAAGCAGAGCCGGCGAAATGTTGTAGGAGTTCGCCGTCGCAACGAACATCACATCCGACAAATCATACGGAACTTCAAGATAGTGATCGCAGAAAGCCTTATTCTGTTCAGGATCCAAGACTTCCAACAAGGCCGCCGCCGGATCGCCGCGATAGTTGGAACCCATCTTGTCAATTTCGTCAAGCAGGATCAAGGGGTTCTTCACGCCGGCGCGAGCCATGCTCTTCATGATCTGTCCGGGCATGGATCCCACATAGGTACGGCGGTGACCGCGAATTTCGCTTTCGTCGTGAACGCCGCCCAAGGCAATGCGCACGTACTGACGGCCCGTGGCACGAGCAATCGATTCGCCGAGAGACGTTTTACCGACACCGGGAGCGCCGACAAAACAAAGAATCGGCGACTTCACCTTGCCGACACGCTTTTGCACGGCGAGATATTCGAGAATGCGTTCCTTTACCTTTTCAAGACCAGAGTGGTCTTCGTTAAGAATGCGCGCAGCCGCCTCAAGGTTGCGAGAGACACGCGTCTTCTTGCTCCAAGGCATACTGAGGAGCGTCTCAATATAGGTACGCACGACAACGGCTTCGGAACTCATCGGCGGCATCTGGCGAAGACGACGAATCTCCTGATGAGCCTGTTCATCGACGTCCTTAGGCATCTTCGCTTCTTTGATGCGTTCTTCCAGCTCGTTAATTTCGTCGAGCTGCGGGTCATCGGAGCCGGCGTCCCCCAATTCCTTGCGAATTGCCTTGATCTGCTCGTTGAGGTAGTAGTTGCGCTGATTCTTTTCCATCTGGCGCTTCACACGACCTTCGATACGTTCCTTGATCGTCTTGATTTCAAGCTCGGTATCAAGGAGACCGATGACCAAATTCATCGCGTCGACCAGCTTGGCTTCGGCCAGAACGGCCATCTTGTCAGCCGTTGAGAAAGACACCTGCGAGCAAATCATTTCCAATACACGTTCGGGATCGGCCTCTTCTTCGATCACGATGCGCATTTCAGACGCAGCTTTATCTTCTTTGGTGTACTTATTCCAGGTTTCGACGAGCAAATTGCGGAAGGGCTTTACCTCCTCGTCGCCCGCAATGATCGTATCAACACGAGTACAGCTCGCCTTGAGCATACCGTCAACCGTGCGCAACGTATTGAGCGTATAACGTGCGCGGCCTTCGACGAGAGCCTTCACGGTACCGTCGGGGAGGCGCAGAAGCTGCGTCACCTTGGCAAGCGTACCAACGGGGTAAAGATCCTGCTTACGAGGATCTTCCGTCTTCGGATCTTTCTGCGTAAGAAGAAGGATGTAGGAATCGGGCGATTCCATAGCCATTTCCACGGCCTTGATCGACTTTTCACGTCCCATGAAAAGCGGCGCCATCATGTGCGGGAACACCGCCATGTCTCGCACGGCCAGTGCGGGAACGGTCATGACCTCAGGGAGTTCAATACCCGGTTTCTTTTTAATAGTCAAAATGAATTCGTCCTAAAAAATGTCGAATCGATTTTTTGTATATGGGGGCGGACTTTTGGCTTTTCAAGTCCGCCCTGCCTCAAGGCTTTTACTGACGCTCAATCAATTCCACGGGCGAACGGCCTTCAACCGTATCGCGCGTGACGACAGCCTTGGCGATATTGCCCTTCGTCGGGATATCGAACATGGCGTCTAACAGAACGTTTTCGACAATAGAGCGCAGACCGCGAGCCCCCGTCTTACGGGCGATAGCCTTCTGAGCCACGGCCTTGAGAGCGTCTTCGGTGAATTCAAGTTCCACGTCTTCCATCCCGAGAAGTGCCGCATATTGACGAACGATGGCGTTCTTCGGCTGCGTCAGGATAGAAACGAGAGCCTTTTCGTCCAATTCTTCAAGGCTTGCGATCACCGGAAGACGACCCACCAATTCCGGAATCAGACCGTACTTCACCAGGTCTCCCGATTCCACCTGTTGGTAGAGCTTCGTCAGATCGCGGTCGCCTTCTTTACTGAAGACCTTGCCGCCGAAGCCCATTTCAGCCTTTTCCGTACGGCGGCTGATAATGCGATCCATGCCGTCAAAGGCACCGCCGCAGATAAAGAGAATCTGGGAGGTGTCGACCGTGATCATGGATTTGCCCGGGTTCTTACGCCCGCCTTCGGCAGGTATGTTGGCAACGGTACCTTCAACAAGCTTCAAGAGAGCCTGCTGAACCCCTTCGCCCGACACGTCTCGCGTAATCGACGGATTCTCGCTCTTACGCGCAATCTTGTCGATTTCGTCAAGATAGATAATGCCGCGCTGGGCCTTTTCCACATCACCGTCGGCAGCCTGCACGAGCTTATGCACGATGTTTTCAACGTCTTCGCCCACATAACCGGCTTCGGTCAGGGTTGTCGCATCCGCGATTGCGAAGGGAACATCAAGGGCACGGGCCAAGGTCTGAGCCAGCAAGGTCTTGCCCGACCCCGTCGGACCGATCAAGAGAATGTTCGACTTTTGAAGTTCGACCGTACGATCCGCGTTGGCCTGATTCTTCAAACGCTTGTAGTGATTGTAGACGGCCACGGAGAGCGTACGCTTGGCACGTTCCTGACCCACCACGTACTGCTCGAGCAGATCGAAAAGTTCGCGCGGCTTCGGTAACGGCTTCTCGACCTGTTCCGCGGGTGCGTCGGCCGGATCGGCCGGGCACTTCAGCTCCTCGTCCATAGCACGAATGCAGCCGCCGCAAATCAATTCGCCGCGAAGGCCGGAGAAAAGCTCCTTACATTCGTTTTCACCGCGACCGCAGAAAGAACAATAACGCATAGTATTTTCCGTTTCTCAATGACGGGATAACGAATTCCCGTCACTGCGATATCAATATTGGATAAGTAAGGCTTACCGATTAAAGAGCCTTCTGGAGTTCTTCACGAGTCGTAAAGATCTGGTCGATAAGACCGTATTCCAGAGCCTCTTCGGCACGCAACCAGTGGTCACGTTCGGTATCGCGAGAAACTTCTTCAAGGCTCTTGCCGGTGTTTTCAGCAAGGATCTTGTTGAGTTCTTCGCGAGTGCGAAGAATTTCGCGAGCGGCGATTTCGATTTCCGTCGCCTGACCCTGCGTACCGCCCAAGGGCTGGTGAATCATGACGCGAGAGTGCGGAAGCGCATATCGGCGATCGCCGGAACTCAAAAGGAAAGCACCCATGGAAGCGGCCAAACCGACACAGATCGTGTTCACCTTCGGACGGATGAATTTCATCGTGTCGTAAATACCCATGCCGGCCGTCACAGAACCGCCCGGGCTGTTGATATAGAGGTAAATGTCCTTGTCGGGGTTTTCGCTTTCCAGGAAAAGCAACTGACCGATCACAAGGCTTGCAGACTGGTCGTTAACTTCACCGGTCAGGAAGATGATGCGGTCGCGAAGCAAACGGGAGAAAAGGTCATAGCTGCGTTCGCCACGGCCGGTATCTTCGATAACGTAAGGGACAAGACTCATTTTTTTAATCCTTGTTTACGAATGGGAGTTTTTCGATTGTAGCCGAGAACAACGTATTCTTCGTTATTTTCGTCCACGATTACAAATTTTTTCCCGCCTTTTTTTGATTCCGAAAAAATGCAAAAGAGGCATCGACACGACTGTCGATACCTCTTGTTATCCACTCGGAGAAAGCAATCTTTAATTCAGCTTTGCTCTTTGCGGATGGACGGATTTTCCGTTAATTCCGTAAGTCTAAAGACTCGTTCAAGACCTCGTTGCCGAGGCCTTGAGACAAATATCAATTAGAACTGGCCGGACATGAGCTTGTCGAAGTCGACAGTAGCTTCAACGGACTTGGCCTTGCCAAGAACCCAATTCGTGACGTTGGTTTCCGTAGCCTGAGCACGGAGATTGGCAACGCGGGTTTCGTCCTTCATGATGTATTCGACAACTTCTTCCGGCTTTTCGTAGCTGGAAGCGATGTTGGCGGCAAGTTCGCGAACCTGTTCGTCGGTACCGGAGACCGGTTCCTTGGCGATCAGGGCTTCAACGAAGAGGCCGAGGCGAACGCGGCGTTCAGCCTGTTCGTGGAAAGCTTCTTCCGGAAGAGCCGGCATCTTCTTGACATCGATACCGCGACCGGCGAGGTCACGCATCATCTGCTGGGCGAGAGCCTTGCTTTCGTCGGAGACCATGGCGGTCGGAACGGCGAAGGAGCAAACACCGGCAACGGCTTCCATCACTTCGGACTTCGTCTTCGTTTCGAGGCGAGCCTTAACTTCACGTTCGAGGTTCGTCTTGATTTCGGCGCGCATGGCTTCAACACCGCCTTCAACGCCCAAAGACTTAGCGAAGTCGTCGTCGATTTCCGGGTAAACCGGTTCGGCAACTTCGATCACTTCAACGTCGAATTCAACAGCCTGGCCGTTGAGATCCTTGATACCGTAATCTTCCGGGAAGGTCATCGGGAAGGTCTTCTTTTCGCCGGCGGCCATACCCGTCACAGCGGCTTCGAATTCAGGAAGCATGCGACCCTGGCCGAGGACGAAGGAGTAACCTTCGGCCGTACCGCCCTGGAATTCAACGCCTTCCTTCTTGCCCTTGAAGTTGAGCTTAACCTGGTCGTCCTTCTGAGCAGCGCGTTCCGTCACGTTGTACGTGGCACGCTGACGGCGCATAACGTCGATCGTCTTTTCAACTTCAACGTCCGTCACCGGGCAGCTGTACTTCTGGAGCTGGACTTCGGAGAAGTCGGGGATTTCAACGGTCGGGAAAACTTCGAACTTAGCTTCGAAGTGCATGTTTTCCTTGTCGCCTTCAACCGGAGTGGCGTCAATACGGGGCTGGCCGGCAAGACGTTCTTCCATGGCGTCGGCAGCCTTGATCCAGGCCTGGCCGATCAATTCGTTGACGGCTTCATCAAAAGCCTGAGCGCCGTACATCTGGCGAACCATAGAGGCGGGAACGTGGCCCTTGCGGAAGCCGGCAACCTTAGCGTTCTTACCATACTTCTTGAGGGACTTCTGCGTGAGTTCTTCGGCGTCGGCGTAGGAGACGACGAGTTCGAGGGTGCGTTCGAGCGGGTTCACCTTGGTGATGACTTCTTCAGTCTTGACGGTTTCTTGTTCAGACATCGCGTTTTCTTTATGTAAAAAGCCCGGATTCTCTGGAGATATCCGGCGCGGATAAAAATAATCGTTCGGCAAGCCGACGATTGCGGAAAAAGGATTCGTCTCAAATTCCAACAGGAATCCGAGGTCCGCCTGAAGCGGAAGCCCCATCTCAGGGCCTGACTTTTTGCATTATAGCGAAGAACCGATAAAGCCGTCCTTATCGTTACCCGAACCCCGTGATTCCACTAGATTTAGACGTTTTTTCTCACAATTTTGTCTCTGTCGCTTAGAACCTTTCGATCCCGATTGGGTGCATGCCTGGATACAAATTCTTGGTACACTGTTATATGTCTTGAAAAAAGAAGCTACGAAAAGACAAACCAATGAAAGCTTTCCTCCTTATTATCTCTGCAGCAGGCGTTTTAGGACTTACCGGCTGTACCGCCACTTTGTCCCCTGAGAAAGCCTCCACGAGCGAAGCCTCGCAGGTCGCGATCGACACCAACGCCAAATATGAAGAACAAATCGTCGCCGTGTCGAAAGAGATGCGCGGCATTTGCGCCTCCTCGGCCTTTCAGAGCTATTTCAAGAAAACGGCCTGTTTTCCGCCGGGTATCACCGAGCGCCAGCTTCGTGATCGCACCCGCATCACAAAAGAACAGCGCCGAGCCGCCGTCCGTGTTTTTGAACTTCAACACGAACTCAACACCAGAACGCGCGACATCATGATCAAATCGGGCGACAAGAAAATGATCGAGCTGGCCAAACGTTCCCAAACGGACGTCATGCCCGCTGTCGAAGCGCTTCAGAAGGCCTTTTTGTCAGGCTCAATAACTTGGGGCGAATACAACACTACTCGTCTTCGTCTCTTTGAAGAAAATAGACCAAAGACGACGGCCGACTAAAAAATCTGTACAATCCTTTCTGCGCGGGAGTGGCGAAATTGGTAGACGCACCAGGTTTAGGTCCTGGCGCCCTTAAAGCGTGTCGGTTCGAGTCCGACCTTCCGCACCATTAACTCCTCTCTAACAAGGCTTTTCAAGACCCTGTTAGAATTGGACACATAAATGGGTACAAATAATATCGAGACAGCCACCGTGTAGGTGGCTTTTTTTTTTATTTCCAATTTTTATCAGCATACGCCTAGCCTTGCTATATCACTCCCGTGCACGAAAGTGTCATCGCCCCATCCCTTTACTCCAGACGAAAAAATGCCCGTTTCTCTACGGGCATTTTTTTGACTTTAGAAGTTCCCAAAAATTGGCTTACTTTGGCTGAGCCATATATTGCGTAGGTTTCAAGTCAATCTGAGAGCTGAGGTCCCCATCCAATGTGTAGTATTCCCCGTCACCTGTTGCAGGATCATAGTTATACACTCGGGCCAGTTGATAGTTGGAAGCAAAAGCTGCGCTGAATTTAATCTCATTCGGACTGATATAAAAGCTCGAATTCTTACCGAGACTCGTCGTCTTCACCTCAATATACAGATCACTCCCGTCTGCCCGGAACGATTGAATATCATAGCCCAGCCCGTCCCCTATGACCCGTGATGAATGCACAACCTGAGCCGCGAGATCCGGACGCCCTGCTGCAATGAGTTTCTCTCTGCATTGAGTATCATCAACTCGCCCGAAAGACCTAGCATGCGATTCTGTGCGTCTTTTTTCTGCGAGGTCGAGTTACTCTAGTAAAGTCCGCGGTAGTAAGTCCCTTTCCTTTGGTCGTCTCCTTAGCAGGAGACGCAGTCTTCGTAAGTTTCCCAGTCTTCGGCGCTGACTGCTGGGACTGGTGCGAAGCCGCTGCCTTAGTATTGGCAGTGGTCAGGGTCAGCTCCATCATGTTCAATTGGTTTCCAGGAATGGGAAAAGAATCAAGAACCCATTTGAAGTGAACAGGTTTCAACTTCTGTTCGTCGTGCGCTTTGTAAACGAGTTCACCCATGTAGTAATAGTACGATTTGGTATTCGTTTTATGAGGCTGAAGGAAGAAATAAATCTTACCGCCCAACTCTTCATGCGCTATCAGCTCTTGAATAACGGTCGAATTCAAATCTTGAGACGGCTGTGACTGCCATGTAAGGACACCATCGAGACTGATCGATTCGTCAAAAACAGTCGTGTAGTGCTGAGTGAAATTGACAAATAAAACAAAGTCAGATTTGTCTTTTGCACCCATGCTGCCCCCAGGTACCGCGCTTAAAAAGCGCTCCCTGGTAAGAACTCGGCTTGCGCCTCTTCTCGTGAATATCGCTGATAAAGAACCAGGCTCATGTGTACCTCTTGCGTCAGATTCTTCCAATGGCAAACAACGCCACGTCATGAATTGATTCTACGTGATCGAAAACTCACATGACTGACTGCGTACATCTTTATCTCTCCTCTAAACAGCCCTATACGAAAAAATGCCTGTATTTCTACAGGCATTTTTTATGCTTCAGAAGATAAACTCTATTTATTTTTCTTCAAATTTTCGGTTCTCAAAAAAAACATGAGTACAGACGAAAAGCCTCTTTTTCACGAAAATATTACTTATAGATTCGGATGGGAGATATATGCATTGCGTCTTTTTGTCTTTCAAATAGACCTCCGCACTTTTCAAACATGTCACAAGACAAGCATGCTTCGTCAAATCCTTGTTTAAAGTCAGTAATACTCTTCCGAGCAAACGCCCATAACTTTTCATCAAGGATACAAAGAGGTAGGTTATAGATTGAAACATTCATACCTCGAAGCCGTAAAAAACGCACCGCAGAAGCTAGCGATTCTTGATATGTTTCTGGGTCGATGTAAACTGTATCCCAATTAAGTTTTACATAGCCCATATGCTCCATCCCCATCAGAGCAATGTGATCTGCAAAAGTAAGATTTCGATAAATAAAATCAGCAAGCTCTTTCAAATGCAAGGCATTTATCTTAGTTAAGACAACACGAATTTCTATGGATGCGTTTAGTTTGGCTAAGTTGTAGATACCTTCAAGTGTTTCTTCAAATGAATTTTTAGCTTGCACAATGTAATCGTGAATCTCGCCAATCGAAGAATACAAAGGTATCCCAAAAGAAATTCCTTTCAGACCTGTAGTCAGACACTGATACGCGTAACTCATGTCCTTGAAGTTTCGACCATTAGTGAGCATATGCACATGGCATTCTGGACAATGTTCTGCCAATTGTTTCAACAATGCGATAAGGTCTTGCCCAAGCAGAGTGGGCTCACCTCCGGTGACACAAATTTCAGTGAGATCAGATGGCAAACAATTAATCAAGCGTTTGAGTTGCCCTAATTCAACAGTGTTTTCCTCTTTTGGAGGTTGAGGACACATCAGACAATGCGAGTTACAGCAATCTGTCACAAAGAGACAATTTGCATTGCCGTCTACTCGATATAAAAACTGGAAATATTGGTGTTTAGCATTGATCTGGATAACATCACCAGTCTTAATGTTTTGACATTCACTGTCATCCAAGAATATTGCAGGGCCAGCAATCGTCTCGTATAACTTTTTATCCTTCGTAAGAAGATAGGCATAACCTTCAAAATCTGTATCTATAGATTCCTCAGGATATAAAAAGCCACAAAGATGACGCTCTGACTTAGCAACATGTTCCGAAACTAGTTTGACAATTTCGTTGGTTTCTTTATTGTTGATTTGAACTTTAACTCGCGCAGGCATCTTCTTCTCCCATATCCGTACAACTTACCTCTTCACGTGCGCAATTTCTAAGCCAAGTCCATAAAATTTCTTCCGTCTCATCGTCCATTGTTTGTAGTTCGTCAAACAAGAATTCAAAGATTGCTTTATTTTTCTGACAGAACGAACTCGACGGACGATGTCCATAAGCATCATGTTGAGTTGCGTAATGACGTACGGGGTCTGCCCCACAATATGGAACAAATGCGCAATCAGAGCAACCGGCTAGGCATTCCGCAACACCATTCGCAGCTAACGACTGCATCCCTGCACCAAAATACACTTCCTCATAAGTATCTTGCAGAACGCTTCCGAGCCGGAATGCAGGATCTCCCATTTCATACAACATACGAGATTCGTCCGAGGCATACACGTCTCCATCGTAGTTATATACAGTTACAGCAAAACCATTTCCTGTAGGGGACTGGAGATCTACGAATCCAATTGGCCAGGGAGTCAATATCTTCCGATATAACATTGACGCATAGCCTTCTGGAAAAACGATCCCGTCTTTATTTTTTTGAAGAATATATGAGAAGCACTCTTTGTAGAATTTCACAAACTCAGGAACCGTATACCCAATGACTTTCTCAGTCTTAACTGCATAACCATAAGGATTTAAGGCACGAATAAAGATAGATCCCAGCTTCATTCGGAGATATTCATCGACGATCTCTTTCGCGTATGGCAAACTCTGACGTGTAGTTGTCATTAACGCAGATACCGCGTCAAAGCCAAGTGCTTCTCGTGCACGCGCAATATTTCGTTCCAAAACAGCGTGACTAGCTGCTTTCTTCGTTCTTGCACGGTTTAAGTCATGCAAGAAATCTGGGCCATCCAAAGAGGTCGAAATACCGACTTTATATTTTGCAAAAAACTCGAGCAGGTCATCGTCAATCTTAGATAAGTTTGTACATGCAACAAAAGATATGTTCTTTTTAAATTTTTCATTTAATTCTGTCGCGTAAAGAACAATCTCTTTAAGAGCGTCTAAGTTCAGTAAGGGCTCTCCTCCCTGAAATTCAACAGTTATATCGTTGGACGGAGTATGAAACATCATTTCAACAGCTTTTCGAGCCGTTTTAACGTCCATGTCGTATAAATTTGAAGCACACTCTTCTTGACGAGAAGCTTGGCAATATGTACAAGCGGAATTGCAGCGTAACGTCAGAACAAAAATATGTAGCTTGGTGAAGCCTTGTAGAAAGGATTTCTTTGTCCAAAATTTTGACGAAAGTAATTCAATTTGATCGGAGGAGTCATCATAAAGAAAATGCCTCTGTTTCAAGGCATTGTAAAGTCTCCCGCCAAAAGGTAACTTTTTAGCAGTAAAACTGCGATACTCTTCTGGAGTAACAATCAAATATTCACCAACCATATTGGTTAGCAAAACCTTACCGTTCCCCAATCTTTTAAAACGGAACGGCAGAAAGTTAAACTTGTTTATACCGTTCTTAAAAAAATCAAGTGACTGGAAGGTTGTATTCGTCGGCATTATTGTTCTCTCTCTAAATGATAATTTGCCGCTAGATCAAGTGCATAGTTAAGAAAAGACAATGCGATCTCTCTGGAGTTTGCTTCATACTTAGCAAACGGTTTGACAGTCAAAGAGATAACACCGGGTTTTGTCGGGATCACTTGAAAATCCGCATAATCACTAAATGCAGATTTAGCTTCCAAAATTACTGGTTTTGGATAGATGTCATTGAACACTTCGACTGTAAAGTCCACGGTTGCCTCACATATTTGCGACAAACTGTTGTTCTTGCTTGGAAAGTGCTTCGGAGAAGGCTCGTTTGACAATAACCGACTTCACGATTTTTGTTTCTTCCTCAACTTGAGCACGAATTGTCTGATCTAAAACGGAATTCAAAAACTCTCCGGCAATAGCGTGCAAAGACTGTTCTTCAAGCTCTTCCTTACCTCTGAACATGACGTATAAGGTTTCATGTGCTTGATCAGCCCATTGCATGTATAAAAAGCACCTATCAGTAAACCAATAAGTGCTTTTCATAATGGAGGTTAGCGGATACAAACTAACCTCCATTTTAACTTTGAGAAATTTGCCGAACGAGTCTTCTTCAATAGAATAGTTTGCTCGATTCATGGTTGTCTTTAGTAACGGCTGGAATAGTGACTGTAATGGCTACTGTGACTAGAGTGACTGTAGTGACTACTGTGAGAACTATGTGAGTAATGATATGCAGGACCATTCTGCCGGTGATCGTGTTGAATCACTAGCAATGGAGCATTCTGTTCAACCTTTAAAATCTGAGCAGGTGCATTCATTTCAGTGAGCTCTGAGACTTCAGCGTTATTGGCATATGCTGCGCCCGAAACAGCGACAGCAACAGCTGCCAACAAAGAAGTAACGACACTCTTTACTTTCTTCGTTACCTTAAGGCCCGGATTGTCCTTCTTTACTTTCGGGAGAAATAACATAACTTTTCCTCGATGAAGTTATAAATCTACATTTACACCATACCATTTTTTATCCTAACAGTAAAGTACCTCTTAAGTAACTAGGAAGCACCCCAAAAACGGTAGTTTTATCATTGCCTGTGAGGCAGACGATATTGCGATTTTCAATGTCGTGCAGAAATACGACGAACATCAAACTTTTGTCAAGCGACATGCAAGTTGACCCACCAAACGACATAAACTGACCCACCTACTT
>JAHHRG010000054.1 GCA_020025965.1 Sutterella sp.
ACCCTTTGGGAAACGAAGCTACCGACCGGTGTGCCTCTCGCTTCCGGTTTCAGCTTCATCGAAGACGAACTCTACATTATTCATAATGACATGAGCGATGCGAAGGCGGCCGCTGCCGATATCCGCGCCTTGCTCCCGAAGGACTATAAGGTGACGACGGAAGAAGCCTTCGCTCTCTACATGGAAGGTGACGGTGCTGATGCTGAAGGCCGTCGTATCGTTGACTACGGAGTAGGTGACAATGCCGAACTCAAGCGTATCCGCGGCGAAGCCGAGCAGGTACTGGCTAAATCTATTGATGAAGCGCGATCCGCTCGTCACTGAGTATCGGCACAAGTCAAACGACGCTTATCTCAAGGGCGACCTTGACGAAGCGGCCTATTGGGCCGAGAAGATGAACGAACGTTGGGCAGACTATCTGCGGGAACATCCTGACGTAGCTGTTCGAGTTCGGGAAGAAGCGCTCGAAGACGAAGCCCGTCGCCGGCAGTTGGCCGAGAAGGCTCAACGCTGACCGACTTACTGAAAACTCGATTCCGATCGGACTGGTTCCGACACCGGGGTCGAGTTTTTTTATTGGCCGGTTTTCAAAGTTGACGAAAAACGAAAGTGAGAAGGGTGCGCAGCGGTTGTAATGAAAGGTGAAGGTTTTCGCAACGAAATGTTTGAGTTGATCTAAATCAAACGATCGTCAGGTTCTGGAGATAAGTAAAAATGTAAATTTTGAGCGATTTTTCAGAATCTCTTCTCGGTATAAACCCTAGGGTATACAAATTAGGGTTCTTACCTATATGTTTTAAGCAACGTGGAAGTTTATTGTTCTGCCGAAGCCAATGTATGGAATTGCCTCTCGCGCACCATAAAGGAAACAGAAATTGAGGGAAAAGGAAATCTGAAACTTTTATATTTTTGCGCAGAATGGCTTCTCGCTCACGGGGAAGAAGCATTTTGATACAAGTGAATGAAATGCTTAAAATGTCGCTCTTACACACTATGGATTTCCCTGAGTCATTCAGGTAAAGTATCAGTACCAGATGAAATTCAGAAATATCCATCTGCTTGATAAGGACATGTTCGAACTACGACGTGTCCTTTTTTTTATCCGTCGGTTCCTGAAAAAGGGAGCCAATTCGTCTCGTCAGTCCGCGCGACTCCCTCCGGAAAATCCGGTGTCTGTGTAGACGGTAAATGTTTGATGAGTCAAAGACCTCGTTGCTGACGACTCAGGGACCTTGTCAAAATCCTATTGAGCTCCTATTCCTCCATATAAAGATTCGGTTCAAATCATGACGAACAATACTGGGGTACGACTCGAATCCTCTCGATGATTGTTCTTATAGCGGCAGTTTCTCTTGGAGCCGCAGAGGCGAAGAGGGCCGTCAGCTCATCATTCAGCGTGTCGTCGGCATCTGCTCTGAAACCGTCACAACACGCCTCTCAGACGCAAACTTTCCTGAGGGGGGATCGACGCCGTCTTCCCGGTTCTCTCTAATTAATTGAGAACCTCAAATGAGGCCTATATATATATATATATAGGCTCTGTCGCTCGGGATTTAGCCGTCAATTTCAGAACGGTAATTGTGCAAATGAAGACCGTCCGCGCGTACTCCTTGAGCGGTCTAGGAAAAGGCTTGAAAACCAAGGGGAAACCCGTAAAAAAATCCGACAAGATCCCTAGGAATTAAGGGAAATAACCTAGAAAAGAGATTAAGACAATCGAGAAAATTTCCTCAATAGGAAATTTCAAACGATAAAAAAACTCAGGTTTTACTTGGAATACATTCTCATTTCGAAAAAACGCTCATACCTTGAATTTCAAGGGATTAGAACGAGTCTGTATCGTTGATGAAACGGTGATTTGAGACTGTAATTTTCGTCCAACTGAGAATGATTCTCATTGTTCTACTCTCCTGCCTTCCGAAAGTATTGCCAGACAGTCGTTTTATATAGCAAAGGGGCTTGCGCGGAAAAACGGGATCATTAAAATACTTAACAAAATTACATAGTGGTTTTTTTTCGTCGCAAAACCCAAGATCCCATATTGGTTCGGCGACGAGACAATCACTGTTAATGCTTGTTGCTTCAGGAGAGCTTTTAATGTCCAAAGAAACCATTACGGTTCATACCTTTGCGCCGGGCGACGACCCCCGTGGTCTGAAGGGCCCCGCCTTTGAAGGTAACCTCCGCCGCGGTGAACTGCGCGGCATCATCAAGATCAATACGGATCGTTGCGTCGGTTGCGATACCTGCCGCAAGTTCTGCCCGACCAATGCCATTAACGGCGGTCTCGGTGCCAAGCACCGTATTGACGACCAGTCCTGCGTGTCCTGCGGCCAGTGCTTGATCGCCTGCCCGTTTGACGCTATTGAACAGATGAGCTTCATCGACGAAGTTGAAAAGATGTTGGAAGACAAGTCCAAGATCTGCGTGGCTCATCCGTCTCCGGCTGTCCGTGTTTCCATTTGTGAAGAATTCGGCGGCAAGCCCGGCGAATTGTCCACCGAGCAGATGAACGGTGCACTCGAGGCCCTCGGTTTCAAGGTCTACGACGTGAACAACTCTGCCGACCAGACGATTCTCGAAGAAGGTACGGAATTCGTTAAGAAGGTTCAGTACTGGCTCCTCGGCCAGCGCGGCGAAGATGTGGACATGATGGCTCACCATCCGTTCCCGCACTTCACGTCCTGCTGCCCGGCCTGGGTGAAGAACGCCGAAACGTTCAACGCCGACATGCTCCCGCACTTGTCCACGGCTTGCTCCCCGATTCAGATGGGCGGCCCGATCGCCAAGACCTGGGGTGCCAAGTTCCTCTGGAATTGCGATCCGCGTCAGATCTATTTCGTTTCCGTTACGCCTTGCACGGCCAAGATCTTTGAAGCTTCCCGTCCGGAATTCAACCACGGTTGGAAGTGGGCTATCGAACAGGGTCTCATCCCGGCCGATACGCCGTCCTACCCCGACGTTGACGCTTCCCTGACGGCTCGCGACTTCGCCGAACTGATGCGCCGCAAGGGCATCAACCCGCTTACCTTCCCGAAGACCCGCGAACGCGGCGCTCTCGAAGTCTATACGGGGGCCGGCACGATCTTCGGTTGCTCTGGCGGTGTGATGGAAGCTGCTCTTCGTACGGCTTACTTTGTCCTTGCCGGTGAAGAACTCGAAGACGCCAACATCAAGATCGTTCGCGGCAAGACCGATTCGATCGTTGAAGCCACGATTCCGGTTCCTGTCAAGGCCATCGGCGGCAAGATTGTTGAAATCCGCGTCTGCGTTGTCAACGGTGCCAACCAGGGTCTTAACGAAGTTCTCGATCGCGTCCGTCGTGACAAGAACCGTTATCACTTCATCGAAGTCATGAACTGCCCGGGCGGTTGCGTGAACGGTGGCGGCCAGCCTGTCCAGAAGACCGGTACGGCTTGGCTCAACCCGACCCTCCCGCTTCCCTTGATGGTTTAATTTTTGCCGCTAGGACAAAATAAATATGTTTTCTGAAAAGTATTGCTTCGCGGAACGTCCGGCTGCCCTTATTTTGGGTCGTCGCGGCTTCCTCAAGGTGACCGGCGTCTGTTTGGCTGCCGTCGCCGTTTGTGGTTACGCCATTAACGACATGATCGCCCGCCGCGGCGTCGTGATCAAGGCCCGTCAGTACGGTCTCTACAAGGATGACAAGCTTTGCCAGGCTCTCGGTCTGACGAGCTCTCACCAGAACCCGACCTGCTTGCAGATCTACAAGGATTTGGATGCCAAGCCCGTGGATCATCTGATGCACGAACTTCTCCATACGCACTACTATCCGCGTACCCAATTGGCCGCTATGACGACGGAGGTTCACCATGGCTGATCGTATTCTTCGCTTCCATGCTCCGGACAAGGTTTTCCACTCGGTTAACGCAATCACGTGGTTTGCCCTGTTGTTTACGGGTATGTATGTTTACTTCATGAACCCGTCCGATGCCAACGCCGAACTTGCCATGCTCTGGCATTTGATTCTCGGTGCTGTCTTCACCTTTAACTTGCTGGCTTTCATCTGCCTCGCTCCGGACCGTTTCGCTCTCATCCTCAAGGCCTGCCTTGAATGGGATATGAACACGATCATGTGGTTCCGCAACTTCGGCGGCTACCCGCGTCGCTTCTTCAAGATCCCCCTGGGTCCTGTTGAAGTTCCGCCGCAGGGTCGTTACAACGGCGGCCAGAAGGGCTCTTACCTGCTCTTCCTCGGCATGATCGCTCTTCTTTCCCTCACGGGTTGGATGCTCTGGATCGGCGCTCCGCTTCTCGGCAAGATCTACTTCGTCTGGACGTACTACTTCCACGTCTGGGGCGGCATGATCTGCTCGGTTCTCGTGGTTTGCGCTCACATCCCCTTGGCTCTCCTCTCTTGGGAACACTTTGCCGGTATCTGGCGTCTTGGCCCGGGCACCATCTCCTGGGAAGCTGCCGAACACCATGCTCCGCTTTGGCTCGAACGCGATGTGGTTCGTACCAACACCGAAAAGGATTGCTAATTATCCTCTAGGTGCTCTCGACGTCGACTGACTCTAGCGCATCGGTGAAACACACAACGGCCGGGAAGCGATTCTCGGCCGTCTCTCTTTGAGTCTGAGACAACCCGAAAAGGCGTACGGTACCTGAAGGCCGTACGCCTTTTCCCTTTTTCGGTTTTCCCTAAAAACGTAAAGATGCCTATGCGAGAGGCGACAAGGGTCAATGAAGTTAAAAGAAAACGATGCTTTCGAGTATTTTGAGTTCGTTTTCGGTTGCCGTTCGATATAATGACGGAACTCTTTATCCATCTTTGGGGCTATCGTGCAGTTTTTCCGCCATCATTTCAATCGCGAAAATCCGAATATGCCGCTTATCGTCGGCCTTTTGCTGACGGCTTCGCTCGTGACGGTTATTTGGGCGACGGGCTTCGGATCCTACAATGTCGAGGCCGGTACGACTGCGCGAATTCTCTCTTTCAAGTCGGCGGAACTTCTCGGCATTGACTTGGGGGTGACGCCAGACTGGAAGCCGCTCGAAGAGGGCATCGTTTGGGGGCTTCGATTCCCGCGAACGCTGTTGGGTTTTGTGGTCGGCGCTTCTCTCGCTGTCTGCGGCGTAACAATGCAGGCCCTCGTTAAAAATCCCTTGGCCGATCCTTTCCTGTTGGGCGTGTCGTCGGGTGCCGCTGCCTTTGCGACCTTCGGAATCATTTTCGGTTTCTTCTCATTTTTGGGCGCATACGCCTTGTCGCTATCGGCCTTTCTCGGGGCGGCAATGACGATTACGCTCGTTTATATTCTCTCCCGCGTCAAAGGCAGAATCAATATCACGCATTTGTTGTTGGCCGGTGTGGCCCTGGCGATGATCATGGACGGCGTTACAAGCATCATCAAAATCAGTGCGCCCAATGCGCTCGGCATTCATCATGCGGAATTCTGGATGGCCGGCTCGCTGGCAGGGGCCAAGTGGTCTTTCCTGACACTCCCCGCCGCCGTTCTGATTGCGACGACTGCCTGGCTGATGCTCAACTACCGTGCGTTGAACCTCCTCGTCTTGGGCGACGAAAGCGCACGGGTGCTGGGGCTTAACGTCGAACGTTTCCAAAAGCTCTTGGTTCTGATTGCCTCCTTGATTGCCGGCGTGACGATTGCCGTTTCCGGAACGATCGGTTTCGTAGGTCTTATGGTTCCGCACTTTACCCGTATTTTGGTTGGGGGCGATCATCGGCGCGTGTTGCTCATCAGTGCGCTCCTGGGCGGGATTCTCGTTGTTTGGGTTGACGTTGCCGCCCGCACATTGGCGGCACCTGAAGAAATTCCCGTCGGGATTTTGACGGCTGTCATCGGCGGGCCGATCTTTATTTTCCTCATGAAGCGCTCGAAGCGTTTCCAACACGATCGCAGCTAAGGAGGAAAAATGGTGGAAGAAATGATGCCCGGTGAGCGTGACTTTCGGCAGGTGCGTCTGGCTGTAGAAGATCTCACGTCAACCTACGACGGAGAGGGCGGGGCACACAACGTGTCGCTCACGGTTCTAGAGGGCGAATTTATCGGGCTCATCGGTGCGAACGGATCAGGCAAGACGACGGTTCTGAAAAATATTTATCGAGCCTTGAAGCCCGAGAGCGGTCGTGTGCTTTTTGACGGCGAAGATCTTACGGCTATGAGCTATCGCGACAGTGCAAAAAAGATCGCGGTGGTAGGACAGGAAAACGACGTGCCGTTTGATTTTCTCGTGTCCGAAATCGTTGCGATGGGGCGGTCGCCCCACAAACGGCTTTTTTCGATCGATACGCATCACGATAAAGCGGTTGTCAGAAAAGCGCTCGATGCATTAGGAATCGGCGATTTGGCTCAAAAAAGTTTCGCCCATCTCTCAGGGGGACAAAAACAGCGTGCGCTCATAGCCAGAGCTCTGGCTCAGGAAGCGGACTTTTATGTGCTTGACGAGCCGACCAATCACCTTGACATCGGCTATCAGATTCAGATTTTCAATCTGGTCGCCTCTCTGGGCGTGACGGTCATCAGTGCCGTCCACGATTTAAACCTGGCGGCGCTTTATTGCGATCGGATTTATGCCATGGAAAAAGGTCGCTTGGTCTTGGAAGGGACACCTGAAGAAGTGCTCACGGAAGCCAATATCCGACGCCTTTACGGTGTGACCTCTCGAGTGAGAAAGAGTGCCGATACGGGAAAGCTGACAATCGAATTCCTCCCGAACAGTGGAAACGATGCAAGAATTTGAGCCGTCGGGTAGGCGACTGATTGCTTGGGAATCTTTCTCTTATAGGCAAATGCTGATTTTTTCTATTTGCCGTTTCTCTTTTGCTACTAATATAATACTGAGCGACCGGAATGCCTGATCCCCTTTACTGCCGGTCAGAGAGACAACTACATGATTAACCCCCTCAAGAATCATCCGAAGCTCGTAGACGGGCTTCTCAAAGCGGGCCTCGCTTTGTCGGTCGCCTGCCTGATTGCGGCGGTGTCGCCGATAAACGTTTTTGCCGCCCAAAACGCCGAAGTGCAGATGACCGAGACGCAATTTGCGTCCGTGACTGTTTCGAATGACGGTCGAGAGGTGACCGTAACGGCCGTTCCGCAGAAAGTTTTAACGCTCGGCCCCAACACCACCGAACTCATGGTTGCTTTGGGCTTGGGAGACAAGGTGATCGGACGCTCGCTCGTTAACCATTCCCGTGGTCCGCTCCCCGAGTGGAAAGAAGCTGTTGAGGCTATTCCCCAGCTCAATTACGGTTCCGCCACGCGTGAAGCCGTGCTGACGTCGGGTGCCGATTTCATATACACGGTTGACTGGGAAATCAGCGATCAGGGTGTGGACATTGACGAAGTCAAGAAGTACGGGATGAACGTTTACGTCAATAAGGCGACGACGCTTGAAGAGGCATATCAAGAAGTTGAAGATATCGGCCGACTCTTTAATGTGAGTGAGAAGGCCGAGGCTTTTGTCGCCGATCAGAAGGCGCGAATCAAACGCGTAGTCGATCGGGTAGCCGGTTCGGCGCCCAAGAAGGTCCTTGTTTTTGACAGCGGTGCACGCGGTGTCTTCACGGCGACGGGTCCCAATTTCGAAACACAGTTGATCGAATTGGCAGGCGGAAAGAATATCTTCGGGCACCTCACGGGGAAAGCTTGGACGACGGTAAGTTACGAAGATGTAATGGCAGCGGATCCTGATGTCATCGTTATTCACGACTACGATCAGCCGTCCGTAGAAACAAAGATTCGTGAAATCGAATCGCATCCGCTTCTTTCTTTGCTCCCCGCCGTGCAGGAAAAGCGTTACGTAACGATTACTTTGGAAAGCGTTCTGCCGGGGAGCCGCATGGCTTATGCCGTCGAACGGTTGGCCGAAGCCTTCTGGCCGGAAAAGTTCGCGAATTAATTTTTCGCTGATCTTAAAACGTCAAAACCTCGCCCGAGTCAATCGTGGCGAGGTTTTTTGTATGTGCGGGTCTGAGAGATGCCGGGTTAGAAAGAAGTACCCGAAAATAAAAGAAGCGGGACTTTCCGGAAAGTCCCGCCTCTTTCAGACCTTAACTAATCGTAGAGAAACTACGGATTAGAACGTGTGGGTCAAACCGAGGTAAGCCTGGGTCGTCTTGACGTCGTCCTTGTTGTCTTCACCGGCAACGGCATAGCCAACAGAGGAGTAAACCGTCGTACGAGCGGAGAGCGGGTATTCGTACTTGACGGAACCGCCGATGTAGTCGGTGTCGGTACCGTTGTTTTCAGCTTCGTTCCAGTAGATACCGGTCGTGACCGTACCGCCGGCAGCCGGGATCTGGGCGCCGAGGTGGTAAGCCGTACCGTCAACAGCCTTGCCGGTGAGGTCGATATTCTCGCCGTCAAGAACCGGGATGTTTTCAACGTACTGGGCAGCAGCGAAGAGCTTGGCAACGCCGAAGTCGTAGTTACCGCCGACCGTGACAACCTTGGCATCCTTGTTTTCAGCACCAGCAGCAGCGGCGGGCTTCATGATCTGTTCGTAACCGGCGACCAACTGGAGGGCACCGACACCACCGGCAACGCCGAAGGAAGCGTAACGAACGGAGTCGTCGTGACCTTCACGCTGAGCATCGGACTGAACACCGAAAGCGTTGGTGACATTGTCAACCTTGAAGGAGTACTGAGCAACAACCTGGAAACCAGCAACAGCCGGGGACATGTAGGTGATGGAGTTGTCGATGCGGGAGGTGGTCCACATACCGAAGATTTCACCGTCGCCGCCGTCGAAAGCGTCAGCGATGCCGAAAGCGACGTCATAGGAACCGGCAGCAGAACCGATACCGCCCGTACGACCGAAGGAGAGGGAACCCCAGTTATCGTTGGCAACCGTGAGGATGGCTTCGCGGTTGAAGAGGCGATCGCCTTCGAGCGTGCCGTCGTCAGCGTTGAATTCGTTTTCGAGGTTGAAGGAGACCTTGTAGCCGTTGCCGAGGTCTTCCGTGCCCTTGAGGCCGAAGCGGGAAGCGGAGTTCACGCCGGAATCAAGGCGGAGGCCTTCGTCGCCAGCATCAGCGGCAGCAACGCCTTCAACGTTCGTGTAGAGGAAGCCAAAGTCGGCAATACCGTAGATCGTAACGTCGGCGGCCATGGTGTTAGCAGCGAAGGCGCCGAGAACGGCGACAGCAGCGAGAGACTTCTTAAACATTTTTATTTAATCCTTAACGAGGGGAATATGTCGAGTCAGCGACTCGTCCGAGGGATCTCAGAGGACCCACGGGCAATCTATCCGAAACTTTTCGTACTTTCCATATTTTCTTTAACGGTGTCGCAGGACGGTCGGGAGATAGGAATTGTCGATTCCGTTGATAAATGCAGGTTTTCCGAGAATTAGCGTCAATTGTTACAAGATGTGACTGTTGTGAAAATACCACAGATTTGCGATTTTTTCTACAGTTGAGAAGAATTCTCAACACCTTAAAACGAAACTAGCAGAAGGGATTAGATGATAGTGTGGACTAATTATTTCGGTCTAGGTCGAAAGAACTAGTTTTTGTGATGCAACGAAGAACGCGCTTTTTGGGAAGGGGCCGAACTATATCAAAAGAATGCTGGAAGGTGCGATTTTTAGGCCCTTTATTTATAAAAAACGTAAAAAAAGTCATTCGTCAGAGAAAAAAACGGAAAAAGATCCGAAAAAAGGATCCCGGGCGAAGAGTCAGAAAAAATGAGTCGAACACTCAGTCGAAGTTTGCCTTTGGAAAGACGAAATCACACACAAAAATGTCCTTCATTTCAAGCGACAAAAAGTACAAAAGAGAGGAAAGGGTTTCGAAATCGCTTGGGGTGAGGACATTTTCGGCACTCGGCTGGTTTTGGAGTCGTCAAATCACGGAAATAGCTTGTTGCCGAAGTGAAAATGCCTTATTGAAGCGACAGGTTTAGACAAGGTCGGCACTATCGGAGTATTTCCTCATTGACAAACGGGGCGACTTTCGGAGAGAATCGTCAATGCTTATTCAGCGATGTTCGGCAACATCGGACCAGTCCAAAAATGCCGTCGAAAGGAACATTTCTTTCGATTCACACTATCTGTAAACCCTACGAGGGCGTCAGCCCTCGGGATCCTTCAACAGGTCATCAGGGGTTGCGTCCTCGTTTTTTTTCTCAAAGGAAAAAGAAAATGACGCAACTTCCTCATCCGACCGTCAAGGTCCCGGCATCGCAGTTCGGATTCGGTTACGAATCCTTCGGCTGCTGCCTGGGTCTCAATCGCGATTTGCTGACCGAAGAGTCCGCACAGCGCATCCCCGCCATCAATCCCCTCCATCAGTTCTCGCCCGATACCTATCGCAACCTCGCGTTGTGGTGGCGTCTCGGTAAGGCCGAACCGCTCTACATGTCCGGTCCTTCGGGTTCCGGCAAGACGAGCACGGCCATGCAGTTCTGTGCCCGTTTGGGCGTGCCCGTCGTATCGGTCACCGCCCGTGCCCGCATGGACCGACGCGAATTGATCGGGCACTTTGTTGCCCGCGACAATGCCACTTATTGGCAGGACGGACCGGCTGCGATGGCGTGGCGCTACGGCTGGACGCTCATTATCAACGAGTTCTCCACCGCTCCCGCCGACATGTGGGTTTCCTGCAACGACATTTTGGAAGGCCTCCCGCTTGACAACCCCGCTACGGGGGAAGTCATCCTCCGTCATCCCGACACCCGCGTGATTGTCACGGACAATACGCGCGGACATACGGTCGAGATTGACGAAGGCTTCTACGGTCGTCAAGTTCAGGACAGGTCGGTTATCGACCGCTTCTGGCACTTGCGCATGGAAAGCCATACGGAAGAGATGGCCTCGAGTCTTCTCTTGGCCGGTATCGCTCCGATTCATCGCGAGCATTTTGAACCCGGTGCCCTCAAGGTGATGTGCGACATGCTCGCCAAAGCCGGGCGCGACAGTCAGACTGCTTCGGAATCGAAGACGATCGGCTTCAGTGCCGCTGCGGTGCCCATTTCGCTTCGTGCGCTGACGCGCCTGCGCGATATGTTGCTCGCAGCCGGGACGGAAGCATGGGGTGCGGCCAATTCGGCCGAACTCCTCCGGTCTCTGATCCGGGTGAGCTTCACCGAAGCACTTGACGCGACGGCCCGCGAAACCGCAGAAAGCCTTCTTATGACGGCTTTAGGCGATATCGTCGGGACTTTGCGTGCCTCTCACCGCCGTGTGAAGACGGACCGCCGTTAAAAGGAGAACGGGTATGCGACGCAAGACCGAGAAAACGCTCACGCCAGCACAGCTTCGTGAGCAAAAGCGCTGGAACTCCCTTCGGGGAGCCGAGGTGGCTACGGACTTTTTACGAGTCCGAGGAGCAGCGTCGGGGCAGACTTTGGCCGGTGCCGCACCGCTCGTTTTTCAGGGGATGTGTCGGAAAGAAGGCATTCGTGTCTTCTTCACCGACCGCCCAAAAACGGACGGTCGTTCCATCTGGCTGGGGCCTGTGGATCTCACCAATCCGCTCGCAGCGGTTTACTGCTACGGGCACGGTGTCCATGAGATTCAGCATATCAAGTACACGGACTTCAATGCGGTGCGGGGATTGGAGTCGATTCCTTTAAAGGAATTGACGAATATCTTCGAAGACATCCGTATTGACGGCTTAGGTGCGAAAGACTATGCAGGCTATCTGCTCTGGCGGTCGGCGCTCTTCAAAGCCTATGCGGCTGCAGGAGAGGCGTCTTGGCGTCTTCCTAAAAAGATGACGGCCCCCGAGCTCTTGGCTAAGACCATTCTCTTTTACATGGAGGTGAAGGAGCTTCACTTGACGAATCTCCGGGACGATGCGATTCATCTTCTCGCCGAAGCCCGACGGGCTTTCGGTGTTGAGTGTATGAAGGCCGTTTTGGCCGTTGCCGATCGGGCTTCGCTAATGACGTCTACGGGTGATGCCGTCATGCTCGCTCGCGAAGTACTGGCCGTTCTGGGCGACTTCGGCGATCGTGCGATGAAGGATCTCAACCGTTTCTCGGGTGATATGGCTTCTTCCGAAACCGAGTCTCCCGATCCGAGTCCGTTTGGTGACGAATCGCCGGGGTTATTCTCCGCATCGGGCGAAGTGTCGCCTTGGGCGGTCCCGAAGGCTTTGGTCCCGGGGCTTGCCGAAGCGAAACGGCTCACTCGCAACTTCACCGACCTTTGCTGTGTGGCGAAGTGGCAGGGAGCGTCCGATCATATCGAGAAGTTCCGTCAGCTGATGACGCCCGATCCCAACAGTAATCACGATCAGGCGCTCGGCATGCAGAGTTCGGCTTTTGCCGACCGAGGGGATTTTCACCTTCGGGATCCGAAAGAACCGGCTCAAGCAAGAAAGCTCTTTTACTCGGAGTGGAATCGTTCGGGGGCTTTGCGTCATCTTTTCCAGACCGCGCTGGAACATCCCGTGCCAAGGCCCGAGATGCTCTCCAACGTTGGTTTTGAAGTCGATGACGACGCGCTCGCGCTGATGTTCGCTGGGGAAAACCGGATTTTCCGCAAACCCGTGCGTGTCCGCGGGCGTGAAACGGCCGTCGAAGTCCTTCTTGATACATCGGGTTCGATGACGGATTCGCAGTTGGCCTTGGCCAAAGTCGCGGCTCTGAGGCTTCTTGAAGCTTTCAGAGTCACGAAGGGCTATTCGGCTGCTATGGGTGTCTTCCCGGGGGCAACCTCGAGAAGCGTGTCGCCCGTTGCCGACTGGACTTCGTCCATTGTCGACACGGCGCTTCGCATTGACTTTGTGACGGGCTACGGCTGTACGCCGATTCTGGAGGCGCTTCTTTGGGCGGAGACGG
>JAHHRG010000055.1 GCA_020025965.1 Sutterella sp.
GACGAGCCGGAACGGGATTTGTCACGGGCGGGGCAACACGCTTTTGCTGGAAAACAGGAACGGGACGCTTCATCGTCATCTTTCCGCGCGGACGAGCGGCATCGGCAGCCGTCGCAACGGACGAGAGCGTGATGATGGCGGAAAGGATAAGGGCGACCTTGGTCTTGTTCATAATATGTTTTTGTCTTCTATAAGAAAGTAGGAAGGCTCATTATACGGAGGAAAAAGGGAAAAACCGGCCGTCCGAGCCCCGGCGATAAGAATTTTTGCACTTTTTGCAGATTCGAGAAAGAGTGTCCTATATGGAAAAAACTTTCGGGTATAAAAAAGCCCGATATATGACACATATATCGGGCCAATCTCAAAAAGCGAAATCTTTTAGAGCTTGCGGAGCGCGTCAACAAGCGCAGTCTTGGCGCTCGTCTTTTCGTCCTTCATCTTGATGATGCGGGCGGGGTTGCCGACGACCACGGCATTGGCCGGAACGTCGCTGATCACAATCGAACCGGCACCCACAACGGCGTTTTCACCGATCTGCACGCCTTCGATCACGACGGCATTGGCACCGATCATGACGTTGTCGCCGACCGTAACAGGCGTGGCGGAAGCAGGTTCCACAACGCCGGCCAGGACCGTACCGGCGCCGATATGGCAATTGTTGCCAACGATGGCGCGGCCGCCAAGAACGGCACCCATATCGATCATGGTGTTCTTGCCGACGACCGCACCGATATTGATCACGGCCCCCATCATGATGACGGCACCGTCGCCGATCTCAACCTTTTCGCGAATAACGGCGCCCGGTTCGATACGCGCCTTGATGTTCTTGATGTCGAGCATCGGGACACCGGAATTACGGCGATCGTTTTCAATCACGAGGTCGGCAATCTTGTCGGCATTGGCGGCCAAGACGGGCTGCAGATTAGCCCAGTCGCCGAACACGACGAGACTCATGCCTTCGCCGAATACCTTGGCGCCGGCGGCCTTGAAGTCGACGGGAGCGTTAAGGTTGACGTAGAGCTTTACCGGCGTCTTCTTTTCGGAGTTGGCGATGTAGTCGATGATTTCCTGTGCGTTCATTTTTAGGTATCTCTATATAGTGTGTTCGGTTTAGCGGAAAAGAAGGGTGTCGAGCGTCGTCACGCCCTTGGGTTCTTTGACGAGCAAACGGGCGGCTTTCAGTGCGCCGTTAACGAAGATCTGACGGCTCGAAGCGCGATGCGTGAATTCGAGCTCTTCGTCGGGACCAAAGTAGTGAACCGTATGGGTGCCGGCAACCGTGCCGCCGCGAAGCGCGTGAACCCCGATTTCGTTACTCGTGCGTGCGCCGGTAAAGCCTTCGCGACCGTAAACGGGCGTCAGCTCATGCGCGGGATCCAAAGCTTCGATCAAAAGCTTTGCAGTACCGCTCGGAGCATCGGCCTTCTTATTGTGGTGCGTTTCGGTGACTTCAATGTCGAAGTCGGGACGCAATGCACCGGTAACAAGTTTCAGAGCCTTGGCGAGAACGGCAATGCCGAGCGAGAAGTTGGCGCTCCAGAGAACCGGAGCGGCGTCGCCTGCGGAAAAGAGCAGCGTCTTTTCTTCTTCCGAATAACCCGTGGTACCGGACAAAAGGGCGGTGCCCGTTCGCTTGACGTAGTCGACGACAGCGGGCAAGGCTACGTGATTCGAGAAGTCGATCACGACGTCGGCGGCTTCAAAGGTCGCCAAGTCACCCAAGTTTTCGTCGGTAAAAACGCCGACAATGCTGTCACCCGCTGCAAGCGCGGTTTCTTCAATCAGTCGGCCCATCTTGCCGTGGCCGATCAAAACGATTTTCATACGAGAGTAACTCCCTGAGCTTCCAAGGAACGACGAAGAATTTCCGTGTGGGCGGGCGTCATGTCGCACAAGGGCAGACGCAAGGGACCGGCCTTCAAACCCATCATGTTGAGGGCGGCCTTCACAGGAATCGGATTCACTTCGATAAAGAGATTGTTAATGACTTCCAACCAGCGGATCTGATCTCGGCGGGCGTCTTCAGTGCGGCCTTCGAACCAAGCGTTGCAAAGCGCCGCACATTCGGCCGGGAACGGGTTGGCGAAAACGGAAATCACGCCGGAGGCGCCGATCGACAACATCGGAACAATGATATCGTCGTTGCCGGACCACATCTGGAAGTCGGGACCGCAAAGATGCGCGAGCTTCATGGCGTAGCTCAAATTGCCGGAAGCTTCCTTGATGCCGCAGATGTTGGGGTGAGAGGCCAAGCGTTCGACCACTTCCACGGGAATCGAGCAACCCGTACGCCCCGGAACATTGTAAAGAATGCAGGGGATGGAAACGGCATCGGCCGTCGTCTTAAAGTGCTGATACATCCCTTCGGTATTGGCCTTGTTATAGTAAGGCGCAATGATCAAAAGGGCATCCGCGCCCATCGCTTCATAGCGGCGGGACATTTCGATCTGCGTAGCGGTGGAGTTGGAACCGGAACCGACGATCACGGGAACGCGGCCGGCAACGGTCTTAATGGTATGTTCGACGACGGCCGCATCTTCTTCGTGCGTCATCGTGGGGTATTCGCCCGTGGTGCCGAGCGTCAGAATGGCAGCGGTGCCGCCGGCGATCTGGCGTTCGAGCATGACGGTAAGGGCGTCAAAATTCACGCTGCCGTCTTCGTTAAACGGGGTAATCATCGCGACGATCGAACCGCGGATGTTTTGGAATCGCATGTCAGGCTCCGAATATTTTGGGATAACAAAAAGGTCGGTAGAGACACGCTCACCGACCTGGATATTTCCTGTTCCTAACGGATAGAACCCGGGCGATTAGCGCTCCTGTCGGCTCAACGGCCGACAGACAGTCCGGCAGATTTTCTCTGACGAACCATTCGAACGGCGTGCCCGACGTTCGAATTCGGCGGAATTGCCTAACCCGGGTTCTCAGCCTGCCGGCTCCCCGCGGGGTCATCGTTTCCGCGCCTCTAACTTTCAGCAAATACCTTAGCACTTCCGAGGCCGGATGGGCCAAAAAATGGCGGAAATGTTGGATTGGCTCATATCGTCTAGGCGAGATTGCCTATCCGAATGTCGATTTTGCCGTGCTATTCTGAAAAAAGTTATCTTCTTTTCCTTTTCTTCGGACACTACGCTCATGCTCGATCCCGTCGTTATTCATCGTCGTCACCTGCACCAAATTCCCGAACTTGACAATGAACTTCCCGAAACGCTTGCTTATGTCGAGAATGTTCTAAAGGGATTGAAGGGCGAACTGGTGAAGCCGGTGAAAGGAGCTCTGGCGATCTTCTTTGATTGCGGTCGGGACGAAACCGTGGCTTTTCGAGCCGATATGGACGCGCTCCCGGTTGAGGAGATCACCGATGTCGATTTCCCGAGCAAGTACCCCGGCAAAATGCACGCCTGCGGTCATGACGGACATACCGCGATGGCTTTGCGTGCGGCCGAGCTTCTTGACGCGGCTTTGAAGAACGGGGAGAGCTTCCCGCGCAATGTTCTTTTCGTCTTCCAGCCTGCCGAAGAGACGACCGGCGGCGCAAAACCCATTCTCGATACGGGGCTCTTCGAGCGTTTTCATGTCAGCCGAGTTTTCGGCATGCATGTGTGGCCGAAGTTGGAAAAGGGTCAGCTCTTCTCGGCACCGGGGCCTATGATGGCCCGTTCGAACGAAGTGTGGCTCAAGGTAAAAGGAAAGAGCGTGCATCTTTCCCGCGCCCCCGAAGGAATCGATGCCATGCGAGCCGGCATGCGCTGGGT
This sequence comes from Sutterella sp., assembly GCA_020025965.1. Lineage (GTDB taxonomy): Bacteria > Pseudomonadota > Gammaproteobacteria > Burkholderiales > Burkholderiaceae_F > Sutterella. The sequence goes on from JAHHRG010000055.1 coordinate 3,756, forward strand.
GTCGGCGGCCTACGATACGGTTGAATCCTTGCCGCCCGAAGATCTCCGTACGATGAGCTTCGGGGTTTTTAAGGCGGGGACCGTTCAGAACGCCATTGCGGGCGAAGCGATCGCCGGCGGATCGTTGCGAACTTACAGTGACGCTGTCGCAGAAAAGATCATCGCCAAGCTTCACGCTTTGGCAGAGAGAATTGCCGACGAAACGGGCGCGGAAATGTCTCTGCGTTTCGGCGACGGTTATCCGGCCGTTTGGAATAACGAGGCGCTTTTTGCCGACGTGAAAGCGAACACGGGCGACATCATACAGACGTTGCCGGCCCCCGTATTGGCGGCCGAAGACTTTTCTTTTTATCAGCGTGCGGTGCCGGGCGTCTTCTTTTTCTTAGGCGTCGGCAATACGGCCGAACTCCATGCGCCCGATTTCTGTTGGGATGACGAAGCCGTGCTGCCCGTCGGTGTCGACTTCTGGATGCGTCTCACCCGTTTGGCCTAATTTGCACCCAAATCGGGCAAAAGCCCGCGGACTTCGCGATAATTAGTCGGCAAACACCTATAGTGAACCGATTTCGTGAAAGCCGAACACCTCTATATCAAACTGAAAGAGGAACGTCAGAAGCCTCTCTGGAAATTGCTCGCTTCGGATAACGGCGTGATGATTCTCGCTATCCTGGAGGAGCATTTCGGAGAGGCCGAGGGACCGATTCCTGCCTACGAACTTTATAACAAGGTGGAGAAAAGCCTCGCCGCCTTGTCCGATCGCCATGCCGTCGTAGTCGGTCAGTCGGCGCGAGCTTATGTGCGCGACTGGTTGGCGCAGGGCTATCTGAGCCGCACACTGCCTAAAGGTGCCGACGAAGAGGTTTACAGCCTCACCGCAGCCTCGTCCGAGGCCCTCCAGTTTGTACGAAACCTTGAAAGTCCGCAGACTGAAGCAACCGAATCCCGTTTAGCGATCGTGATTGACGCACTTTCTCGCCTCGAGGAAGAGACGGACGACAATATTGAACGCCGTCGCGAAAAACTTCGTCTTCAGAAAGAACATCTGTTAAAGCAAATGGCGAAACTCGACACGGGAGACGTGCCGGTGATGTCGGATGACAAAGCACTTGAACGTATCCGGGAGATTCTGTCTCTTTTTGACGGCTTGGTGGGCGATTTTCATCGTGTTAAAGAAAGCTTCAATGATGTGAACGCTCAGCTTCGCCAACGCATTTTGAGTGACAACGTTCTCTCTCGCGGCGACGTGCTTGATGAAATCTTTAACGGCCTCGACTTGATTCGCGAGAGTGGACCCGGGCGCAGTTTCTTTGCGTTCTGGGAGCTTTTGAATTCTCCCGAAGAATCGACTCGTTTGGAATCCGCTGTGGACGGCGTGCTAGAGCGCCGTTTTGCAGAGAAAATGACGTTGGAAGAACGCCGTGCCATTCGTTTTTTGCGCCGACGCTTGATTGATAAGGGCGGTGAAGTCCATGAAACGACGACACGATTGGCGAAAGGATTACGCAATTTTGTCGAAAAGCGCGATTTACGAGAAGAACGTCTGATTAACGACGAACTCAAGAAAGCCATGCAGGCAGCATTGGCCGCCGAAGACTTGAGTCCGATTGCGTTGACCGATGTTGATTTGCCGTCTCTTGGCGTTCGTGCTTCTTCGCTTTGGCAGCTCCAGCCGCTGGATCCGACAGAAGAAACCTTACCGCCGCCGATTATCGTTGCCGAAGCCGCCGACGTGGATTTGGCGGCAATCGGCGAACGTGTGGCGCGCTCTGAAATCGACTTCCGTCGTTTGATTGACCAAATCAGAATGCTTGTTGAAGAACGCGGCCAAGTGAGTGTGGCAGACGTGTTGGATGTTTATCCCGCAAAGCAGGGGATGAGCTCGGTGATCGGGCTCTTGGAACTCGCCATCAAGGCGGGGCTTCCGGGCGAAGACCGCGAAACACTCGCATGGACGGGGCTTGACGGCGTGAAGCGCCGCGCTACCGTGAAAGAATACTTTTTTGTGAAGGAAAAATTGGATGACCTCGACCGAGATGCCAGATCTTGAACCGCAGGCTGCGCTCTGGGCTGGTGATGCTGGAGAACTTGCACTTGATACACGACGTACGTTGGTGAAATTGCTCGTCGGCCCCGTGTTGGACGGGCGTCGAGATCCGCAGTCTTGGGCCGTGTTGGAACGCGAAGAAGCCAAGATTTGTTCGCGAATGAATGATCTTTTCCTGCGTCTTGTGATTGATCGTGATCAGCAGGTGGCTTTTGTTGCCGAAATCGACGAAGACGAACTTGTCTTCCCGAAACTCATTCGCAAAAAGCCGATGACCAATATCGAAACCTATCTCTTCTTCTTTCTGACGACGGAGCTCCATGCAGCCGAAAGCCGCGAGGAGCGCGCCGTGATTTCTCGCGAAGACATTGAAGAGCGCTTGCTCGATCTTGGAGCCAAAACGAATGACGAAGCCGGTTTTATGAGTCGTATCAACGCAGCCGTGCGCAAAGCCGAAGAATTCGGCGTTTTGCGCCTTTTGTCGAAAGAAAGCGGCAGTTATGAAATCTCGCCCGTCCTGAAATTACTGATGACTGTAGATGTCATCAAAAAGATGAAGAGCTTCTACGAAAAAGAGCCGGCCGAGATTGCCGTGAACGAGACGGTCGCCGCGAATGTTGACGACGAGGAGCGTGCTGATGTTTGACGATCAGGGACTTTTTGCTTTCCCGGAAGAGCAGTTTCGAGCCGTGAAACTCCAGGTGATGAACTGGGGGACTTTCTCGGGCGTTCATCAGATTGACATTGCCGAACGAGGCTTCCTTTTTGTGGGGGCATCGGGCTCGGGTAAGTCCACCTTGCTCGACGCCTTCTCGCAGTTGTTGGTTCCGACGAAAAGTATCGACTTTAACGCGGCGGCGCATGAAGCATCGGCGAAGGGCCGCGGCGAGCGCAGTGCCATGAGTTATGTGCGCGGCGCCTGGACTATGGATGCCGAAGGCGCGGTGGAATATTTGCGTAAGAAGGCTGTTTTGTCTGCCCTGGCGCTTACCCTTAAAAATCAGCAGGGTCGTACCGTCACGCTTGTGCAGCTCCTCTGGATTGCCGGCTCGTCGACCGCAAATACCGATTTGCAACGCCGTTTCATGGTCTTGCGCTACGACTTCGATTTGGCTCGAGATTTGGAGGAATTCGGTTCCGATCTGAATGTTCGCCACTTTAAGAAGAGTTTGGGCGAGGGCGGCTTTTTCTTTGACAATTTTGCGGGCTACGAAGCCAAGTTCATGCAGGAATTGGGCATCAATTCGAAGAAGGCGATGCTCCTTCTTCATAAGACGCAGTCCGCTAAAAATTTGGGCGACTTGAACGAATTTGTTCGTCGCTTCATGCTCGATACTCCCGAGACGATTGCAACGGCCGAAGCCCTGGCTGACGAATTTACGGAACTTGAAAAGTCCTATAAGGCCGTGGTTCGCGCGGAAGAACAGATTGCCGCCCTGACGCCTGCCGAGAAGAATTATCTGGCGCTCCTTGAAGGGGAAAAGACCCTTCGCAGGCTCGAATTCGAAGACGAACATCTGACCGCCTTCGGTGAAAAGCTTCACATCAATCTTCAGACGAAAGAAGTTGAACGTTGGGGTGCAACCGTTGTGCGCCGTGAATCGGAGTTGGCTCGTTTGGAAACGGAGAAGGACGATGCCGATCGTAGCGTACGCGATCTTGAACGCCTGGAGCGCGAAAAGGGTGGCGAACAGATCGAAACTTGGGAGCGTGAAAAGAAGCGCGCCGAAGAAGATCGCGATCGTACGATGACGGAACGCGGTAAAGCGTCCGTGGCCGTTGATGCGCTCGGCTGGACGTTTCCGGCGACGGCCGAGGCTTTTGATGAAACCCGAGAAGCGGCCGACGCTTTGATTGAAAAATGTGAAGCCGATCACGAAGCGCGTGAAAATGAAAAGCGCACGCTTGTCATTGCCGTCGATAAAGTGAAGACGCAGTTGAAAGAACTGCGTGCCGAAATCCGCTTGCTCGAGGATCGCAGAACCGGGATTCCTTCTGGTCCATTCAAGCTTCGCGAAAAGCTTGCCACGCTTCTTGATATGAAAGAGGCCGATCTTCCCTTTGCGGGCGAACTCATTCAGGTGAAAGAAAGCGAAGGCGCTTGGCGCGGTGCGATCGAACGTGCGCTTCACACTGTCGCGCTCACGGTATTGGTGCCGGCCGATCGTTTTGAAAAGGCCGAAGAACTGGCGGCCTCTCAGTATTGGGGCGAGAAGTTGCGTCTGATGCGCGATCGTCGCCGTGTCTTGGAGTCGAGCGAGTCGCCGCGAGAAGGGTCGCTGCTTTGGAAAATTGATGTCGCCGAATCGCCATTTGCCGACGGTCTCATGCAGTGGCTTGAAACCGAAGCAGACTATCTCTGTGCGGAAACGGCTGAAGAATTCCGACGAGAAAAGCGTGCCGTCCTGAAGTCGGGGCTTGTCAAGACGGCTCACGGTCGTCTTGAAAAGAACGATCGCTTTAGACCTGACGATCCGCGCGGCTGGGTTTTGGGAAGCGACGTGGAAAAGAAGCTCGAAGCGCTCATGGAAGAATGCGTGGTGCTTGAGCGCGAACTCGACAAAGACAATCTGCGTCTCAAAACCCTGATGGACGAAGAACGCCAGGCGAACGAAAGGCGCGACCAGGCTAAACGTTTCTTGGCTTTTGACTGGAATCGAATCGATCCGACACCGTTTGTGATGAAGATCGCTAAACTCGATAAGGACATTCGCCGTCTGCGCGAGGGCAGTGACGATCTCAAGAAGATCGCCGAACGCCTTGAAACCGAGCGAAAGCGTCTTGCTGATCTGAGTAAGTGCTATATCGACGTGGCTTCAGAAGTGAAGGTCGCCGAAAAGTCCCGCGACAACGCGAGAAGCGCGCTCGCGGCTTTGCATCAGCGCTTTGACGCCAAGATTGCGGCGATCCCGGCCGTACTTGTGCCGCAGTTATCCGCGAGGATTGCAGTGGAGAAGCGCACGCTCGATTCGATCGTGAACGAAATCTATTCGGCGGGCCGTGCGCTGACGGCTGAGATCGGTGCTTTGAAAGACAAGATGAGCGAGTGCCGTCAGACGATCGAAAAAGTGTTTGTGGTCTTCCTCGCGAAGAATCCCGACATGAAGAGCCGTATGACGGACTCGGTCGAATCGGCCCCCGAGTTCCTCGATTACCTCGAGGGACTTCGTCGAGATCGATTGCCGGAATTTCGCGGTCGATTCCGTAAACTTCTGCGTGAACAGAGTGCGCAGCAGTTGACGCGTCTCTTGGATCAGCTCAAAACGGAAAAGGCAAAGATCCGGGACGGTTTGGAACGAGTGAACGAAAGCTTGAAGCGTGTTCCTTACAACATCGATACGAACGGCCGCAAGACCTTCTTGGTGATTAAACCCGAAGACCGCAATTTGCCGGATGCTCAAGAGTTCCGTCAGCTGCTTTTGGCCGCAGCCAAGAACTTGGCAAACAGTCTTTCCGAAGCAGAAGAAGACGATCGTTTTGCTCTCCTTTCAACCATTGTCGGAAAGATCCGTGACAAGGGCCCCGAGGCGCAAGCGGCACTTCGCCGTGCATTGGATGTTCGCGAACACCTCGACTTCAAGGGCGAAGAAGTGAACGAACACGGTGCCTTTGTGGATGTCGCTAGTACTTCCGGCAAGTCGGGCGGGCAGCGTCAAAAGCTGACGACGACCTGTCTGGCGGCAGCTCTTCGCTATCAGTTGTGCGGCGACAGTGACGATTTGCCGACCTTTGCGCCGGTTGTGCTGGACGAAGCCTTCGACAAGGCGGACAGTTCTTTTACGACCTTGTCGATGAAGATCTTCGAAGCTTTCGGCTTCCAGATGATTGTCGCCACGCCAGATAAGGCGGTGTCGACTCTTGAACCATTTATCGGCGGCGCCTGTGTGGTGCATATTGTCAACCGTAACGCGTCTTCCCTGCTTGCCGTTCCGTATGACGATGAACGTCAGCGTCTCAATTGGACGACTTCTCGCGAAGAAGGTGCCCGTCAGGTGCAGGAAGAAGAAGGTGTCGAAGCCGTCAAGACCGAGGACTAAATGATGAAAAAGCCGGCTGAGGTTCGGGAGGAGCTCTCGCGAAAGTTTCGACGTTACCGTCGCCTTTGGCTCAAGGAGCGAGCCGAATGTCTGGGACTTATCAGCGTTGGTGCTGAAGGAGACTCGATACTCGACTCCGTAAAGCCGGCTTTTCCAATGTCTCTGTCTTTGGGAGTTCCATCCGATAAAACAGCAGCAGAGGCGGGTTGGTCCGGCTTAACCGAGTGGATCAGCGACTGGGAAGCCGAGGCAAAGCCGGGTGAGGGGGCCATTCAATGGCGAGCCCGACGGTTTTCGTCCATGGGCGAACAGAACGTGCCGGAGCGGATCGACTTTGCTTGCGCCGATGAAGTTGCCCGTCGTTTGGGCGAACTCACCGATTGGAAGAAGGACTGCCACCGGTTCGATCGACTGATGACAGCTTTCCCGGCTTTGCGAGAAAATTCAGAGTTTGCGCTCGACTTTGTCAAAGGCGCCGCTGACTGGACGGATGAGGATGTCGAACGCTTTATCAGCGTGTACGAATGGCTTGCCGAGCACCCGTCGACGAATCTTTATCTCCGTCAATTGCCGATTCCCGGCATTCATACGAAGTGGATGGACGAGAAACGCAAGAAGCTTTTCCTGGCTCTTCATCGTGCGGTGAACGGGACTGAGCCGGACACCAGTACGACATTTGAATCGGTCTTCGGTATTCGTGTGAAAGAAAACCGATTGCGATTTCGCGTTCTTGATCCTGCAATGAGAGCGCTTACCGCCAACCTGGAGGATCTGGATCTTCCCAGAAGTCAGGCGGCTACTCTGCCTTTGGCGCCGGTTTGTGTCGTTTTTTCCGAAAATGAACAGACCGGGCTCGCTTTCCCGGATATGCCCGGTGTTGTTCTGGTACTGGGGCTCGGGAATAATGTGGGTGACTTGAGTGAGATCCCGTGGCTCAAAAATGCTCGGATTCTCTATTGGGGCGATCTCGATACATACGGCTTTGATATTCTTGACAATGTCCGCGCCGTTTTGCCGCAGACCGAATCCGTCCTGATGGACGAGGCGACTGTCGAACGCTGGAAATGCTATGCCGTGACGATCTCGGAAAAAGAGCAGTATCGGGGAAAACTCACGCATCTGACGCCCGACGAGACCCGAGTCTACGAAGGCCTTCAGACGGATCGCTGGGGAGAGAACTTGCGTCTCGAGCAGGAAAGAATCCCTTGGGAAGCGGCTTTGGCAGAAGTGAAGGCGAGGTTAGGCCTCTAAAGTGCGCTCCGTCGGTATCGAACCTTCGGATTCTCTATACTTAGAACTTCATTTATTTGTTTTCATTTAGTTGAGCGGAATTTTTTGCCATGAATATGGAAGACATTGTCATCACCGATACCAGGCGCTATCCTGACAAATTTCACACGCAGCTCTCTGCGCGCTGTCAGCTTTTGGCCGCTTTGCGTAAGCTCCCCGATGACGAATATCTGGCCGGCCGCAAGATTATCTGCAATTGCAAGTATCGAAAGGGCATTACGCTAACCTACATTAACGTACCCTATACGATCGGCGGTGCACCACGTGCCGAACGAAGTCTGGCCTGGATGGATAAGGAAATTTCCGAAGCCATTCGTAAGACCAACCGCTGATCGCCGAATCGAAGCATTTATCCGAAGCGCTCGTTTTCACTGAGAAACGAGCGCTTTGTTGTTTCCAAGGCGTACACTTGATTTTTCCTTTCGATGGGTTTCACGGCAACAAGAGGAGAAAGAAGAATGAAGAAAGTGGCTTTGATCGGTTGCGGCGCTTTGGGCGGCATTGTCGCGCGTCATTTTGATCTGGCCGGTGAGGGCTGGGAGTTGACGACCGTGATGGCCAAAACCTTAGCTCATGCCGAACGTCTGGCAGAAGAAACCGGTGCCGCTGCTGTGGCAACGATCGACGAACTGCTTGAAACAAAGCCCGATCTGGTGATCGAAACCGCCGGGATCGGCGCTGTGAAGGCCTATGCCGAAACCGTTCTTAAGGCCGGTATCGATTTGATGATCGTTTCGATCGGTGCGCTCGCCGACCGTGAATATTACAAACGCCTGGAAACCGCGGCTTTGAGTCACGGCGCCCGTCTTTATGTGGCCAACGGTGCGATCGGGGGCTTTGATGCGATGTGCACTTACCGTTTGATGGGAGCTGATGAAGTCACGATTACGAGCACTAAGGCACCGAAGAGCTTGAAAGGCGCCCCCGGTTTGGGCGAACGTGTCCTTTCCGAGACTGAGGACGAAGTCGTTTTCGAAGGCAGTATGGAAGAAGCGATTGCAGGCTTTCCGAAAAATGTGAACGTAGGCGTGGCCACGGCCGTTGTGACGGAACGAGCCGATACCAAGGTTCGCATCGTAAGTCGGCCGACTGCGAAGGAAAACGGGCATTTCATAACGATCCGCGGACCGCGACTCCATGCCGAAATGATGTTTTGTTCCGAACCCGATCCGGTCAATCCCCGCTCGAGCACGTCAACGGCTTACAGCGTGCTTGCCTTTTTGAAGAATCTTCATTCGCCCGTCGTCTTTTTCTAAAGTTGCAAGAGGGGCGTCGTGCGCGAATAAAAACTCATCGAGCACGACTTCTCTTGGCTTGATAAACGGGTAAAATGCAGGGATTCGGAA
>JAHHRG010000056.1 GCA_020025965.1 Sutterella sp.
AAACGTCCGAATTGACGGGACGTCTGCCCGACCTTTTCGAAGCCGGCCAGCTTGAAAAAGCCGCCGACACTCAGATCGACGCAGAATCCTCTCGCGTTCTCCTTTGCGGGAACCCGGGCTTTACGAAATCGATGCGCGCTCACCTCAAGACCCGAGACATGGTATCGCCGCGTTTCGGTAAACCCGGCCAGGTCCTCGTCGAGGCACTCTGGTAACCCAATTAAATTGAAGTAATGAGCACCCTGTCACTCATTCAATCCGTTGACGACCTTCTGCCGCAGACCCAATGCCGTCAGTGCGGCTTTGAAGGCTGTCATGCCTACGCCGAAGCCATCGTCGAGAACGGTGCGGCCATCAACCGCTGTGCACCGGGCGGTGCCAAAGGCATTGCCGATTTGGCGGCGCTTTTGAATCTCCCCGTTGTCGAGCTCGATCCCGAATACGGCCATGAAGTCCCCTTTGCCGTGGCTCGCATTCGTCCCGAAGACTGCATCGGCTGCGCCTGGTGTACGAAGGTCTGCCCGACGTCCGCCATTGCCGGCACACCGAAGCATCTTCACGGTGTCATCGAAGAAGACTGCACCGGCTGTTCGCTTTGTCTCGCCGCCTGTCCGATGGACTGTATTGACATGATCGAAAACGGTCATGTCTGGAGCCGAGAAGATGCGCATCGCGCCCGTGACGCTTTCCGTGCGGCAGAAGCTCGTCGCGAAGCCCGTCAGGCCGCCGAAAAAGCCCGACTCGAAAGTCTTCGTCGTCCCTCAAGCATGAAGAGCAGCCTAATTGCCGACATCATGGCTAAGGCTCATCAAGCCAACGCCAAGCAAAAATAAAGAACCCTGTCATGTTTAAAAAAGCCGACCGCGAACCCTTCATGGCAGCGCTGGCTGCCGAACGCCCGAATCCCCAGAGCGATCTTCATTGGTCCACTCCCTTTGAACTCTTGGTCGCCGTCGTCCTGTCGGCTCAGGCAACCGACAAGGGGGTCAATCTTGCGACAGCCAAACTTTTCCCCGTCGCCAATACCCCCGAAGCAATCGCCGCTTTGGGCGTCGAAGGCTTGACTCCTTATATCCAAACCATCGGGCTCTATAAGTCGAAAGCCAAACACGTCATTGGTCTCTCGGAAATCATCCGTGACAAGTATGCGGGTGAAGTTCCCGACGATTTCGATAAGCTCATCGAGCTACCCGGTGTCGGCCGCAAAACCGCGAACGTCGTCTTGAACGTCGCCTTCGGTCATCCGACCGTGGCTGTCGACACACACATCTTCCGCGTCTGCAACCGCACCGGCTTTGCGCCCGGGAAAACTCCCGACGAAGTCGAACAGAAACTTCTGAAAGTCGTCCCGCCCGCCTACCTCAAGAACGCGCATCACTGGATTCTTCTCCACGGTCGCTACTGCTGCAAAGCCAGAAGCCCCGAGTGCGAAAACTGCCCCGTGGCAAACTTCTGCAATGCGCCGGAAAAGAAGGCTCGCCTCAAAGACTTCGGAATCGATTGATCGTTTCCGACTCAAGCTCCGATCCTAAAAATCAAACGCCCGCCGATTTTTTAATCGACGGGCGTTTCTGCATTCAGGTGTTTTGCCATTAACTGAGCTGTCGGGCTTCTTCCTTCAGGGAGAGCTTCACGCGAGTGCCTCCGATAGGCGAAGCACGTGTCACCTCAACGGTCGCACCGATTCGTGCGGCACGTTCTGCCATGATTGAGAGACCGACGTGACGACCCTTCTTCACTTCGACAATATCCTTGTCGATGCCGATACCGTCGTCGATAATCGTCACCGTCAGATCCTTGTCGTTGTCAATGCGTACGTCCACGTTTTCCGCTTCGGCATGCTTGCGAACGTTCGAGAGCGCTTCCTGAACAATAAAGATGATCTGAAGCTTCTGACAGGGATCGGGTTCCACACCGTCGCCCGTCACATGAAGTTCGGCATTGACGCGGGACTGTGCTTCAAAACGCTGAATCACGGTTTTCACACCGTCAATAAAGTTTTCCTTATGAAGCTTTTCTCGGTAGTTCACGAGCAGCTCGCGCACGTCCACATAGCATTCCTGCACGCCCTCGCGAATGTTTTCCAGCGATTCGTCGCGCAGGTGTACGTCGTCGTTGCGAATGGCATCGGTGAGGAACTGCGTCTGGAGATTCAAGAACGAAAGCGTCTGCGCAATCGAGTCGTGCAAACCTTGCGAGAAAAGCTGACGTTCCTGCACGATGGCGAACTGTTCGTCTCGAGCGCTCAGACGGGCGTTTTCAATCGCCACCGCCAAGTGCGTCGAGAAGCTTTCCATCAGGCGCATATGCGGAGACGAGAGCGGACGACGCGTCTGATAAAAGAGCGTACAGATGCCCTTCACGTTCGCACTGCGAATCTGGAAGCAGTAGCACTGACGGAAACCTGCGTCGGTAAAGACACGGATATGATCACCGTCCATTTCGCTCAGATTGAGGAAAACAGGGTAACTCTTGTCGAGAATGTTCTCGGCCGAAATCACCGCATCGTGCCAGTCGTTTACCGCTTTCAGAATGTCGCCCGCGAGTCCGTGCGAAGCAGCGACGCCCAAAACGTCATCCTCTTCGTCCATCAACTGCACCAGACATGCATCTGCCAAAGTGAGACCCAGCACACGATTTTGGAAACCTTCGAAAATATCGTCAATATCCTGACGGTGCGCCAAATAGGAGGTCATTTCGTAGAGTTGCCGCAGGTGGTTGTTTTTTTCTTCCACCGACGCAGTCTTGTCCGCAACCTTCTGTTCGAGGTTTTCGTAGGAGTCTTTGAGGCGCTCGGCCATCTGATTGAACCCCTCCGTGATCTGACCGATTTCGTCGTCACATGCGGACTTGACGCGCACGTTTAAGTCGCCCACCCAGAGTTTGTCGATACCGGCACCGAGTTCGCGCAAGGGACGAATGACCCAGCGCATCAGGAGAAATTCAATGGCAAAAAGACTGCCGATCCCGAGAACGATCAAGAGTCCCTGGAGATAGCGCAACTGCCAAAGAAGACCGCTTCGATTGGCTTCAATGTGGTCTGCCAAGACAGAAAGCTGTTCGACAAAAATCGTCACTTTCTGCATCGGCACCTGTTCGCCGCTCTCACGAGCGAACAGGAGCTCCGTTTTGAGATTCGTGTTCCAGCAATGCACGATGCCCTTAAAGGCCTCCTGCACTTCGGGCGAATCGGGCATCATCAGAGGCTTCCATTTGTCGCCCGTTTTGAGTTGCTCGATATGCTCGTCAAAACTCTTCAATTCGTCGAGAAAATCCTCTTCGGGATATTGCTTTTGAGCAAAGAGCGCCGACCGAAAAGAGTGGTATCGGAGATCTTCGATCATATTGGTCGCCGCACTACTCGCTTCAAGCTCCCAGTTGAGCATCATCGTATAGGCCACCGTAGTGGAAATAAAGCTCACCCAAATGAGCGTGAGAAGCAGAAGTCGGACAGACAGGCTTTTGACAAATCGAGCGAAAGAAATTTTCATCGGGCGCCCCCAAAAGCAGTTTTTCTACGAATTGAATTTACAAGAGTCGCGGCGTTTCATCCTCGAGCGCAATGACAAGGTCTTCCTTCTCGCCGTCCGATTTCTTCTCGGCCTCCACGGTCGATTCGATCTTTTCAGGATGCCAAGAAACCGGCACGGCACGACCCTTACGAGCACGATGCAAGACATAGTCCGCAAAAGCGCGCTTCGAAATCAGCGTTTCTCTCGGCTTACCGCCGCGGCCCGTGCCGCTCACGATCAGGCCCTCTTCGTCAACGAGCGTTGCGTCAAGAAGCGTTTCGCCGGGTTCGAGCTTCATCAACGTGACGCCCATACCGCCGTTTGACAAGCGACGCAGTTCGCCCGTTTCAAAGACGATCAGTCGGCCGCGAGCAGACAAGCAGGCCAAGTGCGTCTTGGCGGGCATACCGGTCATGACCGGAAGGAGAGAGGCGCCTTCGTTCAACTTCACAAAGGTACGGCCGCTTCTGATTGAGCTCTTCAAATCCTTTACCTGGCAGACAAAGCCGAAACCGTCGGTCGATGCCAACACCACGTCTTCTTCGTCCGTACCGGCAAAAACGCCGACGAATTTCTTCATGTCCTTATCAAGATCCACGAAAGACGTGAGCGGCAGACCGTCGCCGCGGCCGCCCGGAATAGCCGACACTTTTACCGTGTAGGAGTGACCCGTATCGGTCACAAAGGTCAGATCGTCGACCGTACGGCATTCGACAGCCATATCGAAGGCATCGCCGACCTTGTAGGTCTGCGAAGCGGCATCAATATCGTGCCCCTGGCGCGTACGCACGAAGCCCTTCTTCGAAAGAATGACCGTGACGGGTTCGTCCGGAATCATCTGCTCGGCCTGAAGGACCTTCGCTTCCTCGACGAGCGTACGGCGTTCATCACCGAATTCCTTTGCGGCTTCACGGATTTCCTTCACCACGGTACGGCGAAGAACGGCATCGCTGCCCAAAATACGTTCGAGACCGTTCTTTTCCTTTGTCAATTCGGCCAATTCGCGTTCGATTGCAATCGCAGCCAAGCGAGCCAACTGACGCAAGCGAATTTCGAGAATATCGTCGGCCTGACGCTCGGTGAGCTTAAATTCGGCCATCAAAGCAGCCTTCGGCTCGTCGTTTTCACGAATGATCTGAATAACGCGGTCAATGTTCAAGAGAACAAGCGAGCGGCCTTCCAAGACGTGAATGCGGTCGAGTACCTTTTCAAGACGGGCGGCCGTACGGCGACGCACCGATTCAAGTCGGAATTCGATCCATTCGGAGACAATCTGAATGAGGTTCTTCTGACAGGGCTTCCCGTCAATACCGAGCATCACGAAGTTGACCGAAACATTCGATTCCATCGACGTCTGCGAGAGAAGCGCCGTCACAAATTCCTGACGGTCGATCTTACTCGTCTTCGGTTCGAAGACGAGACGCACCGGACGTTCTTCGTTCGATTCGTCTCGAACGCGTTCGAGCAAAGCAAGCATGGCGGCCTTGGCCTGCAAGACCTTCGCCGACACGGGACGCTTGTCTTTCTTGGACTTCGGCGTCGGGTTCGTGATCGCTTCGATTTCGTTCAGGACCTTCTGAGACGAAGATTCGGGCGGCAATTCGTCGACGACCAACTGCCACTGATTGCGGGCGAGCTCTTCAAAGTGATACTTCGCACGAACGCGTAGTTTCCCGCGGCCCGTACGATAGATGTCGCGAATGACGCTGCGAGGCGAAATAATCTGAGCGCCGCACGGGAAGTCCGGGGCCGGCATCAGATCCATCAATTCGTCGAGCGTAGCTTCCGGTTTGTCGATCAGGCGCTCGCAAACGTTCGCGACTTCGGTCAAATTGTGCGACGGAATATCCGTCGCCATCCCGACCGCAATCCCGGAAGATCCGTTCAAAAGGACGAACGGAAGCTTGGCCGGCAACGTCACCGGTTCCTGGAAATTGCCGTCGTAGTTTGGCGTAAAGTCAATGGCACCGGTGTCCACTTCTTCGAGAAGCAAACGAGCAATCGGCATCAGACGAGCTTCCGTGTAACGCATAGCGGCCTGAGAGTCGCCGTCGCGAGAACCGAAGTTCCCTTCGCCGTCCACGAGCGGATAGCGAAGCGAGAAGTTCTGAGCCATACGAACCATAGCGTCGTAAACGGACTGGTCGCCGTGCGGATGATATTTACCCAAAACGTCGCCGACCACACGAGCGGACTTCACGGCCTTGGCACCGGCTTTCACGCCCATGCGTTCCATGTCGATCAAAATACGGCGCTGAACGGGCTTCTGACCGTCGGAGACATCAGGAAGCGCACGGCTCTTCACGACCGACATGGCGTATTCGAGATAGGCGCGGCTCGCATAACGTGCGAGCGTTAACTGCCCGTCTTCTTCCACATCGCCCGTCATCACGCTTTCAAGACGTTCGCCGAAGGCGGCGGCACGGGCTTCCTTGGCGTTCAAAGGCTTCTCTGCCGATTCTTCGTCATCCTCAAGCTCTTCGCCATCAGCTTCTTCGTCAGTGTCTTCTGCCGTTTCTTCTTCAACAGTCGCATCTTCCGAAGCCTCATCGACATCGGGTTCGGCATTTTCTTCGATCAACTCAATGTCAGAGGCCTTTTCTTCTTCGTTGGCGGTGTCGTCAAGTTCGCCGAACAAGCTGCCTTCGAGACCGAAGCCTTCGTCCTTCATATCATCATTCTTTGCCATTGCTTCTCATCCTTTAGACGTCGGCTTCCACACGATCGCCGTATTCTTCCATCCACATGCGGCGGCCGTCGGCGCCCTTCGTAGCCATGAGGAGATTCATGATTTCCTGCGTCACTTCCTGCGTAATGCCGCCGATACCGACAGGCAGCAGGCGACGCGTATCGGGATGAAGCGTCGTTTCCGCCAACTGCTTGGCGGCCATTTCGCCCAGACCTTTGAATCGGGAAATGGAGAGCTTCTCTTCGGGGATACCTTCCTTGCCGAGCTGAGCGAGCGTACGCTGCAGTTCGCGATCATCCAAGCAATAGAGCTTTCTTTCAGGACGACGCTTGAATTTAGGCACATCAACTCGATAAAGAGGCGGCATAGCCACATAGACGTGTCCCAATTCGATGAGCTTCGGGAAATGACGGTAAAAGAGCGTCAGCAACAAAACCTGAATATGGCTCCCGTCCACGTCAGCGTCCGAGAGAATACAAATCTTGCCGTATCGAAGGCCCTTCAAATCGGGATCACCTTCCTTGTGATGCGGATCGACACCGATGGCGACCGCGATGTCGTGCACCGTGTCGGAACTGAAAATCTTATCGGCATCAACTTCCCAGGTATTGAGGATCTTCCCGCGCAAGGGAAGAATGGCCTGGAATTCCTTGTTGCGGCCGGCCTTAGCGGAACCGCCTGCGGAGTCCCCTTCCACGATGAAGAGTTCGTTTCGAGCGATATCGTCCGATTCACAGTCAGTCAACTTACCGGGCAAAACGGCCACGGTCGAAGACTTCTTCTTACGGTATTTCGTTGCCTGACGCTGGCGAGCCTGAGCCTGGAAGACGATCAGTTCGGCAAGCTTCTTGCCTTCTTCGATATGGTCGTTCAGCCAGAATTCGAACTGCGGACGAACAAAGCCGCTCACCAACTTCATCGTTTCGCGGCTCGTCAACTTTTCCTTCGTCTGGCCCTGGAACTGCGGATCCAAAGCCTTCGTCGACAACACGAAGCTGGCACGACTGAAGACGTCTTCGGACAAAATCTTCACGTTCTTCGTCTGCAGACCGTAGGCCTGCATGAAGGCCATCATGGCCTGATAAAGACCGTCCTTCAAACCGGCTTCGTGTGTCCCGCCCGAAACGGTCGGGATCAAATTCACATAACTTTCGCGCTTCAGAGGACCTTCGGACGTCCAGATGACGACCCAGGAAGCTCCTTCACCCGGCGCAAAACCTTCGGTTTCTTCAGTGGCAAAGCCCTTCGCTTCAAAGGCCGGAATCACGGCTTCGCCGACGATTTCGCTTTCGAGGTACTCACCGAGACCGCCTTCGTATTTCCAGGTTTCTTCAGTGCCTTTCTTTTCGTTGCGATAGATAACTTCACATCCCGGCAGCAAGACGGCCTTGGATCGCAAGAGACGAACAAGCGCATCCTCGGGAATCTTGGCGGAGTCGAAATACTTCGGATCCGGATACGCCGTCACGCGAGTACCCGTCTGTGATTTGAGACGCGGGCTACGCTTCTTTTCAAGCGCGGAGACAACTTCACCGTCTGCAAAGCCCATCGACGACTGTTCTCCGTCACGCCAGACAGTCACGTCCAAGCGCGTCGACAAAGCGTTCGTCACCGCAACACCCACGCCGTGCAAACCGCCGGCGAAGGAGTAGGGACCCGAGCCGTCGCTCTTACTGAATTTACCGCCCGCATGCAGACGGCTAAAAACGAGTTCGATCACGGGGACCTTTTCTTCCGGGTGGATCCCCGTCGGAATGCCTCGACCGTTATCCTCGACGGTAATGCCGCCGTCAGCCTGCAACGTGACTTCGACTCGCGTACCGAAACCAGCCAGCACTTCGTCGGTCGCGTTATCGATCACTTCCTGAATGATGTGCAGAGGGTTATCAGTCAAGGTGTACATTCCAGGACGCTGTTTAACAGGTTCCAGCCCTTTGAGGACCCGAATGGATGACACGCCGTATTCTTCGTTCTTCGCGCTCGTCTTCGCCATGAATTCTTCTCGATATTTCACACAATGCAAAAAAATCTTCGCCTTCCCGTCAGGGGAAACACAATCTGTTGATTTTAGCAAATCCGCTTTAGTGACTTTCTTCCAGAGCCTTTTTTGAACCTTTCCGCCGGGCTCGCTTTTTTCTTGTTTCGATCTTTTTCCGTTCTCGTCGTCTATGCCTCAGTCATTACAATAGAGGCATTCAAGCAATTCCTACCAAATGGAGACCTACCGTATGGAAAAACTGTACATGGGCTTTGACGCCGGGACACAAAGTGTGAAAGTAGCCGTCTATGACGAAAACTTTCAGTGCCTCATCAGCCACAGCCTGCCCACGCATCTCACCTACCCGAATCCGGGTTGGGTGGAAATGAGCGCGGATGAGTTTTTCAACATCACCGTTCGTTCCATGAAGGCTTGCGTTCAATCCTTGAAGGAAATGGGACGCGACCCCAAAGCTATTCGCGCCGTAATGGGCGACGGCATCATCTGCGGGATTGTCGGTGTCAATGCCGAAGGCAATGCAATCACGCCCTATATCAACTATCTTGACTCGCGTACGACGCCCGACGTCGAAGCAATCAATGCCATGGGACTCGACATCTGGGGCCGCGAAACCGGCAACCCCGTCGCTTCGCCGATGTTTCCCGCCATGTTTGCCCGTTGGCTCCTGAAAAACCACGAAGGCTTCCAAAAGGAAGGCGTCAAGTTCGTTCACAACGCCCCCTACATCCTCATGCACCTCGCCGGTCTCAAGGCCGAAGACGCCTTCATTGACTGGGGCGCCATGTCAGGCTGGGGCTTGGGTTACGACGTTCAGAAGAAGACCTGGTCCGAAGAACAGCTCGCCATCCTCGGTATTGACCGCAAGTACATGCCGAAGATCGTAAAGCCGTGGGACAAGATCGGCACACTCTGCGAAGCCGTCGCCGAAGAAACCGGCCTTCCAGCCGGCATTCCCATCTTGGGAGGTGCGGGCGACACAATGCAGTCGATGCTGGGTTCCGGCATTTTCGAAGCCAATCAGGGCGTTGACGTGGCGGGTACCTGCGCCATGTTCTGTGTGTCAACGAAGGGGATCGTTCCCGAACTCTCCAAGCCCGGCACCGGTTTGATCTTTAACTCCGGCACGTTGCCCGACACCTATTTCTATTGGGGCTTTGTGCGTACGGGGGGGCTCTCTCTTCGCTGGTTCAAAGACAACGTCTGTCAGAAACCCGAAGACGGCAGTTACTACGCACCGCTCTCTGCCGGCGCCGCTAAAGTGCCGGCCGGCAGCAACGGCGTTCTCTTCCTTCCCTACCTCACGGGCGGATCCGGTGAAGAAAAGGAAGCGAGCGGATGCTTCCTTAACATGACGATGGACGACGATCAGTTCGTCATGTGGCGTGCCGTACTTGAAGCCATCGGTTATGACTACATCGGTTTGGCTGACTCCTACCGTGCAGCGGGCGTCAATTTGAACCGCATTACCGTAACCGAAGGCGGCAGTCGCGACGGTCTCTGGAATCAGATCAAGAGCCATATGCTCGATGCCGAAATCGTTCGCTACAAGAATGCCGGCGGTGCCGTACTAACAAACTGCATCATCGCTTCCTACGCCGTTGGCGATACCAAGGACGTGAAAGAAGCCTTGGCCGCCAACATCGTGCTCGACGCACACTATCAGCCGGACGAAAAGATCACGAAACGCTATCGAGAGCTTTTTGAAATGCGTAACGAACTCGTTCGCTCCGACATGAAAGCCGCCTTCCACCGCCTCGTGGGTATGCGAGACAAGAAAAACTGAAACGTCTAAGTTTTTCTAACGAAAAAAGCACGCTGTTCGACGAGCGTGCTTTTTTCATACTCAAGAAAAAGGCCGGCATCGCATTCGAGGCCGGCCTTCTTTAGCTAAGCGCTACGGGATTAGATGTCGTCGTCGGACTTTTCACCCTTGACGAAATCAGGACGAAGCATTTCTTCGCCAAGCGTTTCGCGCAGAGCCTTCAGGTATCCGATGCGATCGGCTTCGCCGTAGACGGAAGCGAGTTCCGTGGCAAGAGACTGCAATTCACGGTCACCCGGCGTCGGGACTTTGGTTTCGTCAACGTAGGCGATCATGTAAGCACCGCCAGCAACCGACATCCCCGTGTAAACAGGAAGCTTTTCAGCCGGAATGGCAACCACGTGATTGACGAAGTCGCTCGGATGGCCGGCCGTACTATGACGGGAAACCCAGAGAGCTTCACCGAAGTCGCTGCCCATCTTCTTCGATGCGCGAACTTCAGCAAGCGCCTTTTCACCGGCGGCCTTGGCCAGTTCCGTAGCCTTCTGAAGCTTGAGACCGGCTTCAATGTCGCCCTTCACTTCTTCGAGCGGACGAACGGATTCGGGCACATACTTCGTGACACGAGCAGACATCAGCATGTTGGCACTGACTTCAATGGCGCTCGTATTGCGCTTTTCCTGAAGGGATTCGTCATTGAAGAGGTTGTCAATCATGTGATCGTTAAAGAGAGGCTTCAACGCCGGATTGCCAACAATGCCTTGACGGGTGATGTTGTCAGCCGTCTGAATCTTCAGACCGAACTCTTCGGCGACGGGTTCGAGACTGTCGGCCTGTTCATAGACAATGTTCGTAAAGTCTTCGGCCTTTTCAGCGAAAAGACGAACGGCCATCTGTTCGACGTATTCCTTTTCGATGGTGCTCTTTACTTCTTCAAACGGACGAGCCTGAGCTTTGATAATGTCGTCAACCTTGATGATGTGCCAACCGAAATCACTTTCAACCGGACCGACGATGTCGCCGACCTTAGCGGAGAAAACAGCGTCTTCAAACGGAGGAACCATTACACCGCGTCCGAAGAAGCCGAGCTGACCGCCCTGAGAAGCGGAACCCGGATCGGCGGAGTTGTCGGCAGCCTCCTGAGCAAAAGTCTTCGGATTGGCCTTGACGCGAGCAAGAATTTCTTCAGCCTTGGCCTTCGATGCGGCCTTGTCTTTCCCGAATTCGATCAGGATGTGGCTTGCGCTGCGTTCTTCAGGCGTGGACCAACGCTGCTTATTCTGTTCGTAATAAGCAAGCACTTCTTCCTTATTAACCGTGACCTTATCCTTGAAGTTTTCGGGAGAAAGCGTGACGAATTCAACATTGACGTGTTCAACAGCCTTGAAGTTGTCGCGATGAGCGTCGTAGTAGGCCTTCACTTCTTCAGGCGTAACCGAGACCTTATCGAAGAACTGATCAATGTTCACGATCTTCGTGCGGATGTGACGTTCTTCCGTGAGAATCTTGTGCATGCCGCGAACGATGGCGTCAGGCATCGGGTAAGTCCCGGAAACGGCAGAAACGAGGGCTTCGCGAGCGAGAGAATTACGGATTTCCCAAACGAACTGCTGATCGGACTTGCCCTGACTCTGCAGGAAGCGTTCGTAGAGTTCAGGCTTGAACTTGCCGTTTTCCTGGAAAGCAGCGGCACTCTTGATGAGGTTCACAGCATCGGCTTCGGAAACGGTGATGTAGTTCTTTGCGACCGTCTGTTCGATAGCGGTCGTATCGAGAAGCTGATTCAGAATGGCATCGCGTCCTTCTTCAGAATCGAGAATGCTGGCGCGGAACTGTTCGCCCATCTGCTGACGCAAACGTTCGAGTTGATCGCGCTTGGTACGGTCGAACATTTCCGGTGTAATAGAAACCTCACCGACCTTAGCGATGGCGTTGTCAGCCGCGGACATGCGGTTGTACGAGTAAATACCCGTGACAACGAAACTCGGAATGATCAACACCATAGCGATGAACATAAGCCATCGCTTGTGATCTCGAAATGCCTGAAGCATGGTCTTCCCTTTTTTCTTGTCCGCCGTAACGAAACTGTTCGGCGGGGTCTTTTTACATTAGTTTTTTTGCTTGACAAAACTGACGTTTCATCAAACGGTCGAAAAAAAAGGCGAACCATGCGGTTCGCCTTTTTCGAATCTGTTGGCGGAGTGGACGGGACTCGAACCCGCGACCCCCGGCGTGACAGGCCGGTA
>JAHHRG010000057.1 GCA_020025965.1 Sutterella sp.
GACATTCCACGGAGGTTTATCCGGGTTGGACTTTCGGAACCGTGAACGAAACCGATCCGGCGTTGAGGAAGGCGATAACGTCGGTACTTGTGGGAATGTCGGGATTGGCGGCTTCGGCTTCTCGGATATCGTTTTCATAACGAATCATTTCGATACGTTCTTCAACCGGATGCGAGAGAAGGCTTTCCTGCCAGAGGGGATCCATCACGGTTTCGCGCCAGTGCTGATAAGCCAGATCGCGGATGCACCATTCGTCGCCGTGCGCAAAGAGAATGTCGGTGTCCATCACGCGAATGACGGTCGGCCCTTTAACGAGCTCGGCACCGCACTCGTTGGCAAAATCCTGTCCCAGAAGGAAATCGTGTTGACCGCGGAAGATAATCAGGCGGTGTCCCGATGACGCATAGTGCTTCAACTGCGCCACGATCGGGGCGGCTTCCTTCATCGTGTCGTCGCCCGTCCAGTAGTCGAAC
This sequence comes from Sutterella sp., assembly GCA_020025965.1. Classification (GTDB taxonomy): domain Bacteria; phylum Pseudomonadota; class Gammaproteobacteria; order Burkholderiales; family Burkholderiaceae_F; genus Sutterella. The sequence goes on from JAHHRG010000057.1 coordinate 474, forward strand.
AAATCGCCCAAAATGACGAGTTCGGCGTAGCGCGGCGCATAGCTCTTCATGAAACGAAGGAAGGCCATAATGGTCTTCGGTTTGTTGGCAATGAGATTGAGGTCGGAAATGACGACGGGATTCGTCAGAGGCTCGACGCTTGTTAAACCGGTCAGAACCGGAACTTGCTTGTCGGACATAGTGGGCAACCGAAGAAGAATAAATGGGTCATGAAAAAGGCGCGCGGGGCTTGGATGCCCATCTGCGCGCCCGGTTCGAAAGAAAGGCCGACTCAAGGCCGACCTTTCCTAGGCTCGACTTAGATGAGTTCGGCCTTTTCGATCACAACGTCTTCAACGGGCACATCGCCGTAGAAGCCGCGCGTGGCGGTGCGAACGAGACCGATCGTGTCGACCACTTCCTGACCGGCCACGACCTTGCCGAAAACGGCATAACCCCAACCCTGAGCGGTCGGAGCGGTGTGGTTGAGGAAGTCATTGTCAACGGTGTTGATGAAGAACTGAGCCGTGGCGGAATGGGGATCCGTCGTACGGGCCATGGCAATGGTGTACTTGTCGTTCTTCAGACCGTTCGCTGCTTCGTTTTCGATCGGATCGTGCGTGGGCTTCTGGTGCATACCCACTTCGAAACCGCCGCCCTGGATCATGAAACCCTTGATGACGCGGTGGAAGATCGTGCCGTTGTAGAAGCCTTCGCGAACGTACTGTTCGAAGTTGGCGGCCGTCTTCGGGGCGTGTTCATGGTCGAGTTCGATGTCGATGACACCGTGATTGGTAGTAAAACGAATCATGTCTTTTTTAACTTGTATCGTTAATGAATGAGATCGGGATTGGGAGAAATTCGATCTCGGAAACGTTTATTGTCGCACAAATCGAGGCTCTGAACGCGAGAACCGCGCAGAGTCGCCTTATTTGATGACGCGAGCGGACTTGATGACGACGGGTTCGAGCGGCACGTCCTTCATGCCGCGGCGGAAACCGGTGCGAACTTCGGCAATCTTGTCAACGACATCCGTGCCGGACGTGACGGTCCCGAAGACGGCATAACCCTGACCGTCGGCGGCTTCGTCGGCATTAAGGAAGCTGTTGTCGTTCACGTTAATAAAGAACTGGGAAGTAGCCGAATGCGGATAACTCGTACGAGCCATGGCGACGGTGTATTTGTCGTTGGGCATGCCGCCTCGGGCTTCCAAGGGAATCGGCGCACGGGTTTCCTTTTGACGCATGTCAGGCGTAAATCCGCCGCCCTGAATCATAAAGCCGGAGATCACGCGGTGAAAGATCGTACCGTTGTAGTGGCCGGCGTTGACATAGTCGATGAAGTTTCGAACCGTCACGGGGGCGCGGTCGGGCGAGAGGCGCATCACGATTTTTCCCATGGACGTATCGAGTTCGACCAGGGGGCTGTCGGCTGGCGCAGCCATGAGGCTTCCGGACAAAATCATCGGGAGAAGGGCTGCGGCAAGACGCATACGCAATTTCATAAGAGTATCTCTCACAAATAAAAAGAATTAACGATTGGCGGCTTCAAGACGCTTGATGGTCTGTAAACGGACGGCGAGCACTTTATTGGCGGGCAGGGCGGGAGTCGCCATTTCATAGCATTCGCGAGCAAGCGCCAGGTAGATGTCGCCCAAATTTTTGCGTGCCAGGGCAAAGTCGGGGTTGATCAACAGGGCGCGCTGCAAAAGGCGTATGGCTTCTTCGAGTCGGCCTTCGGAGGCTTCAAGGCGGGCGAGATTGTTATAAGGATCGGGGATTTCCGGATACTGGGCAATCATGTCGCTCAAGGCCTTGCGGGCTTCATTGGTACGGCCGAGTCGCTCGAGCGCATTGGCGCGCATGAAGCGAAGCTGGGCGCTCTTCGGGTTTTTCTTGAGACCGAGTTCGGCCAATTCGAGCGCAGAAGCATTGTTGCCGCTTTCGAATAGCTGTTCGACTTGGAACGGGAAATCGGCAGGATGAAGCTTCATGGCCAAATCTTCCATCTGCGTCCCGGCCGAAGCGGAGGCGATGGCAAAAGAAAGAAGAGTCGCTGTAATCAAACGTCGCATGAACGGGAATCTCGAACGGAAAGGAATCCAAAAAAATGTGGGCGGCGGGCGTGACGGGCTCGTCCGATATCCCGACAATCGGGTAGGCCGAGCGAAAAAGAAGCAAAACCGACGATTCGAGCCGAACGCTCAATGCCTCAGACGGCTATACTTCTCGGATACGCGAAAAACCGCATCCGATATTTTAGCCCACGAACCCCTCGCGGGCTTTTCAAAATATGTAGGCAAGAGTTTCAGTTGAACGGATTTCAACTGAAGTCTCGACAAAACAACTCGAAACTAGGAAACTTTCCGACTATGTCACTTTCGATTTATTCGACGCTCAGCCACGAGCAGAGTCCTTTTACGCCGCTTGAACCCAATCACGTCCGCATGTACGTCTGCGGTGTCACGGTGTACGACTACTGTCATATCGGACACGGTCGCACCTTTGTGGCTTTTGACGTCGTGCGTCGCTGGCTGGAAGCTTCCGGAATGAAGGTCACGTTTGTGCGCAATATCACGGACGTTGACGACAAGATTATCCGCCGTGCGGCCGAACGCAATATCACGACCGACGAACTCACCGACGAATTCGCCCGTGCCATGCAGGAAGATATGATTGCTCTGGGCTGCTTGGCTCCGACCTACGAACCGCGTGCCACGGACTATATTCCCGAGATGCTCAATCTCGTTGAAAAGCTCGAGGCCAAGGGCTATGCCTATCAGGGCGCCGACGGTGACGTCGACTTCGCCGTGCGTAAGTTCGACGGCTACGGCAAGTTGTCCGGCAAGTCCTTGGACGATCTGCAGTCGGGCGCACGTATCGAAGTGAAGACCGCCAAGCGCGACCCCTTGGACTTTGTGCTCTGGAAGAGTGCCAAGCCCGGCGAACCCCAGTGGGATTCGAAGTGGGGCAAGGGCCGTCCGGGCTGGCATATCGAATGCTCGGCCATGGCCTGCAAGCTCTTGGGCGAAACCTTCGATATTCACGGCGGCGGTCCCGACCTGATTTTCCCGCACCACGAAAATGAAATCGCCCAGAGTGAAGCCGGCAACGGCAAGCCCTTTGCCCAGGTCTGGATGCACTCGGGTCCCTTGCGCGTTCGCGACAAGTCCGGCAAGGAAGAAAAGATGTCGAAGTCTCTCGGCAACTTCTGGACGATTCGCGATGCTCTTAAAGATACCAACGCTGCCTACGGTGAAGGGAACGGTGCCGAAGTCCTCCGCTTCTTCCTTCTTCGCAGCCAGTACCGCAGCCCCATCAGTTTCTCGCCCGCGTTGATCGAAGAGGCTCAGAAGGCTCTGGTTCGCCTTTACGGTGCCCTGAAGGGCCGCGAAGGCGACGGTCAGGCGCTCGACTGGTCGGAACACTTTGCTCAGCAGTTTAAGAAGGCGATGGACGACGACTTCAATACGCCGCAGGCCGTCTCCGTTCTCTTTGAACTTGCTTCCGAAATCAATCGCAACGCCGATCCGGCTCTCGAGCGTCAGCTCCGCGGTTTGGGCGCTGTACTCAACATCCTCCAGCTTGATGCGGAAAAGTTCTTGAAGGGCGGTGTGACGGAAGACGATTCCGAACGCATTCAGGCCCTGATTGACGAACGCAAGGCTGCGAAGAAGGCTCGCGACTTCGCCCGTGCCGACCAAATTCGTGCCGACCTTTTGGCCGAAGGTATCGAACTCATGGACGGTCCGCAGGGTACGACCTGGCGCCGCCTCTAATTACCATCACCCGGATTGAATTATGGCAAAACGCGTCTTTCTCGAATTCGAACACGACATTGAAGCCTTCGACTGCAAGATCATCGAGTTGAAAGAACTCGCCGAAGAAACGGCCGAAAGTGCCAAAGCCGTCTCGATCGACAAGGAAATCGGTCAGCTTGAGGCTAAGGCGGACGAACTACTCAAAAAAATATACGCTGATCTGACGCCTTGGCAGATGTCCCTCGTGGCACGCCATCCGAATCGTCCGTATACGCTCGACTATATCGAATCAATGTTTACGGACTTCCACGAACTTCACGGCGATCGCGCTTTTGCGGACGATCCGGCCATTGTCGGCGGGCTCGCTCGCTTGGCTGACATGAACGTCGTGGTGATCGGTAATCAGAAGGGCCGCACGCTTCGCGAACGTACCCGCCGTAATTTCGGCATGGCACGTCCTGAAGGCTATCGCAAGGCTCTGCGTCTGATGGAATTGGCTGAAAAGTTCGGTCTTCCCGTCATTACCTTTGTTGATACCCCGGGCGCTTATCCCGGGATTGATGCCGAAGAACGCGGTCAGTCCGAAGCGATCGGCCACAATCTCTACAAGATGTCGACCCTGAAGGTTCCCGTCATTTCGGTTGTGATCGGTGAAGGCGGATCGGGCGGTGCGTTGGCCATTGCCGTTGCCGACAGCGTCATGATGCTTCAGTATTCAACCTATTCCGTGATCAGTCCGGAAGGTTGCGCTTCCATTCTCTGGAAGGATGCCGCCAAGGCTCCGCAGGCTGCGGAAGCCTTGGGTCTTACGGCCGATCGTCTTTCCGAACTCGGTCTTGTCGATCGCGTGATCTCCGAACCCTTGGGCGGCGCACACCGTGATCCGAAACTCATGGCAACGACGCTTCGCAAGGTCATCGTCGACGAACTTCGCTACCTCCTGAAACTCGATACCGAGACGCTCGTTGCTCGCCGTGCCGAGCGTATCGAAGGTTACGGCCGCTTTGAAGCGCTCGTTGAGTCGGGAGACGTGAAGGCCGAGGCGATCGCGCCCGCGATGGCTGTGGCACCCGTCACCGAAGTTGACGACTGCCCCTGCGCCAAGCAGAGCAAGGAAGCCGACGTTAAGGCCAAGAGTGAAACCGAGGCCGACGCCAAATAAGGTTATCCGAGGCTTCTTGCCAAGCCCGCCCGTCAAAAGGCGGGCTTTTTCATTGTTTAGAATGATCGAACCGATAAAAAAAGGAAAAAACATGAGCGACACCGCCAAACTGTTGTCCGACGACTTTTTGGACGACTTGGCTCAACAAGCCAAGACTTCTCCGCGTCTGCGTATGCATTGCGACATGAGAACGAGCGGCGAAGATACCTCGCAGCGCATGTTGAATGCGCTCGAAAAAGGCACGATCGTCCCCGTTCATCGTCATCGTTATACAACGGAAACACAGCTTCTCTTGCGAGGCGTAATTGACGTCACCTTTTGGGATGACGACGGACACGAAATCGAGCGTCACCGAATCGATCCCAAGCGAGGTGTTTACGGGATCGACATTCCCGCTGGTGTATGGCACAGCCTCGAAGTGATTGAGGCCGGTGTTCTTTTTGAGGCGAAAGACGGCGCTTATCAGCCGGCCGATCCTAAGGATTTTCTCTAGGTTGACAAAACGGTTTTCTGCTCCTACATACTCTTAGAAAACTTAAAAAGAAATAAGGGTAAATGACGAGAAAAACGCGAAGATCGAGACTTCTTGGACTCATATAATAAAAAAGTTACTTTCCGCCACCACGACCAAGCCTGTCCTATGAGAGAGGCGGTGACGGAAGGCTTAGAAAAACAAAGGAGAAATGCCAAATGTATGATCTTCTTCTTCGCGGTGCTCACGTCGTTGACCCTCTGAACGGCGTTAACGACATCGCCGACGTTGCGATTGAAGACGGCAAGATTGCCGCCGTCGGTCCCGGCCTGACGGGGGAAGCCCGTGAAACGATCGACCTTACGGGTCTCGTTTTGCAGCCGGGTATCATCGACAGTCACGTTCACTTGGGTGAAATGTGGGGTTCGCCTTACGGTCCCAAGATGCTCGCCATGAACGGCGTGACGACCGGTCTCGATATGGCCGGTCCGCTCGACAATATTCTCGACAACGTGCCCAAGTACGGTGCCGGGATCAACATGGCGATTCTGCAGTTTGCTTCGCCTCCCTTTACGTTCAAGACGAACGCTCCCTCCAAGCAGGAAATGGTAGACCTTATTGAAAAGAGTCTTGCCGACGGCGCTTTGGGCGTGAAGCTCTTGGGCGGTCACTATCCGCTGAAGCCGGACGTTTCCCGTACGCTCGTTCAGACGGCGCTCGAACGCCGCGCTTATGTTGCCTGGCATGCCGGGACGAGCGAACACGGCTCCAACCTTGAAGGTATGATCGAAGCCGTTGAAATGGCCGACGGTTATCCGCTCCACTTGGCGCACATCAACGCGTACTGCCGCGGTGCCATCAAGAACGAAATCGAAGAAGCCAATATTGCGATCGATTACCTGAAGCGCAACCCGAACATCTTCTGCGAAAGCTATATCTCGCCGAAGAACGGTACGCGTCTCACCTGCGCCGAAGACGGCCAGATCCAGTCCAAGGTGACGGGCAACTGCCTGCGCCACTTCGGCTTCTCCGAAGACCGCGACGGCGTTCGCAAGGCGATCATGGCTCAGAAGGCCTTTGTGATCCGCGATGCGGGCGACCATTCCGATCTCGTCACGGGCGCTGAAGGTCTGAAGCTCTGGGAAGCCGCCGGCTCCGATGTGGGCGGCAGCTTCAACATCAACCCGCCGATTCCGCGCATTCTCTTGGCTCAGGCCAAGCGTGACGACGCCTCCTTCGTGGTTGACGCCATTTCGACGGACGGCGGTTGCATTCCGCGTAACGTCATCCTTTCGCAGGGTCTCTCCCTCGTGAAGTTGGATGTGCTTACGCTCCCCGAATTCGTCCAGAAGACGTCTCTCAACCCGGCTCGCATGCTTCGTCTGACGCAGAAGGGTCACCTTTCCGTCGGTGCTGACGCCGATATTACGGTGTACGACTATGCTACCCAGACGCCGAAGTGCTCCTTCGTCGAAGGCCACAAGGTGCTCTGGAACGGTGAAGTGGTCGGTAAGAGCGCGACGGTTATCTGTACCGAACGCGGTCAGAAGGCCATCGAAGCTCGCGGCATGAAGGCTATCGTTGTTGATCCGGGTCTCCAGGTCCAGCGTACGAAAGCTCTCTGATCCTTGAGCCTCATCGCTTGAGTGCTAGCCTGTCGAACTTGTTTCGGCAGGCTTTTTTTCGTCCGTTCGGTCGCAGTACGGGGACTCAGTCGGTACAATGTCGGGCATGGACAAAGGGCTTCGCGGCGAAACTTCTGACTGCGGGCCGACTTTGCTTAGTGATAAAGACGAAAGGGGCGGCCGTCGAGTCTCCTCGTTGTCTCGGTCAACAGACTTTAGAAAGGCCTTCCGATATGCAGATCAAGAAAATCGCAGCCGCCTTGGGTGTGGCTGCCTGTGCTTTCCTTTCCGCCAACGCCGCGCTTGCCGCCGAGTTTGCCGCGCAGACGATCCGTCTCGCTCATACGGCTCAGACGGCTCACGCTCATCATGAAGCGGCGCTTCTTTTTGCAAAGAACGTGTCGGACCGTACGGGCGGCAAGGTGAATGTTGAAGTCTATCCCGCAGGCGAATTGGGCGATCAGCCCGCTCTCGCCGAACAGATCACGATGTCGGCTCTCGACATGGCTGTCGTGTCCTTGGGCAACCTCGCCATGTACGACAAGAGGTTGAACGCCATGACGGCTCCCTTCCTCTTTGCCGATTACGATCACGCTCACCGCACGATCGACAACTTCGTCATGGACTGGATGAACGAAGGTCTTGAACAGCATGACGCCGTCGGTCTCTCGATGTTCGACTACGGTTTCCGTCACACGACGACGAAGGGCGTGCCGGTTCACTCCGCCGAAGACCTCAAGGGCCAGAAGATTCGCGTTCCGCCTTCGACCGGTTTGCTCGCCGCCTTTGACGCCATCGGTGCCAACACGCAGCGTCTTGCCTATTCCGAGCTCTACACGTCCCTGAAGCAGGGTGTCGTGGTCGGTCAGGAAAACCCGGTTCAGACGATTTTGGCCGACAGCCTCTTTGAAACGCAGGATCAGTTGGCCTTGACGAAGCATTACTTTGACTGCCAGGTCCTTCTGGCCAACAAGACCTTCATCGACAGCTTGGATCCCGAACTCGTGAAGATCTTGAAGGAAGAAGCCGTCAATGCTCAGAACCTCACGCGCGATCGTATCTCGAACGGCGAAGCCGATGCGATTGAAAAGCTGAAGGCCGAAGGCATGACCGTCACGACGCCGGATCGCGAATCTTTTGTGACGAAGATGCAACCTGCTTATGACAAGATCGCCGAATTGGCCGGAAAAGATGCCATGAAGGCTTTGCTTGACGCTGTCGAAGCCAATAAGGCCGCCAAGTAATCTTCGGTCGACTTTGACCTGAAAAATGACAAGAGGCCCTCACGAAGGGCCTCTTGTCGTACTGGAATTCTTATCCATGATCATGTTCCTCATCTTCGCAACCGTGCTCGTTCTCATGCTCATCGGCGTGACGACGGCCGCTACGATGGCGTCGGCTTCGATTGCGACTTTTCTTTTGGCGGGCGGCGATCCGTCGCGTCTCTTCCTGGTAGCGCAGCGCATGTATGCGCAGGTTTCCGGGATCACGCTGATGTCGATTCCTTTCTTCCTCCTGATGGGAAATCTGATGAGTGTGGGCGGTGTCTCGAAGAGTCTCTTTGGTTTCGGGCGCGTATGCCTCGGGCACCGATGGGGCGGGCTGTCGAATGCCGCCATTGCCGCCTGCGTGATCATGGCCGCAATGTCGGGTTCGGCCGCGGCCTGTGCGGCCGGGATCGGTCTTATTGCGATCGGTGAAATGACGAAGTCGGGCTACAGCCGGTCGTTTTCCTGTGCGACGATTGCGGCGGGCGGAGCGTTGGGTCCCATTATTCCGCCGTCGATCACTTTGATTCTCTATGCGGGTTTGACCCAGACGAGCGTCAATCAGCTCTTCGGTGCCGGCGCGGTGCCGGGCATTCTTTTGGGCGTCATGTTCATGATGTGGTCGTCCTTCGTCTGCTACCGCAACAATTACGCGAAGACCCCGCGCTCGGCCTGGAGCGAACGCTGGCTGGCTTTTAAGGAAGCCTTCTTTGCCTTGCTCACGCCGGTGATCGTGATCGGCGGCATGTTCGCAGGGCTTTTTACCGCGACGGAAGCGGCCGCTGTGGCCTCGCTCTATGTCTTGGTCCTGGGTTTATTCGTTTTTAAGACCCTGAAGTTCAAAGACCTTCCCGGCATCTTCTGGGAAACCGTCCAGCAGACCGCGAAGGTGATGTTCGTCATTGCCGCAGCCGGATTCTTCCAATACGTCCTCATGTATACGCGCATTCCGCAGGATACGATCGCCTTTATGTCGTCGACCTTCTCTTCGGTGGTGCCGGTGCTGCTTCTCATCATCCTGATTCTTGTTTTGATGGGCTGCTTTATGGAAGGGACGGCGGTGCTTTTGATTACGGTGCCGATTTTCGTTCCGCTGATGAAGAGCTTCGGTTACGACATCGTGCAGCTCGGGATCGTGATGTGCATTTCGCTCGCCGTGGGTGTGCTGACGCCTCCCGTCGGTTTGAACCTCTACGTGATGAGTTCGATCACGGGCGAAAAAGTGATGGCGATCGCGAAGGATTCTGTGGGCTACGTGCTTCTCATGATTCTGATGGCCGCGCTTGTTGCCTTTATCCCCGAGCTCTCGCTCACTTTGCCGAAGTACATCAATTAAGGAGACCGGAAACATGGATATGCTTCTTACGCTTCTCAAAGCGATTGACCGTGCGGTGAGCTTTGCGGCTCGTGCCATCAGCACGATCGCTTTGGCCGCGATTTTCGTTATGTTTATCGCGAATGTCGTTACGCGTTTCGTGCCCGTCTATAACTTCACGCAGACGGACGATTGGATTCAGCTCTGTCTTATCTGGATGATTTTTCTGGGAGCTCAGGAACTCGTTCGCACGAAGAGTCACTTTGTGGTTGACGTCATCACCGAGCGCATTGCCCACAAGACGACAGGACGTTTGCTTTCCTTCGTTGTGGCGGTCATTGAGCTTGCGACCTACGCGGTGATTTGCTATTACGGCTGGGTCTGGGTTATGAAGGCGAACGCTTACGCGCAGTCGGTGCCCTGGCTTCAGATGCGATGGATTTATATGGCGATTCCGGTGAGCGCCTTCTTCATGTGTTGCTACGGGATTCGCGACGTGATTCTGACGGGACGATCGCTCGTCAGAGGTCGATAACAACGAAGAGTCGAAGGACTTAAAGCCGTTTTTCTTCTCTGATAGAGAGGAAAAACGGCTTTTTTGATGAGGAACATGCAGATAACAAAACCGCCCGCCACTTCCGAAGAAATGACGGGCGGCCCTGCGCTTCTTAAAGCAGGTGCAACGGACGCTTAGTCCTTACACTTGTTGTTCTTGAAGACGATCGTTTCCTGGATATCCGTCGTACGGATCGTGAAGACTTCGTCCAAGAGACGTTCGGCCAGTTCTTCACCTTCGGCGAGGATGCGCAGGTTGAAGTCATTGAGGAGCTTCTGAGCGGCGGCACGATCGGTTTCGGCGAGCTTCACGTATTCGGCTTCCATGGCGGCCATACGCGGCTTCATGTCGGCTTCAAAGGCCTTGAAGGCGGACTTCACAACCGGAGCGCACTTCATGTAGTCGGTCAACACGAGCGTCTGGAGCTTGCGGAACTTCCAGTAAACGGAGATGCGGTCGGCCTTGTTTGTGCCGCAGCCGTACTGCGTCGGGATGCGTTCTAGACCCCAGTAGAACGGAAGATAGACGGAAAGATCGGCCATACCGAAGGCGACATAGGTAAGGCAGCCGATTTCCTTCGGAAGCCAGGGGCGAACCTGAGCAACGTGCGATTCGTAGGTACGGAAGACGGAGATCGGACGCCAGGGTTCGTTGCCGTTCAAAACTTCCGTGTACGGATCGTGTTCGGTTCCTTCAAAGTGATCGCGCATGCAGGCAAAGAGGTCTTCGATTTCGACCTTCTTTTCCGGCGTCAAATAGACTTCGAAGTTACGGCCGTCGGAGGGATCCTGAACGATCGACGGATTCAAACGCTTCTGCATCACCCAAACGCGCGGGTCGTTGTAGATGCGGTCGCGGTCGTCGTTGCGCGTGTAGGCGCGAGCAAAGTCGAATTCGCCGTCCGTTTCCGGATTGTAGAGGCCCTTTTCGATGGCAAAAGAGATGACGGTGGAAGAACCCATCATATCGTCGCGAGACGGATCGAATTCGCGCAGACGACCCTGGTTGCCGGAGCAGAAGTACTTGTCGGCGGGCGTACGGTGGGCAATCCACTG
>JAHHRG010000058.1 GCA_020025965.1 Sutterella sp.
GCTTGCGGAGCAGGCGTTCGGCGAGCTGGAGAAGGCAGTCGAGACCGCCGGCAGCTTGAAGAGCTGCGGAGGCGCAGATCACGGCCAAGATGGTGAGAATCACAGCGGTAGGAGCCTTACCCGGGGCAAGACCGAAACCGAAGACCAACACGACCAGACCGACACCGCCGATCAGGCCGAGTGCCATACCACCCTTGCGGGCGCCGTAAAAGAGTGCGATCAAAACGATCAGCAACTGCAACCAGAAGTCAAAACCTAACATGATGAGTTATCTCTTTTTAGAGGAATTGGGACTCAAAAAATTTAATAAAGTCGGACACAATTCGTCATCCGTTTTTCTAAAACTTTTGGTCTACAGCAAACATTCGAGTGGGTTTCTGTAAATCTTTACATTTCTTTGTCGCTAATAAATAACAGATACAGTCCTTTTCGGTGTTTCCCCTAGGGTAACAATGCCTATAAGAGAGACGTTTTGAGCGACAGGGAAATTACCAAGAGCGTCCGACCGAACCTAGACTCGTCAGGACAAAAACTTATCGCCGTCGTAGTTGCCAAGACAACGCGCAAGCTACCTCTTTCGAGATAGCTCTTTCCTCTTTCATTTCGTTTTTGCCGTCTCTTTTGGTCTTTTCTTGAACAAATGGCCCGCGCATTCTCGCTCGTTCACGGGCGAGTCAAGCGGGCCGACGATTTTGTGAATTTCTCAGTAAGGCAGGCTTTAGAGGTTTTAATTGCCTTTTCGCTGGGAGGGGACTGTTGTTGTTCTTCGATATATCGCTTCACAACCTCAATGCTCGCTTTGACGCTGCGGCTCTCCTCAGTCCTGACTGCGACACAATTTTGCCCGTCGCCTCAAAAGCGGCCGAGACGGTACGAAGGTCCACGGCCCCGTAAAGCTTTAAGTGATCATCCGTTGTTGGGTTTTGCCAATCAATCAAACCGGCCGTGCCGGCCAAGAGAACCGGTATCAGGAAGGCAAGAATCGTTTTCTTTTGTCATTTTTTCACGCTTGCTCGACCGAAGATACGCCACTAATCATTTTCTCAACGAGCGCTTTTGATAAATTGATTTTTCAAGGCTACCGCAAAGAAAAACCCTCAGGCTTAAATCTGCGGTTTTTTCTCAAAATCAGTCTTCAAGGCGATCGACAAGCGCTTCGCCGCCTGTCACTTCGGTGAGGTGACGCTCGAAAGCCTCGGCCTCGCCTTTGGGAACCGATACCTCGTAGGAAGCGTCAAATCGGAAGTCGGACGACACAATCTTGCCTCTTGCGAGGCGAAGGAAATGTTCCACATCGCTTGCATAGTGCGGCTCCACCGACACCACAAAACGCAACATGTCTTCTTTCATCGCGGTCGGTAGGGTTTCAAGCCCCAGCTTTACGCTTCCCTGATATGCACGAACGAGCCCGCCCGTGCCCAACAAAATACCGCCGTAATAACGCGTCACCACGGCCGCGATTTCACCCACGCCGGAGTGGAGCAAAGCGGTCAGCATCGGACGTCCGGCCGTTCCTTTGGGTTCCCCGTCATCACTTGCTCCGATCTGCGCAGTTGTGCCCGGTGCACCTGCATTCCAAGCCCAGCAGTTGTGCGTGGCACCGGCGTGCTCGATACGGATGCGATCGACAAAAGCCTTGGCTTCCTCGGGGGAAGAGACGCGCGCCAAGCTCACGATAAAACGCGAACGCTTAATGGTTTCCTCCGCCCGATGGATACCGCCTTCGGGAAGATTGGGAACAAGATAGGAATCGTCGGCCATAGTGAAAAAGTCAAAAGTTCATATAAGAAAACGGCGCAGCTTTGATTTTAGCCGCGCCGCTTTGGGAGGAAATCAATCCGCTCCTAGAGGAGAAGCAGCTTGATCCAGAGCATGATGAAGACCGATGCCGGCAGGACCGGGAGCGAAGCATCCATGCGGTCGAAGAAACCGCCGTGCCCCGGCAACAAATTGGACGAATCCTTAATGCCGACCAAGCGCTTCAACTGCGATTCCCAAAGGTCGCCCGCAATGGATAGAGCCACCAGGAGAGCAAGAATCAGAACGCCCCACAAGAGGTTCACATGCGTGAAGACGAAGTTCGTAAAGACGTTGATCTGATCGCAGAAAGCGTAGCAAAGAAGGAAGAAGATGATCACGATCACGTAAGCGCCGATTGCGCCTTCCCACGTCTTCTTCGGAGAAATGGCCGGCGCCATGTGGTGCTTGCCCCATGCGCGACCGCAGAAGTAAGCGGAAATATCGGCTCCCCAGACGATGAGCAGGACGGAGAGTACAAGCACCCAATCGCCCACTTCAAAGAGCCAGAGAAGCGACAGGTAAGCCGCCGGTACAAAGGTCACGGCCGACCAGAGGCACTGGCGCTGATTCACTTTGAAGCCCTTTGAGCGATTCATGAGAACGGCAAAGAAAATCACGGCCCAAGCCACCATCACGAAGCCGTTCGCCAACAAGAGGAACCATTCCATCTTGGGGAGTCCGCCGGCGAGGTAGAGAGAATATTGAGCCACCATTTCGACGACGGAAAGCAACAGCGCCGGACGACCGCCAAGACCGCCGATACGCAGCCATTCGAAAAGCGTCGCGCCGAAAGCAACGGCCATGACGCCTGCAAAAGCGAGCGGCCCGATCCAGATGGAAAGCGCCAAAATGGCCAACAACACAACGGCTGTAATTACACGGGTTAACAGCATGACAATCCCCGGAGAGGTCTAAAAATTCTTGTTATTCAATGTCGGCGACTTGGTGACACCGATGCGCTCATTGTAGCGAATGTGAACGTTACGTTCCCTTAAGACGCTTTCGAGGTCAACTGTTCGCTCGTGCGACCGAAACGTCGTTCTCGCGTTTCGTACCAGGAGAGAGCGGCATCGAGTTCTTTCGCAGAGTAATCTGGCCACAAAGCAGAATCGAAATAAATTTCCGCATAGGCGCTCTGCCACAAAAGGAAATTCGAAATACGGCATTCACCGCCGGTGCGAATCAAAAGGTCCACGTCGGCCGTCGTGAGATACTTCTTCATCGTTTCAGGGGTGACCGTTTCACCCGCCACCTGTGCCTTCTGAGCAGCCTGGCAAATATCCCACTGACCGCCGTAGTTGGCCGCAATATTGAGCTCCATGCGCGTTCCATGGCTCGTTTCCTTTTCGCAAAACTCAATGGCTTCGCGAAGCTTGTCGGAAAAAGCCGTCAGATCGCCGATCACGCGAAGACGCACGCCCGCCTCATTCAAGGGCTTGACCCAGCGCGACAGACTCTGAGCGAAGAGCTCCATCAACATTTTCACTTCGGCGCCGGGACGACGCCAGTTTTCGCTCGAAAACGCAAAGACCGTCAGACGTTCGATACCGACTTCGGCCGCATGTTCGACAACGCGATTCAAAGCCAAAACACCCTGACGATGCCCTTCGGCACGCGGCATAAAGCGATTCTTGGCCCAGCGGCCGTTGCCATCCATAATGATCGCTACATGTCGGGGAAGAGAAAAAGCAGACATAGTTTCCGAATTTAAGTCGAGTGGAAGGTGATTATATATTTTAACGGTACGCTTGAAAGAGAAGCTAAAAAAAGACAAGGTTGGACACAAAAAGAAACCCCGCCGACCTCGTCATACGGATGACGGGTTAGTGGCGGGGTATTCTGAGAAGAGGTCTCAACAAACGGCTGTTAGACCGTCATGATTTCCTTCTCCTTTTCGGCCACAGCCTTGTCGACTTCAGCAATGTACTTGTCGGTCACCTTCTGGATTTCCGTTTCGGCACGACGCTGATCGTCTTCGGAGATTTCCTTGTCCTTCATCAGGCGATCGACATGCGTGTTGGCATCGCGGCGGAGGTTGCGGATAGCAACCTTACCGTCTTCGCCCATGCCCTTCACAACCTTGGTAAGTTCGCGACGGCGTTCTTCCGTCAGCGGAGGCAGCGGAACGCGAACCGTTTCGCCGTTGGAAGCCGGGTTCAGGCCGAGGTCGGAATTGCGGATGGCCTTTTCGATCGGGGCGAGCATGCCCTTTTCCCACGGCTGAACGATGAGCGTGCGGGCGTCGCCAACGGTCACCTGAGAAACCTGATTGATCGGCGTCGGGCTGCCGTAGTAGTCAACCATCACATGGTCAAGAAGACCCGTGCTGGCACGACCCGTACGGATACCAATGAAGTCTTCGCGCAACGATTCGATCGTGCGGCTCATCTTGTGCGTAGTCTGGCTGATAATTTCAGCAACAGTCATGAGAAACTCCTGAGAGTATGTATGTCACCGGCGGTCTCGTACTTCAGTTGACGAAAGCACCGCGGCAATGATTGTGGATTGATGAGTCCGCCCTTTTTAAGGCGGACTCGAGACTGATATCTAAATGAGATTTTAGCGGATCGGCTTAGGAGTGAACGAGCGTACCTTCGTTTTCACCCATGATCACACGGCGCAGAGCGCCCTTCTTGTTGATGTTGAAGACCTTGATCGGAAGGCCCTGTTCGCGACAAAGTGCGAAAGCGGTAGCGTCCATCACCTTCAGGTTGGCACGCAAGGCCTGGTCGAACGTGAGCTGTTCAAACATCGTGGCGTTCGGATCCAACTTCGGGTCGGCCGTATAAATACCGTCGACCTTCGTGGCCTTCAGAACGATTTCAGCGCCGATTTCGGCACCGCGAAGAGCAGCCGTCGTATCGGTCGTCATGAAAGGATTGCCGGTACCGGCGGCGAAAATCACGACGCGGCCCAAGCGGAGATGGCGAAGTGCCTTACCGCGGATGTACGGTTCGGCAACCTGTTCCATATTAAGAGCGGACTGCACGCGAGCCTGAACACCTTCATTGCGGCAGGCATCCTGCAGAGCCATGGCGTTCATAACGGTAGCGAGCATACCCATGTAGTCGCCCGTCGCACGGTCCATACCGGTCGCACCGAGAGCAACGCCGCGGAAGATGTTGCCGCCGCCGACCACGACACCGACTTCGACTCCGAGCTCAACGACGCTCTTGATTTCTTCGACCATGCGCGTCAGGACGCCGCGGTTGATACCGAAGCTGTCGTCACCCATCAGGGCTTCGCCCGAGAGTTTGAGAAGAATGCGCTTATACACAGGCTGTTCGACCTTTTCCGCGATCTGGTCCATTTCGTCACTCCGAAAAATCAAATTGAGTAGCACCCGGTTCTTTCTGCCGACAGCGGCCTTTGGAATCCAAGCAAATGGCTTCATTATAGTGCGAGCTGAAGGACATTCGACAAGCTTTTTTGGAGGCACGCCCCTAAAAGACGGGATTCCACTAATGACGGATGTAAAAAAAGGATGCCTTCCCGAAGGAAAACATCCTTTTCACCGAACTATGTCGGCGCTTCCCCAAGAAGGAGAAGCCCGATCGTTCGTTTGTCGAACCAAGAATTACTTGGAAGCGGCGGCCATCTGAGCGGCAACTTCAGCAGCGAAGTCGTCAGCCTTCTTTTCGATGCCTTCGCCGACGACGTAAAGCGTGTAACCGGCGATTTCGGCACCGGCGGACTTCACGAGTTCGCCGACCGTCTTCTTATCATCCTTAACGAACAGCTGGTTGACAAGGGTCACTTCCTTGAGGAACTTCTTGACCGTACCTTCGGCGATGCGTTCGAGCATGGCTTCGGGCTTACCGGCTTCGCGAGCCTTTTCAATGGCGATGCGACGTTCGGATTCGATCTGTTCCGGATCGATACCGGTGGCGTCGAGAGCCTTCGGCTTGGAAGCGGCGATGTGCATGGCGACATCGTGGGAAAGTTCAACGTCGCCGCCCTTGAGGTCAACGATCACGCCGATCTTGGAGCCGTGGATGTAGGAGTTGAGTTCACCCTGGGCTTCGATGCGCTGGAAGCGGCGGAAGGTCATGTTTTCGCCGATCTTGCCGACGAGAGCCGTACGGATCTGTTCGAGCGTAGCGTCGCCGATCTTGCATTCGCCGAGAGCGGCAATGTCAGCCGGATTCTGTTCGGCAACAGCGCGAACGGCATCCTGCGTCATCTGAAGGAATTCAGCATTCTTGGCGACGAAGTCGGTTTCGGAGTTGACTTCGAGGATGGCACCCGTCTTGCGGTCATCAGCGATGTAAACAGCAACGACGCCTTCGGCGGCGATACGGGCAGCGGCCTTGTTAGCCTTGTTGCCGAGCTTGACGCGAAGGATTTCTTCAGCCTTGGCCATGTCGCCGTCAGCTTCCGTAAGAGCCTTCTTGCATTCCATCATCGGGGCGTCGGTCTTGACGCGCAGTTCCTTGACCATCGCGGCGGTAATAGCAGCCATGTTCAATCTCCTAAAGAGTATCAGTAAAAAATCTTGTGGATTTAAAAAAGGGGGCGGACGAGAGTCAGCCCCCTTTCTTGGGACAGAGTGCGGGAACTTGTCCGGTCGGGCGCTATTCTAGCGAACTAGCGTGCGGCCTGGCGAGTTTTACCCCGCAAATCCCGTCATTAGGCAGCGGGCTGTTCTTCAGCAGCGACTTCGACGAATTCTTCGTCGGCAGCGGCTTCAACAACTTCCGTCTG
This sequence comes from Sutterella sp., assembly GCA_020025965.1. Taxonomy (GTDB): domain Bacteria; phylum Pseudomonadota; class Gammaproteobacteria; order Burkholderiales; family Burkholderiaceae_F; genus Sutterella. The sequence continues at coordinate 6,505 of JAHHRG010000058.1, forward strand.
GCTGTCGGCACGGCCGGCGAGGATGGCGTCGGCGATACCAGCGGCGTAGATGGCGACAGCCTTGGAGGAGTCGTCATTACCCGGGATGACGTAGTCAACGCCTTCCGGAGAGAAGTTCGTATCGACAACGGCGATAACCGGGATACCGAGCTTGTTAGCTTCCTGGATGGCGATCTTGTGGTAGCCAACGTCAACGACGAAGAGAGCGTCGGGAAGACCCGTCATGTCCTTGATACCGCCGATGGACTTGTTGAGCTTTTCAACGTTACGGGAGAAGTCAAGAGCTTCCTTCTTCGTGAGCTGAGCAGCCGTGCCGTCTTCAAGCTTGGCTTCCATGTCCTTCAAACGCTTGATCGTGCCGCGCACCGTCTTGAAGTTGGTGAGCGTACCGCCGAGCCAGCGCTGGTCGATCCAGCAGGAGCCGCAACGCTGAGCTTCGGCAGCGATGATTTCGCGGCCGCCGCGCTTGGCGTCAACGAAGAGGATCTTGCCGCCCTGAGCGGAAAGCTGACGGGCAAACTTGCAGGCTTCTTCGAACTTGACGACAGTCTTTTCGAGGTTGATGATGTGAATCTTGTTGCGGGCGCCGAAGATGTACTGGGCCATCTTGGGGTTCCAGAAACGGGTCTGGTGACCGAAGTGGACACCGGCTTCAAGCATTTCACGCATGCTAACCATGATATTTTTTCTCCAAGGTTTAGAGTCTGACACGTGCTGCAAGTTGAGTACCCGTCGGGTACAGCACCTCGGGGCAGCGCGTGCGCTATTTTTCTCGGGTTCCCCGACGGGGATGACCGAAAAAGTGTTGATTAATAAAAAATGTTTCCTAACGATTAATTAGGAAAGCGCCCGATTATACGTTCATCACCTTCCCCTTGCAAGGAAATCCCCCGTTTTTTTCGTACCGCGCGGCTTTCGTCGTTTCGCGGGCTTGCGCTTTGGTGTACTATGGTCGACATTCATAGAGAGTTAGGCATCGAACGCGAACGTTTGCAACCTCCCCTCTGTCCAGCCAATTTCGAATAAGAAGATTTCATCATGTCCATCAATATCAAGACGCCCGAAGAAATCGCCGGTCTTCGCATTGCCGGCCGTCTCGCGGGCGAATTGCTCGACTATCTCACGCCCTTCGTTAAGCCCGGCGTGACGACGGCGGAACTCGACGAACTTGCTTACGACTACACCGTCAATGTGCAGAAGTGCATTCCGGCCTGCCTCCACTATCAGCCCGAAGGCATGACACCCTATCCCGCAACGACCTGCATTTCGGTCAACCATGTTGTCTGCCACGGCATTCCGAGCGAAAAGAAGTTGAAGAAGGGCGACATCGTCAATATCGACGTCACGAGCATCAAGGACGGTTTCCACGGCGACACCTCCCGTATGTTCGTGGTCGGCAAGCCGACGATCGCCGGTGCCCGTATGGTTGACCTCGCCTTCCAGACGATGTGGGCCGGTATCGAAGCCGTCCGTCCGGGTAACTGCTTCAACGACATCGGCATCGCCTGTCAGGCCTTCGCCGACAAAAACGGCGTTTCCGTCGTTCGTGACTACGGCGGTCACGGCATCGGCCGAGGCTTCCACGAAGAACCGTTTGTGGCTCACCATCCCTCTCATCGTCCGACCCCCGTCTTCGAACCGGGCATGGTCTTTACGATTGAACCGATGGTTAACGCCGGCCGTTACCACACCACCGTCCTGGGTGACGGTTGGACGGTCGTCACGAAGGACCGTTCCCTCTCGGCTCAGTGGGAACACATGATCCTCGTCACCGAAACGGGCTATGACATTCTGACGTGCTCGAAGGGTACGCAGGAACCGCCCGCCTGGGTAAAGGGCTGGAAGAAGCCTTCTTTCGACTGATTTTAAAAAGTCGATTCGTTTGGCCGCGTTCTCTTTAAACGGATACGCGGCTTTTTTGTACCTATTTTTTTATTGCTTTTTCGCGTTTCTTCGAACGTGCAATTGCTAAAATAGACGTTTAACTTCTTTTTTGTTCGATCGGAGGCTTTTATCGTGAAGAACTGCGCACAAATTACTGCCGCGTCCTTCTGGGCGCCCGTTCTTCAGACACCCGATGCCTGGTTTCATTGGGCAAAGACGGGGTATTTGCCTGCAACCGACAACGAGAAGAAAGCCGACGCAAAATCGATTCCGCCGATGCTCCGTCGACGACTCTCGCCTTTGGGCCGAGCCGTCGCAGAAAGTTCGGGAGCCTTTGCAGACGCATTGAAGGATCCCGACACCGCCGTCGTTTTCGCCTCCCGCTGGGGCGATGTGCAGAATGCCGTCGACGAACTCAAGTCACTCGTCGAAACGGGCGTTTTGTCGCCTACGCTCTTTGCCACCTCGGTTCACAACGGCATTGCTGCCATTTTGTCGATTGCTCACAAACACAAAGGCTTTGAAACCGCGGTCGCGGCCGGTCCTTTTTCTTTGGAAGCGGGGTTCATGAGTGCCGTGGGCCTTTTAACCGAATATCCGCGCGTCGTGCTTGTTTCTTACGATGCTCGTTCGCCCGAGGACTTTCAGGAACCCGATTCCTTTACGCATGCCGAAGCTTTCCTTCTGGAAGCACAGGTCGAATGCGAAGATCGCGACAAATTCCTCACAGCTTGGTCCCGCGGTCCTTTCCTCGCGCTGATGTCCCAACCGACTCAGTCGGCACCAGACAAACACCTCGAGACGCTCTCGGGGATGGCCGACCTTGACGTCATTCGCTGGCTTCTGGCCGACAAGTCGCCTTTCCTTACTCGCAGCGATCGCCATGCCGACTGGATTTGGGCTAAAAACTCCACGCTCACGGTTCTCGAATGACGACCACGAACGCTGACTGGACTCCCCTTCGACTCATTCTCGCTCCCCTGAGACTCTTGCTCTCGGCGGGAGGTTTTCTTGTTTTCGGTGCGGGCTGTCTCGTTTTCCGCTTTCCGATTGCGCCGTGGCTTAACCGCGATACGGACGTCATGAAACGTCATCGACGCGCACGCAAGATCGTCCGGCGATGGTTTTCGCTTTTTATCGGCATGTGCAAGGCACTGCATTTGCTCCGAGTCAACGTGAAGAATCCGGAACGACTCGCACGCCCCGGGCTTTTGATTGTGGCGAATCATCCGTCGCTTCTTGACGTGGTGTGTTTGCTCTCGCTGATTCCCAACGGCACCACGATCGTCAAAGAAGCACTCACAAAAAACTTCTTCACGGCCGCCCCGATCGCTGCGGCGGGTTACGTCAATAACGGTGCGGGTCCCGAAATTCTGGAACCGATTTTGGCTGACTTCGAGGACGGCGCTTCTTTTGTGATTTTTCCCGAAGGGACGCGTACGCCCTCCGATTTACCCGAAGGAGAAATGCCCAAAATGCACCGCGGTGCAGCGGCGCTCGCTTTTGAAGCCCGCCGACCGCTGACGCCCGTTCGTATTACGGCCTCGCCGCGTTGGCTCACGAAAGATCGCAGCTGGCTCAAAATTCCGCCGGTTGCCATGACGCTCACCTTTGAAGTCCTTGACGACATTCCTTTGGGCGAGTTGCAAGCCGTTTATAATGAAAGGCCTGCTATTGCCTGCAGAAAACTTATCAAAACCCTCCAAACGAAACTCTTTCACTAAACACTAAAAAGAATATAAAGATGGATCAGACGCTCGTTCACGATATTAAGTCGCTCATCATCACGTCCCTTAATCTTGAAGACATCGCTCCGGAAGACATCGACACCGATGCGCCGCTCTTTGGCGAAGGTCTCGGTCTCGACAGCATCGATGCTCTCGAATTGGGTCTCGGCCTCAAAAAGCGCTACGGCGTTCAGCTGTCCGCCGAAAGCGAAGAATCCCGTGCCGTTTTCAAGAGCGTTGCAACCATTGCCGCTTTTGTTGAAGCCAATCGTACCCGCTGATCCCATTCAAGAAAAGAAGATAGAGATTTCCCATGACCGACATGACTCCCGCCGAACAGAAAATCTTTGAAACCATCAAGTCGATTCTTGTCAAGGATTTCGAAATCGAAGAATCCACCATCCGTCCCGAAGGCCGTCTTTACGAAGACTACGACATCGATTCGATCGATGCCGTCGACATGATCGTTCAGCTGAAGCCCTACCTGGGCAAGCGCCGTCTGGCTCCGGAAGCTTTTAAGCAGGTCCGCACCCTGGGTGACGTTGTCAAGGTCATTTCCGACCTTCTCGCCCAGCCCGAACCGGCCGAATAATCGGTTCCCGTTCACTCATTCGGACGGTTTTCCATGCGAATTCTCCTCAACCTTTTGGGCGGGGCGCTGATCATCAGCTATCCCTTCGTCGCCTGGTGGGGACTTTCACACTGGGGAACCGGCCCCGTCGCCGCCTTTTTGGCGGCGATTGTCGTTTTCAGAGCGATCATTGTCCGTGATCGGATGAGCATGACCGTGGCGATTTCCGCAGCCCTTCTGGCTCTCTGGGGTTGGCAAGCCGATAGCGAGACCGCCCTCGAACTCTATCCCGTTCTCGTTAATCTGACGGGGCTCGCCCTCTTTGCGTCGAGCCTTCGAGCGGGCATGCCCATGGCCGAACGATTTGCTCGCATCGCGCATCCCGATCTGCCCGAAGACGGCGTTCGCTGGTGCCGTCAGGTTACCAAGGCCTGGTGTCTATTTTTCATCGCGAACGGCTCAATTGCCTTTTTGACCGTACTCGTCGGAAACCGCGACTTGTGGACGCTCTACAACGGCTTTATCGCTTACCTTCTGATCGGATTGATGGCACTTGGCGAGTACTTGTTGCGCATCCGTCATCAGCGCCGACTTGCTCGTCATTCGAACGAGCAACGCCCCGACTAATTTCCTCGCGAGGACTTCTCCCATGTTCAACTGCCGACTCAGTTCGCGTCTAACACGAGACTTTCTCCCGCTTAACCTCCCCGTAGCTGTCAAGACCGACCGTACGGGCGCAGAGGCGATCGTCACTAACGAAGCTTTCCTTTCGCGCTCCGCCGCCTGGGCTGCGGGCTTCAAGAAAGCGAAAGCCGCCGGTTCTTCACGCGCCGCGCTCTTCTTTGAAGACACGGTCGACTTCGCCGCCGC
>JAHHRG010000059.1 GCA_020025965.1 Sutterella sp.
TTTGTACACGACGCGAATGTCTTTGGCTTCGAGAATGTTGGGTAAGGTTCCGTTGCGAAGCGCATCGGCAAGCGCCGGATCCGTTTCGCGGATTTCGTCTTCTCGGAAACGATCGTCGGCACCTTCGAGGAGCAATTTCGAATACGGATGCGTCGGACGGTCCGTGGGTTTCAGACTTTCGACAATGCGACCGCGGCGCATTACGTGCATCACGTCTGCGGCCTGACGAACGAGTGCCAGGTCGTGGCTGATCAGCAAAAGTGCAATGTTTTTCTGACGTGCGAGTTTTAAAAGCAAAGCGAGCACAGCCGCCTGTAAGTTGGCGTCCAAAGCCGTCGTCGGTTCGTCGGCAATGAGAAGTGCCGGATCGTTTGCAATGGCGATCGCGATCACGACGCGCTGACGCTGACCGCCTGAGAGTTCGTGCGGATAAGCTTCGAGTCGTTCTTCCGGATGGTCCAATTCCACGGACTTGAGGAGTTCGATCGCGCGAGCCTTAAGCGCGGCTTTGTTGCGGGCAAGATCGGGATTGTGAATCGCGATGGCTTCAAAGAGCTGTTTTCCGATGCGGTGAAGGGGATTCAAGGCTTCCAGCGGATCCTGGAAAATAATCCCGGCCTTTTTACCGCGCAACCGAGACAAATCGTATTCGTCGAGACCCACAACCGATTCGCCCTGAAGGCGGATGTCGCCTTCGGTGATCGAGGCGGAGGGCGGCAACAGGGAAATGACGGCACGCGCCGTCAACGATTTGCCGGAGCCCGATTCGCCGACCAGGGCCGTACAGGTACCGCCTTCAATCGTGAAGGAAACGTCGCGAACGGCGGCATTGGGCTTGGCATCCGGATGCGCTTCGTCGCGGAAGGCAATCGTCAGATGACGGACGTCAAGAATAGGGCTTGTCATCGCAGATCCTCCGAGGCCTTCTGTTGAGTTGCTGCGGCGGCCGAGGCTTTTTCTTCCAGGTCGCCTTTTTCCGTGACGGACAATTCGTCGTCCTCAATATTGACGGGCTTTTCCGCGTAGAACACACGCGGGTCAAACGCATCGCGCATCCCTTCGCCGATAAAGACGAGAGAAATGAGCAGAAGGGCAAGCGTCAGGAAGGACGACAGGCCGATCCACGGCGCGTAAAGATTATTTTTACCCTGAGCAATGATTTCGCCCAACGACGGGTATTCCGGCGGAAGTCCGAAGCCCAGGAAGTCAAGCGACGTTAAGGAGGCAATGGAGCCGTTTACAACGAAAGGCAACATGGCCACGACGGCAACCAAGGCATTCGGGAGAATGTGCGTTGTCATGATGCGCCAGTCGGAGCAACCTAAAGCACGCGCGGCTCGGACGTAGTCAAGGTTACGTACACGAAGCGTTTCCGCACGAACGAGACCCACCAAACGCATCCAGCTGAATAGGAGGAGGATGGCGAGGAGGATCCAGAAGTTCATCGTGATCAGGCTTGACAAAATGATGATCAAATAGAGCACCGGCATCCCGGCCCAGATTTCCATCAGTCGTTGAGCGATCAGGTCGATCCAGCCGCCGTAGTAACCCTGAATGAGACCGGCACCGATCCCGACCACGCTTGAGACAAAAGCCAGGCAAAGACCGAACAGGGTCGACAAGCGGAAGCCGTAGAGCAAACGCGCAAAAATATCTCGCCCCTGGTCGTCCGTACCGAGCCAGTTTTCAGCCGAAGGCGGGGCCGGGAACTGCTCGGCCGAGTCGGAAATCGAACGGAAAGAATGGTGCACCGGCGGCCAAATGACGAATTTCGCATCGGCCAAGAGTTCGTCCGTGTATTCGTCGCGATAGTCGACGACCAAATCCATCGTACCGCCCAAATCCTTTTCCGTAAGCGTTTCAAAGATCGGCGAATGGATTTCACCGTTCAATTCGAAAACGATCGGACGGTCGTTTGCGATGAATTCGGAAAAGAGGCTCATCACGAAGAAGAACGCAAAGAGCAGAAAGGAAATATAGGCGCGGCGATTCGCCTTGAAAGCCATCCAGCGACGGCGTGCAATGCTGTGTCCGCTCATGCCTTGCTCCTCGAAGTAAAGTCAATGCGCGGATCGACCCAGTGCATCGTTAGGTCGCCGATAATCCCGGTGACCAAACCGATCAGGGTAAAGATCCAGAGCGTAGCGAACATCACGGGGAAGTCGCGCTGCATGGTGGCTTCAAAGCCCAAAAGTCCCAGACCGTTCAAAGAGAAAATCGTTTCGATGAGCAAGGAGCCGGCAAAGAACATGCTGACAAAGGTACCCGGAAGTCCCGAGATCACAATGAGCATGGCATTGCGGAAAACGTGCTTCCAGAGAACCGCCTTGTCGGTCAGGCCCTTGGCACGGGCAAGGTCGACGTACTGCTTACCCAATTCGTCAATAAAGGAATTGCGAGTAAGCAAAGTGAGGCCGGCAAAGCCGCCGATCGAAAGAGAAATCACGGGTAGGAAGACGTGCGACAGATAGTCAAAAATCTGGTCCATCAGGGCCATTTCTTCCCAACCCGGAGAATGAAGTCCTCGCAAGGGGAAAATCTGCCAATAGGAGCCGCCCGCGAAGAGAACGATCAGCAGCACGGCAAAAAGGAAGCCCGGAATGGCCGAAGCTGTCACGACGATCGTGCCCGAAACCACGTCAAACGTGGAATTTCGGCGCATGGCACGGGCCATCCCCATGGGGATGGAGATGAAATAAATGAGGAGCGTACTCCATATCCCGAGAGTCATGGAGACGGGCAGAGCGTTGATGAGCAGCCCGGAGACGGTATCCGCTTTGAAGAAACTTTCCCCAAAGTCAAAGGTGACGTAGTTAACGAGCATGTCAACGAAGCGTTCGCCAACCGGTTTGTCGAATCCGTAGAGTTTTCGAACGGCTTCAAGGACTTCGGGGGTGACACCGTTCACAAGCCCGGGACCTTTGTCGGCAGCTTCGCTTGCCAATCCGCTGTCGGAACCGACATCGCTCTGAACGGAACCCACGCGTTCCATGTAAACCGAGCCGGAGCCTTCCATTTCGGCAATGAACTGGTCCACCGGACCGCCCGGCGTCATCTGAATAACGAAGAAATTAACGGCCAAAATCCCGAGCAACGTCGGGATGACGAGAAACAGTCTGGAGAGGATGTAGCGAAACAAAGAGTGCTCCCTAGACCCAAAGGCCGAAAATAGGACACTCTTTGAGAGAGGCCCCGTGTAAAAACAAGACAGGATGAATCTTCATGAAAATAAAACCGCGGTGACAGCTGTCGAAAAACAGGAAAATTTTTCGCGGGCGCTTCGGCTGCAGTTCCGAAATGTGCGTCCGACTGTCGTTTGGATGTTCTTATAGAGGAATGATACTAATTCTCAATATCCTTTTTGTCAAATAAGAAGGACGGCGAATAAGTTTGAAAATTGCGCATTAAATTGAACAAATAAAGAGATCATTATTAGCGACGAAATGTTTTATTAAAGAAACTTAATGAGAGTCTTTTCGGTTCTTATTGGCTATGTGCCAAGAAAATATATTGTTGCGTCGTGCTTCGGGAGCGCGCCCGCCCGGCGGTTCGATTCGGTCTTTCCACCAGGCAATGTGACCGGTTTGGCTGTACCAACCCGGGATGACATAGCAATTTTTTTGAAGGATTCTATCGAGAACTCTTACGTTATTGGTTAAATCTTGGGCGTTTTGAGCCGTTGCGATCCTTTCGATCAGGGAGTCAATCGCTTCGCTTTTGATGCCCGAAAAATTTCTCGAGCCCATTTGATCGGCGGCCTTGCTACTCCAAACGTTACGTTGTTCGCTTCCCGGTTTTTCGGACTGACGCACGAAGCTGTGAGCCAGGTCGTAGTCAAAATGACGCATGCGGTTGTAGTACTGCGTCTGATCTAAGGGAACCAAATTGAGCTTGATCCCGATTCTGGCCAAGTCCGCTGCATAAGCACTGAAGATTCGGGTCATTGTGGGGGAGGACAAAATGAGGTTCAATTCCAACGGTAGACCGGCGGCGTTTTTGAGCACCCCGTCTTGAAGAGTCCAGCCTGCTGCTTCAAGAAGCTTCAGGGCTTCCCGCATCGCTTTTCGGGTGACGCTTGTTGACGTGTGAGCAGGATAGACTGGGAGAACTTCGTAATCCTTGGCATTGATGCCGGGGAGCTTCTCAAGAATGTTGCGTTCCTCTGGCGTCATCGGATCCCGTGCCCGAAGTACGGCCGATCCGGTCCAAAAGCTCGTCGGTCTTTCAAACGAATTGAAGAACATTGTTTTGTTGATGCGTTCAAAGTTGAAAATCATCGAGAGCGCTTTCCGCACGCGAATGTCCGAGAGAATCGGGCGACGCGTATTCATAAAGATGCCGGCGATACCGAAAACTCCCGGAATATGCACGTCGGCTCTCACAATTCGACCGTCTTTCACGGGCGGAATGTCGTACCCCATCTTCCAATCTTTGATCGTGCCTTCGGCATAGAAATCGATGTCGCCCGCAAAGAAAGCTTCGCGCATGACGGTCGGATCGCGATAAAAGTCAATGTCGATCGTATCGAAGTTATAGCGGCTTTCGTTCATCGGGAGATTTTGAGCCCACCAATCTTTGTTTCGAGCGAGTTTGAGAGATGCCCCCATATTCCAGCTGTTAATTCGGAAGGGACCCGACGAAGGCATCGGTTCGTTTTGCGGCTCACCGATATTGCGCGTTTTCCACCAATGAGAAGGCAGAACGGGTAACTGCGCGGCAATCAGAGGCAATTCTCGGTTGGCAGCCGTCTTGAACGTGAATTTCACCGTCTTTGTATCCAATGCTTCGACCTTTTCGATATCTCGATAGGCGTTTTTGTACATCGGCGAGGCGTCTTCAATCAGCGCATAAAAGGTCCACACGACGTCCTCGGCCTCGACCTTTTTGCCGTCGGCAAATGTTGCTTCAGGTCGAAGCTTCACGACCATCGTGAGACGATCGGGTGAGAGATCAAAAGATTGAGCGAGAAGCCCTCGCACCAAATATTCTTCGGTGCGCTCCGTTTCCCCCAGTGTTTCGTACGTGAGAGAAATAAAAGAAGGGCAAATCCCTCGCGGAGCAAAGGGATTGAAGTTGTCGAAATTTCCAAGCGAACCCAAATGAAGAGTTCCGCCTTTGGGCGCGGGATCGGAACCCAAAGTTGTTTTCTCGAGCGTTGCGGGGGCGTCCCACATACCGATCAAGTCGGAGGGCACAGCCGCTGCCGACTCTGCTAAGAGTATTAACGACGAGCAGAAAGAAGCCAGAAAGGTCGTTTTCGAAAGTAAAGCCGAGAAACGCATGACTGATTCAACAGGGAATTTCGTATATAGAAAAAAGCCCGCCCGGGCCGGAGGGCGTAGGGCGGGAGTTTTTGGAGGAAGCTAGAACTTAGTATTCGTAGGACAGACCGAGGAAGAACTGTCGTCCCATGGAATAACGGGCTTTACTGTCATCGGTGTAGATATTGTTGTCACACAGATTTTTGTTGTCAAAGAGATTCAGCGTTTCAACCGTAACCGTCAGCGTCGAATTGGCTTGCTTGATCAAATCATAAGCAAGGCTCAAGTCGGCATTGAAGGTCGATTCTTCACCGTGAGACTGCAGATCCCAGAACCATTCGTTTCCAACCTTCTTGCGACTCTTCGAAATCCGGTCGGTTTCGGATTCCCAACGGACGAACAGGTTGGCGCGCAGACGGTTATCCATGAAGGATGCGTTGTGAGCGTATGTGATCACCCATTCAGCGTTGAAATTGTTGGCCGGAAGATCTTCGAAATTCGTCAGCTTGCCGTCGTAATAGACGTAATCGGGATTCACGTCATGAACACCGAAGCGGTTGCCCCATTGGTTGTTGTCGGCCCAAGCGTTGGCCCAAGCAACGGTGTTGGTCTTCGTGTCGGACCAGGTGACGCCGAATTCGCTGCTGTGGGTACCTAAGGCACCGAAGTCGAACTTCTTTTCAACGGCAAAGGTCACGCCTTCATACTTGGCACGACCGTGATTACCCATTTCGTAATGACCGTTCACATTCTTGAGACGCAACTGATCCTTATGATCGCGTTTGACGGCGACGATCTTGTAAAGCGTATCGGCTATATTGGCGGACGCACCGAGAACGATTTCATCGGAGTACGGGGTATCGAGTTCGCCAAGCTGATTCAGCGTCAACGAACCGCCCTCGGTTGGATTGCCCCAGTCAAGGCTAACGTTTGGATCGCGGTTATAGATCGTATATTTACCGGCAGCATTGAGAGCATAGGTAAGAATCTGTCCGCCGTAATAGCGGTTAAGCCCCAAGTTGACATTGAAGCGACCGTCATTGAGAACGTCAGCGTTGACAAGGAAGCGCGGAGCAACATTTACATTCTCGGTGATATCGTCATAGGACACGCGCACGCCCGGGCGAACGGTGAAGCGTTCCACCTTGATTGAATCTTCGACGAAAGCGGACACGGTCGTAAAGTCCGTATCACGGGAGAAGCCCGGCTGAACGTTGCGAACCGTTGCAGCCTGTTCGCCGCTGATCACACCGTCGACGCGATTGCCTGTAACGTCGGGGCTAATCGGCTTCGGATCTCGGAAGTTGCTGAAGCCGCCCGTTTCGGATTCGGCTTCGGTATGAATAATTTCCGCACCGACACGAATGCTGTGAGAGGTTTCGGCGAGGAAGAGCGGATCCAACGTGAGGACGGACTTGAAGCTGTACTGATCCTGATCCATGTCGTAGTCGCCCTGACCACCTTCGGAGTGAGTCGCGGTGGATGTACCGGGCTGATCGAGCCAGGTGTATTGATTGGCTGCGACATCACGGGAGATCTCAGTGGTATTGAAGCCGATATCGTTTGTCCAGGTACCGAACGAGAGATTGGCGCGCGTATTGAGACTGAAGTTCCAACCGCCGCCGTGCTGTTCATAACGATTGTCATCGACATTGGCGGCGTAGCTCACATACTCGTAGGGCGAATAGATAAGGGTACCGGCCATGTAGAAGTCGTTATTGGGATCCGTGTTGAGACGGGCAATAAAGCTGTCCATGTCTCTAGTGGACTTTTCACGACCTTCGGGACTGCTCGTCGTATAGACAGGCGTGGAAGAGTGGGATTTTTCGTAAGAGAAGAGGGCATTGAGTTTGCCGTCGACCAACGGACCGTCCATCGTTACACCGGCGTTGGTGCGTTTGAATTCGCGTTGCATGCCGGATTGATTGGTGGGATATTCAAACTCGGGAGATGCCTTTTGAGCGTCCGTCCAATGCTGCTTGGCCCAAGCGTCTCGAGTGTGATTCACCCAGGTTTTGACATGCCAACGGTCGGAACGGGCGTCACGAATACGGGCATCAATGAGGCCGCCCGTGAAGTCGCCGAATTCAGCCGACACGTTTTCCGTGTAGACCTTAACGTTATCGAGAAGATCCGGATCCAACAAAATGCCCTGTGCGTCACCGGTCGGGATTTCATTCTGACCAGAGTCGCCTTTCCAGCCGCCGGGGTTCAGGAGACTGTTGTTCGAGAGACCGTTAATGGTGAAATTGTTTTCGTAATGATGTGCGCCGCGAATGGAGATTTGCGGCGGCGTCATTTCAGCTCCGAAACCACCGTTGCGAGAACCGCGATCGAACTGAATGAAAGATTCGCTGCGCAATGCATCGGTGATGGTGCCGGTGCGGTTGGGGCGCATTTCAAGGTCGTAAACGGAAAGAGCGGTCACGCCGTTCTTTTCAACGACGTCTTCGACAGTTACTTTGCCGAGTTCGTGGATGGGCTGTTCATTGACATCGGCAGCCTGAGCCGTCAACGTGCCGAAAGCGAGAGCGCAGGCGACGGTCATCGTCGAAAGCGCGAAGAGAGATTGATCGCTGGTGGACATGATGTGTTTGGTTAACAATGAGAGTAGGGATAATTCGCCAAGACGCTACTGGGGAGAGAAGATTAAAGCGAGCTGACGAAAAGAGAAAAAATGTAGCTCTATAAGAACTACCTGAAATTAACGGGAATGATAGTAATTCTCATTCGCTGAGGAGTCAATTGCACCAATAGATTCTTGGGAATGGAAGTGGCGCTGGGACTGTGAAAAAAATGTTTGTTTAGACGAATAACTTTAATTCTTAAAGATAAAGGATATGATGCGCAAAAGAAGCGTCTATTTCAAAAAGGTTACATGCTATCGTTTAGGGTAGTGCATAGACTGAAATGCTTAGTAAATAAGGTTTAGAGATTGACCGAGTTGACAGAAATGAAAAAATGATAAGCAAAGAATGATGAGATAAATTTGAAAAATCGAACAGAAAAAATTACTGACTGACCGGTCTGATGCTTATAGACTGGACACTAGGGAAAATCCTGAGTATTTTGTTTTATATTGTTGTTTTTTAGCACATGCTCGAAACGAATAAAAATTGAGACAAAAGTCGATCGAGTAGGAGGCGTGGGGTTATTCTCCAGGCCGTCCTCTCACACCACCCACCGCACCATTCGGTAGTGGGCGGTTTCTAAAGTTCTACTTCCATTCCAGAGGCTTAACCTCAACCGCGTCCGTATTCTCTTCCATGTTTTCCAAAGAATCATGCGAATGCGGTGTCTGATCCATTCGTCCATACGATCTTGCAAAGATTTATCGGGAGCGAGCGAAAAGTAATTTGCCCATCCTGACAGTTTACCTTCGGCAATGTATTCGGATGCTTTCCGCATCGCATCAAGAGCACTGCGGTTGGGGCGAAACCCGTAGCGATACTCCGAGAACGTCGAATCAAAGATCGGCATCAGTGCCTGATTGATCGCCTGCTGGATCGTTCGATCCAGCACCGTTGGAATACCCCACCGTCGGGCTTAGGAATGTCAACACGTTTCACGGGCGAGGGAATGTATGTCCCATGCTTAATGTGATCGGTGATGCTTTTCCTGTTTCGGCGAAAGTGCGCTTCCAGTTCGTCGACGGTCATACCATTAACACTGGGGGCTCCCCTGTTCGCACGGCCCCGTTCGATTGCCAAGCTGATATTGGACTTTCGTTAATCAACATTCGGTTGATACTCCTGTTTTCGTCCACGTCGTTATCGGGGATCTCGCTAAAGCACGTTCTGGCCTCGGTTCCTCTCAGGTCCATTCCGTATTCCCTTGAGTACCTGACAGTGGGGCCCTTTCTGTTTCCCATTTCGAGTCTTGATCTGGCTCGCTCACGAGCAACGCGTCTACTAACACACATAAAAGTTTGGGCCGTCAGTGCGATGCACCTACTACGACCTCGGCTGACTTCTTTACGAATATCTATCCGTCTGACGTTCCATCGAGCATCCGGAAGGATCTCCTCAGGTATCACACATGCGCTTCACATCTTACCAACCAGATCTACGTGACGGTTCCCGTATCCGTTGTTAGGGTTAACTGAATTGGGCCAGCGCTTCCAACCGTCCTGCCTAATATCAGATTCCTGTTCGTTAGGCTGATGCTTTGCTATCGGCTTCCTTCATCGGGGCGTTAACATCCTAACTTTGCCGAGTCGCTAGTCCTTCTCCACGGATTGGGCGGACAGTGGACTTTCACCACAAAACACACGGGCGCTGCTGGGTGCACCCTAAAAAAGACGAACATTCTCAATGTCCTTTTTATCGATGTGCGCCCAGAAAGGGCGCGTTCTAACGGGTGAAAGTCCCGAGCGCAGGAGGTAGCACCAAGCGCATAGCCGGAGGCAAGGGGGTCCGTCGCGAGGTGGAATCTGAAGGAAGCCTGAGGCAAACCGCTGATCTGATGAACAAGAACTACATCAGGCATACGAGGATGGGTAAGGTTGCATAACAAACCACGGAATCCGAGGTGTAAATGTGGCGGATATACAGAGATCTTGGAATACCGACGGTTATTGACCGTCTGGTTCAGCAAGCCATCACCCAAGTGATGAGCGAAGCCTTTGATTTCACCTTCTCAGCGAATAGCTTCGGCTTCTGTCCCAACAGAGGGGCTCATGATGCTATCTATCAATGCGTTGGGAATTGTGATGACGGTTTCACAGTCGCCTTATAAGGAAACTGGATTCCGGCATCAAGGATAAGAGAGTGATCTCCCAGATTCACAAGATTCTGACGGCAGGTGTCTGCATTGACTCAAGAGTAGAGAAATCTGGAATCGGTCTTCCTCAGAGAGGTCCGCTCTCTCCCTTGCTCGCCAATATCTATTTGGACGAGCTCGACAAACTACTTGAAAAGCGAGGGCACCGCTTTGCCAGATATGCCGACGATATTGTTATTCAATGTCGCAGTCGGCGTGCAGCAGAACGGACTCTAGCTAAGGTCTGCAGATACGCAGAAGGGAGGATGCTCCTGAAAGTGAATCGCGAGAAAACTTCGGTTGCGTTCATAACCAAAGGAATTAAATTTCTGGGTTATGGATTCAAACGCGATCAGAAGACCAAGCGAATTATCTCCTCGGTCCATCAGAAATCGAGAACACGTCTGAAAGATGCGCTGAGAATCGTATTGGCCAGAAACTTAAAGTGTGGGCTTGAAGAGGTCAAGCACAGGTTGAAGGTCAAACTGTCAGGATGGGCGAATTACTTTTCGCTTGCTCCCGATAAATCTTGGCGCATTCGAATGGACGAATGGATCAGACGGCGCATCTGAATGCTTCTGTGGAAGACATGGAAAAGAATTGGGACGCGCTATAGTACCTTCTGCCAAGCAGGGGGCCAAAAAGAAACGACCTGGATGCAGATCAATACCCGTATTGGCATTCAACTAACCCGCCGATTGTCAATGCCGTGCTGAATCCAGAGTTTCTAGCAAAGCACCAATGGTGTTGGCTTAGCCCTACGACTAAGCCTCTGGAGTGGAAATAAAACTTTAGAAACCGCCCACTACCGAACGGTACGGTGTGTGGGGGGGCACATTTCGCCCCCTTTGTCAATTTTGGGTCTAAAAAATAAATAAAGTCCTGGCGGGCAAAAAAGCCTAGCCATCACAAAAAATAATGATCTATTGAGACGATGCTGTCAAGCGACATGCAAGTTGACCCACCAAACGACATAAACTGACCCACCTAC
>JAHHRG010000006.1 GCA_020025965.1 Sutterella sp.
GCTTGCGGAGCAGGCGTTCGGCGAGCTGGAGAAGGCAGTCGAGACCGCCGGCAGCCTGAAGAGCTGCGGAGGCGCAGATCACGGCCAAGATGGTGAGAATCACAGCGGTCGGAGCCTTACCCGGGGCAAGACCGAAACCGAAGACCAACACGACCAGACCGATACCGCCGATCAGGCCAAGTGCCATACCACCCTTACGGGCGCCGTAGAAAAGGGCTACAAGAACGATGAGGAGTTGTAACCAAAAGTCAAAGCCAAGCATATTCTTATTCTCTCAATGAAAGAGTTTTGAGGACAAGCATAATTTTGCACTTGATTTTCTTTTGTGTGATAAAAAAATGCCAAAAATATTGGCTTAAAACAAACGTTTGTTAACCACAAGACGATTCTTTACGAAAACAGAGGTTAAACACTTAGGGTAAAACCCTGATGTTTTGGCTTTGTCATAGGGTTAACCATAAAATGCTTGAATAGCAGGTATTATCAAGGGGCTCGCTGTATAAACTCTTAGGGAAATGCCGAGGAGAAGGAACGCTATGGCGGACTTTTTTTGAGGGAAAAAACGACAAAGATTCTCATGATGTAAGGGTAATCCCGATTTTCATGAAATCTGATTTATGTGAAAGACTAACCGATTTATGACGATGCAAAAAAAAGGGCAGATTGCAACCGAATCCGCCCTTTGGGTTATTTGATTTCCTTGTATCGAATTATTGCTGTGATGCGCAGTGCTTACAGTCGTTGTTGCAGCAAGTGTTTCGAGAATCCAATTGCATGAAGAAGTCGTTTCCTTTGTCGTCGACAAGAATAAAGGCTGGGAAGTTTTCGACTCGGATCTTGTAGACGGCTTCCATTCCTAGTTCAGGATATTCGATGCAGTCAATGCTCTTAATGCAGTTGCTCGACAAAACGGCTGCAACACCGCCAATCGTACCGAGGTAGAACCCGCCGTGTTTCTTGCAGGCGTTCGTCACGGTGTCGGTACGGTTCCCCTTGGCGATCATGATCATCGAACCGCCGTGACTCTGGAAAAGATCTACATACGGATCCATGCGGTTGGCCGTCGTAGGCCCCATGGCGCCACAGGGATAGCCGTTGGGTGTCTTGGCGGGGCCCGCGTAGAGAATCGGATGATCCTTGAAGTAGTCGGGGAGGTCTTCTCCTCTTTCAAGGCGTTCCTTCATTCGGGCGTGCGCAATGTCGCGAGCCACGATGATAGTGCCCGAGAGCTGGAGAAGCGTCGATACGGGGTGCTTTGTCAAATCGGCGAGAACTTCCTTCATCGGACGGTCAAGATCAATGGCAACGCCGCCGACTTTGCTGGTCTGACGGTACTCGATTGGGATCAGGTCGCCTGGATGGTCGTCGAGTTTCTCAATCCAGAGACCGTCGACATTGATTTTGCATTTTACGTTACGGTCCGCGGAGCAACTCACGCCCATACCTATTGGGCAGCTCGCACCGTGACGAGGCAGACGAATGACACGGATATCATGGGCCAAGTATTTGCCACCGAATTGCGCGCCAAGGCCGATTTTGTGAGCTTCCTTTAAGAGAAGGTTTTCGAGCTCAACGTCACGGAAGGCACGGCCGGTTTCATCACCCACAGTGGGCAAGCTGTCGTAGTAATGGCAGGAGGCGAGTTTCACTGTCAACATTGTGCGCTCGACCGAGGTGCCACCGATCACGAAGGCAATGTGATAGGGCGGGCAGGCCGCTGTACCCAAGGTTTTCATCTTGTCGATGAGGTAGGGAATGAGTCTTTCGGGGTTGAGCACTGCCTTCGTTTCTTGGTAGAGGTAGGACTTGTTAGCAGAACCACCTCCTTTAACGACGCAGAGGAATTTGTATTCGTTGCCTTCTGTGGCTTCGATATCGATTTGAGCCGGAAGGTTGCAACGCGTGTTCACTTCCTCATACATCGATAAAGGCGCATTCTGAGAGTAACGCAGGTTCTGCTTTGTATAGGTGTTGTAAACGCCTTTCGAAATGGCTTCTTCATCGCAGAAACCTGTCCAGACATACTGGCCCTTTTCGCCGTGAATGATGGCGGTACCAGTGTCTTGGCAGTAAGGGAGAATGCCCTTGGCGGCGACTTCACCGTTTCGAAGAAAGGTGAGTGCCACATATTTGTCGTTTTCGGTGGTTTCAGGATCCGAGAAGATCTTGGCGATCTGCTCGTTGTGAGCACGACGAAGCTTGAAGTTGACTTCGGTGAAAGCCGTTTCAATTAAGGTGGTCAGCGCTTCTGGGGCCACTTTCAGGACGGTATGTCCTTCGAAGTCACCGGTACTGACAAAGTCCTTGGTGACGAGCTTGTATTCCGTCGTGTCTTCGCCGGTCTGGAACATCGGCGCATATTTGAACTGAGGGGGCTGAGCCATAGTTATTCTCTTGTCTCTTGTAATCTTGTCGGTCGATTATGTGAGGGATTTCAATCGATCTGACTAAAAAAAGGAGCCCCGGAACAAATGCTTCGGGGCTGCTTCGAAGAGGAATATTAGCTTTAGTACGCTTCAAATAAGCTTAAAAAAACAACATTGTTTGATTGAAAGCCATGTTTGCATTTCGGATCGGAAGGTTGAGCGTTTTATGCGGCTGCTTGCAGATGGCCGTTCGATAACGGAATTACTTGATCGAAATGCGTGGAATCCACGGCACCGGCTACCGCAACCAAGGCAATTGTTCCGTACTCTTTGACCCAGGAGGAGAGGCATTTGAGGTAGTCGGAGTTGATCAGGTTCATTTGGACATCTGGCTGATCAATGAGAATGATTTTAGGATTCTGTACGAAGAGTTGTGCCAATTCGGCTAACCGCATTTCACTCGGGGTCAAGGCCGAAATCGGAAGGTCTTTTTTATCAAGAAGGTTGCAGCGGGCCAAGGCACCGATGATGCGCTCTTCGGCATAGACGGGACGTGTCCAGGACTTCTGGAGAAGTCCAAGAAGTACGAACTGATAAACCGAGGTTTCGGCCTTGAGCATATGGCGTTCGATCGGACTAGCGATGGTTACGTCGTTGCAGATCTTGTCACCGTCTGTGATATTCATTTCACCCGAATGACGAATGCGACCTTGGATTGCTCGCAAGAGGCTGGATTTTCCGGCACCGAGAACACCTGAAACGGCGGCAAGTGTGGCAGAAGTTAATTCGACCGAAAGATCTACGATCGCCGGAATACCGCTGTAGGAAACGCCGAAATGTGAAAGGCTGAGCTTCAACATAAGAAGGATGAAATTTATTGTGCAACGTTATTTATCGTAGGAGAGGTAGGCACTAAATACTATCCATCTAAAGGGTAATTTAGGACAAACTGAATACTACCTAAGGAGTAAGTTGAGGATCAGTTTTGAAAAAGAGTGAAGGGATTTAGTGTCTGACTATTAGCAGTTTTTTCACCATAGATGAAGGGGATTTCTTGAATGTTTACCTATGTCGACTGAAAAAAGGGAAAAATATTCCTATGTTCAAGTTCCTTGCGTTGCAAGCTTTCTGATTGAATAGATACAAAAAGAGCTCCCGTATTTCTACGGGAGCCCTTGGATCTAGTGTCTGATCTGAAATGGTTTAGAAAACCGAGTTATTCAGATTAGTTCTTCCACCAGTTGTTTTCATCAGCGAGCTGATAGCGCGGATTGTAGACTTCACCGGCCAACACAGCTTCTTCCTGGAGCTGAACCTGTTCGGCACCGATGGAGTAGTTCTTCCAAGCCGTGAGCGTACCGCAAACGATCATGAGAAGAGCAACAACGAGCATCGTCTTGCGGAGACCCGTACGGTCAGACTTGTCACGCTGAGCCATGACACCGGTCGTCGGGTCAGAAGCAAAGATGTCCCACTTAACGGCCAAGCGATAGAGACCAATCATGCCGTGAAGTTCGGTGATGACAAGGAAGATGAACGTCCAAATCATGCCGGTGTGGTAGGTGTGAACACCGATAAGATGCGGGTCAAAGCTAGAAGGATTGACGAGCATGCCGACCAAATGCGGGAAGACGAAGATGAAGAGAAGGAAGGCCGTAACGAGCTGAACCATCCAGAGCGTCGTGTCTTCATGCTTGAGCATGTCGGTGTGAGCGCGGATGTCACGGAACTTGGCGTAGGACGTCGGGAAGCGACGAAGAGCGCAGAAGGCGTGGATTACAACGCAGAGGAAGATGAAGCCAACGAAGGCAACGTGGAGCCAAAGCATTTCGTGGCCGCCCGTGAGGAAGGCACCGCCGGACGTGTTGATCAAGTTGGCAAAGAGATCCTTACCGAACTGGATCGAAGACGTGAAAGCCATATGGCAGAAAAGGAAAAGACCGAGGATAACACCGGTCACGGACTGGGCGACGTCGGCGTAAGCCGTGCCACGGCCCTGGCGCTTAGCATCCTTGAGGCCAACACCCCAAACGTTTTCGTTCGGAGACGGAGTATTGCTGTACTTGACAGAATCAGGGGTCGACATTTTACTGTCCTTAATAACGATGAATTTTTGGTGAGACCCTCGGGTCTAACCGGAAAAATAACGCAGGTTCGCAAATCGAACCGCATCTTGTCAGCCCGTATGATGCGCTCTTAACGGAATGTTAAATTTGATATATATCAATAAAAATGCCTCTAAATATTTCAAGAGATCCGCAAAATGTCACTAAATACGTAGATATACGTATATAAAAACCCGAATTTCAGCGCTTGAATACATATACCAAGGGAAAACCCTTAATTTATATGTATGAAAAACCGATAAAAAATGAGAAATAAAAGACAAGCTCCCGTGACTAAGGAAATTGGCGTAGATGTCGCTGCATTTCGTTCTACCAGAGTCGTTTCTGGATTTGTCTAGGGGAATCTCGCATAAAAAGAAAGAGGCAATGCTCTTAAGCATTGCCTCTTTTTAGCTCTTTAGCAAAGACTAAAGAGTGCCGAAAATGCGGTCGCCTGCGTCACCGAGTCCGGGAACAATATAGGCATTTTCATTGAGATGATCGTCAAGCGCGGCCGTGTAGATCGGCATCTTGGGATGGGCTTTGGAGAGCACTTCGATGCCTTCGGGCACGGCGACTAGGGCCATAAAGGTGATATTTTCTTCTGGGATACCGTTGGCAATCAGGACGTCAACGGCGTGAGCACCCGAGTGTCCCGTCGCAACCATGGGGTCGCAGACGATGTAGTGATCGTGATTCAGGCGCGGAAGACGAACAAGATATTCTTTCGGCAGATGGGTCGTTTCGTCGCGATAAACGCCAATGTGACCGACTACGGCCGTCGGAATTAAAGCGAGGAGTCCGTCGGTCATACCTAAACCCGCACGAAGAATCGGTACGATCACGGTATCGGTGGCCTTCAACATGGGTGCCTTCATTGCGCAGATCGGCGTTTCGATGTCGACCAATTCGGTTTCCATGTTGCGAGTAACCTCGTAACCCATCAGAAGCGTAATTTCATAGAGAAGCGTACGAAAATCCTTCGTTACCGTATTCTTGTCTCGCATGATGGAGAGCTTGTGTTCGATCAAAGGATGATTGACGATATGAAGTGTTGGAAAGCGAGGGTCTGTACGCATGAGTGAAAAGTCCGTTTAAATGGCCTGACAAATCGCAGGATGTTCCCAAAAAAGAGGAGAGCATGTCGCGGTTGGTCTAATAATCGCTAAAAACCCCGCCTCAGAAGAGACGATCGAGTTTTTTAGCTTTGCTTTTGATATTATGATTCAAAGATACACGAAGGGCGTCTCCATCGCGAATCGTGATACAAATTTCTGCGTCTTACGTCGTATTGAACCGGCGCAACTATGCACGAACTCTGGAACGAAAAGAGGACAAATATGAAGATTCGTACCATGCTTTTGTTGCTGGTCTTGATTTTGATGGCGGTATTCCTGATCATCAACTGGACCGCTCTATCGACTGTTATGACAGTGAATCTGGTTTATACGGAAATCCAGGCTCCTTTAGGTGCGATCGTTGTGGGGAGCTTCGTGGCTCTCACGCTCATTCTTCTTATTTATATGGTCTGGCAGCAGGCGAGTGTGACGATGGAACTTCGCGCCGCTTATAAAGAAGCCCGCAATGCTCGTGAAGTAGCCGACCATGCCGAAAAGAGCCGTTTCCAAGAAAGCAATCGTCTGATGGGTGAACGCCTTGAAAAACTCGAAGCACTCGTAACGACGCGATCCGACGAGATGCTCTCTTGCGTTCAGAAGCAGACCGTTCGTCTCGATGAACGTATCGATAAGATGGAAAACAATCTGAAGAATTATTCCGAAGACGGTCAGAAACGTCAGGATGCTGCCATTGATCAGATCAACAAGGATCTTGCACTTTTGGAAAAGAATATTTTGACGGGACTCCCCGCTCCAACGAAGGAACCCGAAGCGGTGCCCGTCAAGGCTGAAGATCAGGATGCCGAGGTTGTTAAGAAAGAAAAGAAGATGTTTGGCGACCTCTTCTAAGACAACACCTCTGCCGATAAAAAAATGGAATTCGTGAAAACGAATTCCATTTTTTTTGCCTTGGACTTATATGTACGGCTTACCGTACATATAGTGTGAAGACTTATTCGGCGTGATAGCTTGTTACGGTTTCGACTTCTTCGGCTGCACCCAAGAAGACGGCAACACGCTGATGAATCTTTTCAGGCTGAACCGTGAGGATACGCTGATGACCGTTCGTAGCAGCTGCACCAGCGTTTTCCATCAGGAAAGACATCGGGTTAGCTTCGTAGAGAAGGCGGAGCTTACCAGGCTTCGAGAGATCGCGATTGTCACGCGGATACATGAAGATACCTCCGCGTTGCAAAATACGATGAACTTCGGCCACCATGGCGGCAACCCAACGCATGTTGAAGTCTTTGCCGCGAACGCCTGTCTTGCCTTCGAGAAGTTCTGCAACATAGCGTTTCACCGGAGCTTCCCAATGACGCATGTTGGAGCAATTAATGGCGAATTCCTTGGCTTCGCGGGCAACCTTCACGTCTTCATTCGTCAAAACGAAGGTACCCGTTTTCGGGTCAAGCGTGAACATGGCAACGCCACGGCCGAGCGTGATTACCAACTGGGTCTGAGGACCGTACATGCAGTAGCCAGCGGCAACCTGATGTTCGCCCGTTTGCATGAAGTCGTCATCTGTTACATCGCGCTTGGCTTCCTTGGCTGGAAGAACCGAGAAGATGGAACCGATGGAAACGTTGATGTCGATGTTGGACGAGCCGTCCAGGGGATCGAAGCAAATCAAATATGGACCGATGGGAAGGTTGTCGGCAATGCGGATAACTTCAGGGATTTCTTCACTGACCATGCCACAAACGGTACCAGTCTGAGCAACGGCATCTACGAAGATGTCGTTACTGATGATGTCGAGTTTCTTCTGGTCTTCGCCCTGAACGTTTTCACTGCCGGCCAGACCGAGGACACCAGCCAGAGCACCGCTATGAACGAGCCAGGCAATGTTCTTGCAAGCTTCAGAAACCCCCGTCAAAAGGCGGGAAAGCTGGGGATCCAGGCCGTGCTGAACTTCTTCACGGGCAAGATACTGACTGAGGGAAATGGTAGACACGTTGGACTTCCTTATACGGGATTGTGCAAAGCTTTGTTAATAATTTCGTTGACGCTGTCGGACAGAGTCTGCTGGCGGGATTCCATGAACTTCAATTGGCGGAACATTGCATCGGCGCGATCCGGTGTGTAGCGGCGCCAGTTTTCAAGACAACGGGCGACACGGGCTGCAACGTGCGGATTGTGTTTGTCGAGTTCGAGCACAACCTCGGCCCAGAATTGGTACCCGGTACCGTCGCGACGATGGAACTCTGCCGGATTGCTCGAGAAGAACGCGAGCAACAGTGCGTAGACGTTGTTCGGATTCGTAATCGAGAAGAAATTGCAGCGTACGAGCTGCTTGAGACGATCGACAAGCGGTGTTTCGTCTTTAAAGCAGGGCGACGTTGCTTGGATTGTAAGCCACTTATTAATCAGAAGGGGCTCATTAATCCATTCTTGAAGTGCTTGAACGGACAAGTCGTTCTTCGTCGGTGTATCCGTGTGCGAAATGAGCGTCAGCGCTGCGAGCTTGTCGGTCAGGTTTTCAGCCTTTAAAAGCTGATCGCGGATGGCGATGATCGGATGCTTCGAGCCGGAGGCAACAAGGTAGCTGTGGCAGGCGTTTTTTAGTGCACGCTTGCCAGCGCTTTCGCTGTCGGGCGAATAGGTCCCAGGCGTCTGCATCGAATCGACCAGAGTCTGGAGCGTAGTGAGGGAACGCGCAGCAAGGGCCTTCCGGATATATTCGCGTGCCAGATGAATGGCTTCCGGATCAATGACGGGCATCTGATCAGCAATTTGGCGCTCGCTCGGGAGCTCCATCGCCACGGCACGGAATGCGGGTGACAGAGATTCATCTTTGAGAAGATTTGTGAAAGCGTCAATTAAAATCGAAGACACTTCCGTCATCTGCTTCGAGACGAGTAGTGAGCGTACCTGAGAGAGGAGCGTCGTCATCATGAGGCGATTCATCGCTTCATAACGATTGAAGGGATCGCTGTCGGCACGGGCTAAGAGTGCCAATTCTTCTTCGGACTGTTTGATGTCGAGAATGATCGGTGCGGCGAATCCCCGATTTAAACTTGGGACCGGCTTTGTTGGAATACTGGTAAAGACCCACGTCTGCCGAGCTTCGAACAACTCGAACATTCGGGAGGACTTGGCAGCTTCACGAGATTCACCTTCTAGGACGAGCGGCATTTCGTTGCCCTGAGCATCAAGGAGGGCAACGGGGAACGGCATCAGGAAGGGTTCTTTCAAAGGTTGCCCCGGCGTGGCGGGCGTCGACTGTTCGGCCGTCAAGGTATAGGTCTGCGCCGATTCGTCCCAACGCCCAGTCACACTCACGCGCGGTGTACCGGCTTGGCTATACCAACGACTGAACTGTTCGAGAGAACGGCCGCTCGCTTCTTCCATGGCATTGATGAAGGCTTCGCAGGTTACGGCATGTCCGTCATTCTTCTCAATGTAGAGGTCAAAGCCCTTGCGGAAGGTTTCCCTGCCCAGAAGCGTTTGGAGCATGCGAATAACTTCGGCGCCCTTTTCGTAAACAGTGGCCGTGTAGAAGTTGTTGATTTCCTGATAACTTTCCGGACGAATCGGGTGAGCCATCGGGCTTGCGTCTTCGGCAAACTGGGCTGCACGGAGTGCACGAACGTTCTTGATACGTTCGACAGCACGGGCGGATTCGTTGCCGAGCATGTCGGCGGAGAATTCCTGATCACGGAAAACGGTGAGGCCTTCCTTTAACGTGAGCTGAAACCAGTCGCGCAACGTGACACGATCCCCCGTCCAGTTGTGGAAATATTCGTGACCGACCACACTTTCAATTGCGTGGTAGTCGCTATCAGTGGCTAGCTTCGGGTTGGCGAGCGCATAGCGGGCATTGAAAATATTGAGCCCTTTGTTTTCCATGGCGCCGAAGTTGAAGTCGTTGGTGGCAACGATAGCGAAGTGATCAAGGTCAAGTTCGAGTCCCCAGCGTTCTTCGTCCCAGCGAATGGCTTTTTTCAAGCTTTCAAGAGTGTGTTCGGTCTTGTCGGCATCCTGTGGTTCGACCCAGACTTCAAGGGTGGCGTTACGGCCGTCCTTCAAGGGGAAAATTTCGCGACGGCAACTCAGATTACCTGCGACAAGTGCAAAGAGGTAGCTAGGTTTTAGGAACGGGTCTTCCCAACGAGCTTCGTGGCGACCGTCTTCGAGATCCTTTTCTTCGACGCGGTTACCGTTTGAAAGAAGAATCGGGAACTGTTCCTTCGAGGCGCGGATCACGACGCTGAAGCGAGCGAGAACGTCCGGACGATCGAGGTAATAAGTAACGCGACGGAAGCCTTCGGATTCGCACTGACTCATAAGATTCGGCCCCGAGGCGTAAATGCCAGATAAAGCCTTGTTGGCAGCGGGGCTGAAACGGTTGACAACCGTAACGTCACATTCTTTGTCGATATTCTTGAGCGTGAGCGTTTTGTCGGTGAGGAGATAATCCGTTTCTGCGAGTGCATTGCCGTCAACGGAGACGGAAACCAAGGTTAGGGTTTCGCCGTTGAGCATAAGTTCGCCTTGCGGAACCTCGACATCGGGGTTCGGGCGGACATGCATGGTATTGATGACGCTCGTGCTTTCAACGTCGAGGTCAAAAACAAGATTGACTGTGTCGATCAGGTGAGACGGTGCACGATAGTCATTGCGATGAATAGTTTCGGCCATATTTCGTTCGATTGAGCATGTTGGAGACACACTCAAGTGTTTGGTTTGCAGTCTTTCGATTGTAGACAAAAGATGCGCGCCCTGCTTGAGTGGCAGAAATCATGATGCTATAAAAAAGACGAAAAGCCCCGACTTTAAAAGAAACGGGGCTTTGAGAGGGGAAAAGCGGTGCAAACGCTTATTTCTTCGAGGCGGCTACGATCGCATCAATCTCAGCTTGAGCTGCGTTGTAATCGTGTCCTGCATTTTTGTGACAGGCTACGCAATCCACCTTCGGTTCGGCATCAACTGTCATTTTCTGGTGGAATTTGGAAATCATCTTTTTCTTAGGATTGTTCATGGCCGTTACATCATGACAGGCGCGGCAGTTGGAAAAGTCGCGTTCCTTCATCTGTTCGCGAACATGCTTTGCCATGCGTTCACGTTCGGCAATTTGCTTTTCGGGTGTACTGAGCGATCCTTGAATTTCACCGATCAAAGAATGCGTACCGGCGTTGGCCTTGTCGAGTAACATGGCCGTGTATTCGATTGGATTGTTGTGTTCGTTAGCGTAGTTGAGCAAATGGCAGTCGGAGCAACCTGCGTGCATGCCCGAGCGCGTGTTGTAATGGAGCCCCTTCTTGTAGGCGGCGTAGGTGACATCCATCGAGTGACAGAATTCGCCACAGAACTGTGTCGAACCGGCCCAATGCATCACGTTAGAAAAGGCACCACAGAAAACGATACCGATGGCAACGCCGACCAAGCAGGTCCCGGCGATATACCAGTTGTGTTTTTTGCTCATAGCTATTGTCCGAAACGCCTGTGCGACGGTTCAGTGTCGAAAGGGGCGAGAGTTGGGGTCGACTTTTCGGCAGGCGGCGCACAATAAAAAAACGGTCACACCTACAGGATACTCTATTTCACGGGGAAATAGAAGATTTCCGGCAGAGTGACCGTTCGGTGTAGTCACCAAATCGGACAGTTTTTTCCGATCGGTAAGAGATACACTAACTTCTAATTAGCAACGCTTGGCGAGTTCGACGGCCTTACCAATGTATGTAGCGGGTGTGAGTTCCATCAAGCGAGACTTGGCATCGGCGGGGATGTCAAGATCGGCAATGAAAGCGCGGATCGTCTGCTGGTTGATGCCATCCTTGCCTCGGGTAAGAGCCTTCAACTGTTCGTACGGATGCGGAACGCCGTAGCGACGCATAACCGTCTGAACGGCTTCGGCAAGAACTTCCCAAGCATTGTCGAGGTCGGCCGCGATAACCTGTTCGTTGACTTCAAGCTTGCCGAGGCCGCGCGTCAGGGCGGCGTAGCCGATGAAGCAGTAGCCGAAAGCAACGCCGAGGTTACGGAGAACCGTGGAGTCGGTCAAGTCGCGCTGCCAACGGGAAACCGGGAGTTTGCCGGCGAGGTGGCCGAGAACAGCATTGGCCAGACCGAGGTTGCCTTCGGAGTTTTCGAAGTCAATCGGGTTGACCTTGTGCGGCATCGTGGATGAGCCAACTTCACCTTCCTTCAATTTCTGCTTGAAGAAATGCATGGAGATATAGCCCCAGACGTCACGGTCAAAGTCGAGGAGGATTGTATTGGCGCGTTCGATTTCGTGGAAGAGTTCGGCCATGTAATCGTGCGGTTCGATCTGGATCGTGTGGGTGTTGAACGTGACACCGAGGCGTTCTTCAACAACCTTACGGGAGAAGGCTTCCCAGTCGTGTTCCGGGTAAGCAATGAGGTGAGCGTTGTAGTTGCCGACGGCGCCGTTCATCTTGGCGTAGATCTTAACGGCCTTGATAGCTTCGATCACGCGGCCGAGACGGATAGCAACGTTGGCGAATTCCTTACCGACGGTGGTCGGCGTAGCGGTCTGACCGTGCGTGCGGGAGAGCATCGGGATCGCGGCCCATTCGTGGGCAAAATTCACGATCGTGGCGTGGATCTTTTCGAGGTAGGCGACAAGTTCGGCACGACCGCGGGTCAGCATGAGGGCGTGACTCGTGTTGTTGATATCTTCGGACGTGCAAGAGAAGTGAACGAATTCGGAGGCGGACTTCAGTTCTTCGTCATGGGAAACCTGGTTCTTGATCCAGTATTCGACGGCTTTGACGTCATGGTTCGTTGTCTTTTCGATTTCCTTGATGGCCTGGCAGTCTTCGAGCGTGAAGTTGTCGGCGAGACCGCGCAAGAAGGCCTTGCCGCCTTCGCTCAGATGCGGAAGTTCGTCAAAACCGGCCTCGGAAAGGCTGATCAGCCATTCGACTTCGACGCGAACGCGGGCATTCATGAACGCGCATTCGGAGAAGATGTCGCGAAGGGCATCGGTCTGGCGAGCATAGCGACCGTCAATCGGAGAGAGGGCGGTAAGCGGATTCAGTTCCATGTTGGAAAACCTCTAGGTAAATAAAAAATATCGGGTACCGTCGCAAACGTTGCGGACGTTGGAGACGAACGCTCGGGACGGCTAAAAATGAATCCAATTATTTTAACAAAAATATGCACTTGGTTTTTCAAACACGGCTGACTAATTGCGTTTGCAAGTTGGAACAGAAAATTCGTTCGAGTTTTCCGAGAGGGCGGTTAGAATAAACAACGAGCGCGTTGGGGGTACCGTCTTCAGGACGGTTGAGACACACCCTTCGCACCGGATCAGGTTCAGACCTGCGTCGGGAAACGCCGCCCATCGTGATTGTCTTTCGAAGCGTTCTTTCTTCGGAGAACTTTTCGCGTCTCAGCATTTCTCTTCGCCGGTCGCGCCCGTCAATACTATTTGGGACGCGATTATGCACAACTATTTTTTCCATGATGTCGACCTTCGACCGGTCGGCGAGAAAGTCTACGTTCAAAGTGAACACGGTGAGCCAGTGCCCATGCGGCGCATTCGTCTCACTGATACGCCCGCCTGTTTCGGCGGTGCCAAGAATCCCGATTTTTATCTTTCCGATGTCACCGGTCCTTATGGTGAAACGGATGCGCCCGAGTCTATCGAACTTCCGAAACGCGATCGTCCCGAACCGGGGACAGGCACTCAGCTTGCTCGTGCCCGTCGAGGGGAAGTTACACCCGAAATGAGCTTTGTCGCTACTCGCGAAAATGCCAACATCGAAGGATTCAGAGCTTCACTCGAGGCTTGCGGTAACGATAAGCTCGCCAATCGACTTCGCCCGATTCTCGATCGTCTGATACCTTGGACCGGTGAGCTCGTTCGTCAGAAAATCGCCGACCGAACGGCCGTGATTCCTGCCTCTTTCTGTCATCCGGAGTTGGAACCGACAGTTATCGGTCGACATTTCACGACGAAAGTGAACGCCAATTTCGGCACATCGTCTTCTTCAAAGGACTGGCGTGAAGAAGGCCGCAAACTACAGGAAGCACTGGCTCGTGGTGCGGATACGGTGATGGATCTTTCCACTGGCAAGTCCATTATTGAAACGCGTGAAATGATTCTTCGCGCATCGCCCGTGCCAGTTGGGACAGTGCCCCTTTATGAAACCCTGGAGCGAGCTGGTGGGGATCCGCTCGATATGAACTGGGAAATCTTCCGTGAAACGATGGAAGATCAGGCTAAAGCAGGCGTTGACTACATGACTATCCATGCAGGTCTTCTGATGCCGCATGTCGAACTGACTCGAGGTCGTCTCACGGGCATCGTGAGCCGTGGAGGTGGCATGATGGCGCGCTGGATGCGCTCCTATAAACGAGAGAATTTCCTGTACGAACATTTTGACGAAATTCTCGATATTGCCGAGCATTACGACATCACTCTTTCGCTGGGAGACGGGCTGCGTTCGGGTTCTATCTATGACGGTAACGACGCTGCGCAGTTTGCCGAACTCAAAACTCTGGGAGAATTGAATCGCCGCGCGGGAGCGCGCAACGTGCAAGTCATGATTGAGGGGCCCGGGCATATTCCAATGCCGGGCGTCGAATTGAATCGTGTTAAAGAGGCGGATCTCTGTGACGACGCGCCTTTCTATACTTTGGGCCCCTTGGTTACCGATATCGGGGCGGGTTATGACCATATTACGGCGGCGATCGGCGGTGCGATGATTGGAGCGGCGGGGACGGCCATGCTCTGCTACGTGACGCCGAAAGAACATCTTGGTTTACCTAATTCCAAGGATGTCAGAGAGGGTATGGTGGCTTTCAAATTGGCAGCACATGCGGCCGATGTGGCTCGAGGTGTGCCAGGAGCCATTATTCGAGATCATTTGATGAGTCATGCCCGATTTGAATTTCGCTGGGCAGATCAGTTTGCGTTAGCTTTAGATCCGGCAAGGGCCAGAGAATTTCACGATGAAACACTTCCGGGTGCGGCTGCGCAGAAGGCGCATTTCTGCAGTATGTGCGGGCCGAAATTCTGCCCGATGAAATTGGCGCACGATCTGTTTGATGACGAAGACTAAATCGTGAAAAACGGCTCTCTTAATTTGAGAAAGTGATATTGAAGAAGGAATAAGTCGACTTATTCCTTCTTATTTGGCTTTCCAGCTAAAAGTGAATCTTCAGGCGAGCTTTTTAAGAGTCTGTAGAGGATGGTGATGGGCGAGACATTGCCAAGACGCTTACCGATATGCGAACGGTGCACTTCAATTGTTCGCTGAGAAAGGAAGAGCTTATCGGCAATTTCAGCACTTGTCAGCCCTTGGCAGAGCAGTTCAAAGATCTGTGCTTCTCGGCGGGAGAAAGTACGTAATACACTGCGAATGCGGTATTTGGAATAGTCCAGTGCCGATGCGGCGAGACTCTTTTTGACCTTCTGAACGAGCTCTTCCGGGTCAACTGGTTTTTCAAAGAACCCCGCCACGCCACGTTCCATCGCTGCAACGGCCGAGCGAACGCTCGCATTCCCCGAAAGACCGATGACCTTGATGGGGCTGTTGGTATCCTTTAATTGCGAAAGGATGTCAGGCGATTCACAGGCGTGCATATCCATGTTGAGTAGTAAACAGCCGGGTTGATCGAGATCTACATTGGCAAGAAAAGCTCGAGTCGAGGCAAAGGTATCCACGGTGAGATTGTGTGTCGCCAGAGCGAATCGAATGGAAAAACGCACGTCGTCATCGTCAATCACCCAAACCGGCAAAGCGGTGATCTCGACGTTATTCGAAAATTTGTCCATAAGAATAGTTTCGCGTAAAGAATAAACGGCTGTTGATTAGGTAATGGTAGCAAATACAACTCGGAGATGACTTATCCTGAGACTAGGTACAATCAAAAGAAGAAAGATTTTTTAGGGGAATCGTATGGACAATCGGGAAATCATGCCTTTGTATGACGACGGTCCCATTGCCGACGGTCCTGTACTGCCGATGCCTCCAGACAGTGAGCTGCGTCGATTGTGTCGACTTCTTCCTCCCCGTTTTTATGTAGGTTGCTTGGGGTGGGGCTTCAAAAACTGGCTGGGAACGGTGTATGCGCCGCAAAGCGGCATGGAGCATCTTATCCGGGAAGGATTGCCTGCTTATGCAGCCAATCCGATGTTTCGCTGTGTTTGTCTGGAACGCAATTATTATCGTCCCTACGGAGTAACGGAGTTGCGCACGTTTGCTTCTCAGGTCCCCGACGATTTTCGTTTCGTGATGCGTTCGCCCATGTTGATCACGGATCCGATGATTCGCGATAAATATGGCAAGCCCTTGAGGCGTAATCAGAAGTTTTTGGATGCCGAAGCGGCGGTTCGAGATTATTTGCTTTTGGCTGAAAGAGGCCTCGGGAACAAACTGGGGCCTTTGATCTTCGAAATCGCACCATTCCCAAAAGAGGATGTCAAAACACCGGAAGCACGACAGTTGATCCGTGATCGCTTGGCGGCTTTTTTTGACGAAGTCTGCGAACACAATCCCTTCAATAGACCGCTGGGACTCGAACTGAGAAATCCGCAACTCCTAACACCGCTGATGGTGCGTCTTTTGCGCGAACGCAAAATTCGCCCCGTAATCGGTCTTCATCCGTCAATGCCGAGTGCCATCCGACAATTGAACGCCATCCGTAATTATGAGGATCCGGAAGGCAAAAACAGCGATTGGTTATTGTCGGGGCCCATGATCGTTCGCTGGAGTAAGTCGGCCGCCTTGGCCAATACGAAGTTTTCGACGACGCTCCACGCCGAAGCTAATGATCCAACGACGCGCGCAGTGATCGCATCGCTGGTGCTTCGGGCCGAGAGAAGTAAGCAAGACTCTGTCGTTCTGATCGGTAATCGTGCGGAAGGGTCGGCTCCTGAAACAATTCGAGCTCTGATCGAAGGCATAGTTCGAAGCAGAGCTCGGTAGAGTCGCAAAGCGTCCTGATACTTACCAACGAGTGAGGGGTTGACGTTCGTCGTTACCCATACCGATGTTGTAATAGTCAAGTGGCTTTGTCGGAGTGCCGATGAAAATCAGAGAAAGAAGCTTTTCATAACTCGGATTGTAAAGACCGTCGGGAGCTGGAAAGTCTTCGCCGGGAATTGTCTTGGCGACAAACCCCTGAGCGTGTAGAGCACCTAAGAAATTCATCAGAGAGGCCCCCGCCATCATTAGAGCTTCGTCATAAGTACGGCCGTCTTCCGGCGTGTTACGCGGGCCGATCAGAGCCATGCAGGCAGGAGACTGTTTCGCGCGGGCGCGAGCGGCTTGGCGTTCTTCTTCAGTGGCTTCGGCGGGGAGTGCAGATTCAAATACACCGGCCAAACGGTCGCGAGAAACCACTTCAACCCATCGGAAGGGAAGCTTTTCCATGTCGGTCGGAACATGGCAAGCTGCAATCGTTGCCAAACGAACGGCACCGACGTCGGGTGCTGGGATCATTTGTTCTTCGGGTTCGACAGGGCGACGAGACAAAATTAGACGAAAAAATTGATCGTTCATGACAGACGCTAGATAAAAAAAAGTGTTGGGGTCCGATTTTTTTTGAAAAAAGGCGAGGCAATTCGGATGATGCGCCCGTCCGCCTGATATGCTACCTTCTTCGCTGAAGTTTTGGAGTTTTTTCGATGAGAAGGATTTGGGATATTACGCCGTCCGTATCGGCAGCTTCTCCGGTTTTTCCGGGGGATACGCCGTTTCAAGTGTTGTGGAACGAACGAATTAACGACGGTGGCGTGGCCAACGTTTCGACGCTTCATATGACTCCTCACGTCGGTGCGCACGTAGATGCGCCGATGCATCTTGACGGTGGAGCCATGGATGTGTCGGCTTTGCGTCTTGAGACCTTTCTCGGGCGATGCCGCGTCATTGATCTCTCAAATCATGAAGGTTTCGATCCTATCGAACCTGAGGAACTCGAAGGTCAGCTCACTTGCGAACGCATTCTTTTGAAAACGCGTCGAACGATCCCGGTGAATTGGACAAACGATTTTCGTTCGGTGTCGCCTGCGGCTGTGCGATTGATGAAAGAAAGCGGCGTATTCTTAATCGGTCTCGATATGCCAAGTATTGATGCGGCCGAGAGCGAACTTTTGCCCTCGCACCGTATTGCCCTTATGAACGGCATCTCCATTCTTGAAAATCTGGATTTGAGGAATATTCGTGCGGGGCAATACGAATTGATCGCTTTGCCGCTTCGCCTTGAAGGTGTCGAAGCAAGTCCCGTTCGGGCCATCCTCCGATCACTAACTCGCTAACCTCACAATAAAGGATAAGAAAAAAAATGGCTTTGGTTTATGAACAGCCCGTTCGTATCCGTTGGTGTCACTGTGACGCTGCCGGTATCGTTTATCACCCGCAGTATTTTGTGATTCTGAACGGGCTGATGGAGGACTTTTTTCGCGAATGCACGGATCTGAGTTACGAAGAGAGCGTGAAGCAACGCTTCGGCTTTCCAATCGTTGGCATTCGTTCGGACTTTTGCGTGCCGAGCCGTCACGGTGAGGAATGCGTCGGTAAGGTATGGATAGAATCGATCGGCCGAACCTCGGTTCGCTTTGCGCTTAAGATCGAATGCAAGGGTGAAGTGCGTGTTCAGGCGACGGAGACGGCCGTTTGCGTTCGATCCGAAGGTGAGGACCTCGAAAAAGTGGAAATTCCGACGAACCTTCGTTCTGCGTTCGAAAAATATTTGTCGAAGGACACGCTCCCGCTTCGCGCCTAGTCGTCTGAAGGGATTGATTGCAGATCGGCTTCAGGTCCCCACAGTGTCCGAAGTACCTTCTCACGAGCCGGATTGGCATCGGTGGCATAAAAAGCCTCTGTGCCTCCGGCTTTTCTGTTATTCAAAAGCCCAGTTTCATACAAGCGGCGCTTGAGCTGTTTCGCAACTGCGGGTGCCGGGTCGATCAAGGAGACATTGGGACCAGCTACGCGAAGAATGGCTTCGGAGAGAAAGGGGTAGTGCGTACAACCCAAGACCAGTGTATCAACGCCTTCGGCGGTCAAGGGGTCTATGTAGTGACGTAAGAGTGCGAGCGTTTTCGGGGTATTCATTTCACCAGCTTCCACGCAGTCCATGAGTCCAGGACAAGGACAATTGATGATCGTGAGATCATCGGCCGTTCGTTCGCAGAGAAGATGGTATTTACCGCTTGAGAGCGTTTTCGTGGTGGCCAAGACACCGACTTTGCGGCTTCTTGTTTCTTTCTCTGCCGGCATAACAGCAGGTTCGATTCCGATGATCGGGAAAGGCCAGGTTTCTCGAAGGCGTTTTGCCGTCACAGCAGTAGCGGTATTGCAGGCAATGACGAGCGCTTTCACATTTTGGGCGAGAAGAAAATTAACAATTCTGTCGACGCGACGGTTGATGTACTCGTCGCTTCGGTCTCCCCAAGGCGCATAACCGCAGTCGGCCGCATAGCAGATATCTTCGCCGGGCAGGAGTGCACGAACCGCACGGGCGACAGACAGACCGCCGAAGCCGGAATCGAAAATACCGATGGGAGATTGATTTTGCATGATGATGTTGATTTCCGAAACGCTTATTTTTTCTTCGTGAGTCGCAACTCGCCCAACAGGATACCACTCACGATCAGAATGCCGCCGATAAGACCAGTGAGACCGAGGTTTTCGCCGGCAAACCAGCCAAGAATGGCGGCAAAGACGCTTTCCATGGCGAAAATAACAGCGGCGCGGCCAGCAGGTACATAGCGTTGAGCCCAAGAAAGCAGAACCTGGACAAAGGCGACGATAACTGCCAACCAGACGGCACCTGTTAAGACAGTGGTATTCAAGGTCGTTTCTTTGAGAGGCAGATCAGTCAAAGATGCGAGTCCCACACCGATCGTTGCAATCACGGCCACGCTCACGAGTTGCGTAAAGGCGAGCTGTCGAGCCTGTGTTCCCGGTGCATACTTCCCAACGATAATAATCTCCCCTGCGGAAATGAAGGCTGACAAAATCGTGACCCATTCGCCCGTGTTGTTTGCAAATGTGAGCGTGAATGGGTTGGCAAGGAAAATAAGTCCCACAAAAGCGAGCATCGCTCCCGCAAATGCGCCGATACTTGGTGTGCGACCGTAAACAACCCAAAGAAGCAAAGGCGTCAGTGGCACATAGAGTGCGGTTAGAAAGCCCGACATGGAGCTTTCGATCGTCATGAGCCCGATGGCGTTTGTCGAGTAAGCCGCGTAAATCACGATGCCACAAATCGCTCCCGCCCGCCAGGTTGACGTTGGGATGCGAGTGATTCCGCGCCCGAGCATCAGTCCGACGAAGATCGCCCCGATCGAAAAACGCATCATCATCAGCGTGAGAGGATTCGTATATTCGAGAGTGGCCGAAATAGTAAGAAAGGAGCTTCCCCAGAAGAAAGTTGCGAGGAATAGGGCAAGGACAGGCAGGATGCCGTCGTGCTGTTCTTGAAGTCGCTTGATCATGGGTCGGAAGAAAAAGAGCCGTCGCACTATGGCGCCGGCTCGGGTTCGT
Organism: Sutterella sp.; assembly: GCA_020025965.1. Taxonomy (GTDB): domain Bacteria; phylum Pseudomonadota; class Gammaproteobacteria; order Burkholderiales; family Burkholderiaceae_F; genus Sutterella. The sequence goes on from JAHHRG010000006.1 coordinate 20,052, forward strand.
TTGTTACGAATGCAGTGCTTAGGCCTTGAGCATCTTTTCCCAAAGCTTTTCATCCACACCGACCGTCACGTCACCTTGCGGAAAGACGATGACAGGGCGTTTGATAAGGCCTGGCATTTCAAGAAGCAGATCGCGAATGAGCGCGGGATTTTGCTTCACGGCTTCCCGACGGGCCTCATCGACTGTGCGCCAGGTCTGACCACGACGATTAAGAAGAATCTCGGGGTTGACCTTCTGAAGCCAGCGGTCGAGCTCTTCGGCAGCCAGTTTTTCCTTACGGAAATTGTGAAAGGTAACTTCCTGGTGCTGTGCTTTCATCCAGGCGAGGCCCTTGCGAACGGAGCCGCAGGTCGGAATACCGTAGAGATGAATCATGGGGGAAACCTTGTTTGTTGTTTGTCAAGCGGCGGCACGGCCGAGACGGTCGTTGATGGCGGCCCAGTCGGGAGCTGTAGACGGCTGTTCAATCAGAATACGGCCGGCGTCGGCATCATCCAGCTTATGCAGATTCTCATAGAGTTCCGCACCGTAGCGACGAGCATCGGCGGGGGCGGTAATCGTGAGAACGCTCTTAACAGTCAGGCTCTTCAACAGTTCGGCAGAGGCCATGAGGGCAAGCGGTGTGCCTTCCAGCTCCTTTACGCGATCAGCAAAACGATCGGTAGAAACAAGTTCGAGCTTCGTTTTCGGCGCGTAATGGCTTTTTAGGCGGCCTGAGGCGCGTGGTGCATTTTTGCCGGCATCGGGCACGGCGAAACCCAAGGTTTCCTCGAGCATTTCGCGCGTGACAATGCCGTGACGAAGCAAAGTGGGCTGACCTTGAGAGAGGTTCACCATAGTAGATTCGAGACCGAATTCACAGGCACCGCCGTCAAGAATCATGTCAAGTTTGCCTTCAGGCTTCACACCGAGATCGTCCGCTACATGTTTGGCGGTCGACGGACTGATGCGACCGAAGGTATTGGCTGAAGGCGCCGTGAGCCCCTTGTGAGTTTCGCCCGCAAAAGACTTTAAAAGCGCCTGCGTCCACGGATGTGAAGGACAGCGAAGAGCAACTGTATCCTGCCCTCCCGTCACCCAACCGCCACAACGATCCTTTTTCTTCAAAACGATCGTGAGCGGGCCCGGCCAATAGGTCTTGACGAGGAGCCAAGCTTCGGGCGGCACATCTTTGGCCCATGCGTCGATAGCTTCTGGGCCTGCGACGTGGACAATGAGGGGATGGTCTGCCGGTCGACCCTTGGCGGCGTAAGTGGCTCGGACGGCTTCTTCGCAGTCGGCATCGGCTGCGAGTCCGTAGACGGTTTCGGTCGGGATGGCAACAAGACCGCCGTGCAAAAGCACGTCAACGGCCTTGTCAATTTCAGCTTGGTTGATGGGAGGCGTGGTCATTTGCTCTTTACTTCGGTTCGGGCAGATTCAGAATGCGTGCAACTTGGCGGGCACGATCCATGGCTTCTTCAAGCGTCTTGCCGAGAATTGTGACGTGTCCCATTTTCCGGGCACGGCGAGCTTCGGCTTTACCGTAAATATGAAGCTTTGCCCCTGGCACGGCCGTAACACCGGCCCAGTCGGGTTCGCGGAAGTTGCCATCGGCGTCGAACCATTCGTCACCCAAGATGTTGAGCATGACGGCAGGCGAATGCTGCTCGGTGGAGCCCAAGGGTAAACCGGCCATCGTACGGACCTGCTGTTCGTACTGACTCGTGACGCAGGCATCGATTGTGGCGTGACCGGAGTTGTGCGGACGCGGAGCCAGTTCGTTGACGAGCAAAGAGTTGTCACGAAGGATGAAGAATTCGATGCAAAGCACACCGACGTACTTCAGGGCAGAAGCGATCTGTTCAGCATAGGCGCGGGCACGATCGGCCGTATCGGCATTGATACGAGCCGGCAGAACGGAGACGGCCAGGATACCGTTTCTATGGAAGTTTTCGGAAACCGGGAAGGTTGTCGTTTCACCGCGAGAATTGCGGGCAACGATGACGGAGACTTCAAGTTTAAGGTCAAGGCGCTTTTCAAGAACGCAATCGACCCCGCCGAAGTCGGCGTAAGCTTTCTTGACATCTTCGATCGTGTTGACACGGGTCTGGCCCTTGCCGTCGTATCCCAAGCGGGCGGTTTTCAGAATGCCGGGTAGAAGCGAATCGTCAAGCTTGTCAATGTCGGCTTCGGAGAGAATCGGAGCGTTCGGGGCAACCGGTACACCGGCGATCTGAGAGATGAAGTGCTTTTCGACGTTACGATCCTGCGTCACAGCGACGGCAGAGGCCGGCGGGGCTACACGAACACCTGCTTTTTCGAGAAATTCGAGAGCCGGAGCCGGGACATTTTCGAATTCGGTCGAAACGGCTTCAACTTTGTCGGCCAATTCGCGAAGGGCTTCTTCGTCGGTGTAGGCGCGGGCAATGTGGTCGCGGGACACTTCACTACAGGGGCATGATTCGCCCTTTTCAAGCACGGCAACGTGATAACCCATGGTGGCTGCGGCCTGGGCAAACATGCGACCCAACTGGCCGCCCCCCATCATGCCGAGAGTGGCACCGGGGAGAATAATTTTCTGATTGTCGGACATTGATGTTCCTTAGAGTGGAAGTTCCATGGCACGAGCTTTGGCGTTCTGAGCGGCGCGGAATTTGGCGAGCTTGTCGGCGAGCTTGTCGTCGGTCGTCGAAAGAATCTGCACAGCATAGAGAGCGGCGTTGGCGGCACCGGCTTCACCGATGGCAAATGTACCGACGGGCACACCTTTGGGCATCTGAACGATGGAGTAGAGGCTGTCCTGACCGCGGAGGTAACGAGACGGGACGGGAACGCCGCAAACGGGAAGCGTGCACTTGGCGGCAATCATGCCGGGCAGGTGAGCGGCTCCGCCGGCGCCGGCGATGATCACGCGAAGGCCGCGTTCGCGGGCCGTTTCGGCATAGTCGAACATTTCATCAGGCATGCGATGAGCACTGACGACACGGGCTTCGAAGGGGATGTCGAAAAGGGCGAGCATGTCGGCGGCGTTCTTCATTACGTCCCAGTCGGAGTTGCTGCCCATCACGATACCGACGAGCGGCTTCTTGGCTTCAGTCATTGCGAATTACCTCACAAAAGAAATTGTCAAAAGATCGATGGGAAAACTGGAAAAAGCTTTCCCATCGCCCCTTTTTTAGAGTGGGGAGGATAGTCGAAGGACCGACAGAAAACTGTCGGTCCTTTTTGTCAAGCAATTAATTAGAGCTCGATATCCGTGTCGGCGATACGACGAAGGGCTTCGCGATACTTATCGGAAGTCTTCGTGGCGATTTCGTCCGGCAGGGCCGGGGCCGGCGGCTGGTGATCCCAAGGCTGTTCTTCAAGCCAGTCGCGAACGAACTGCTTGTCAAAGCTCGGGGGAGACATGCCGACGTTGTACTGGTCGGCCGGCCAGAAACGGGAGGAATCCGGCGTGCAGACTTCGTCCATAAGGCGGATCGTGCCGTTTTCGTCAAGACCGAATTCGAACTTCGTATCGGCAATGATAATGCCCTTAGTGGCAGCAAATTCGGAAGCGCGACGATAGAGCTCGAGCGTAAGATCACGGAGCTGCGTAGCGATATCTTCGCCGTACATTTCAACAACGCGTTCGAAGGACACGTTTTCGTCGTGTTCGCCGACTTCGGCCTTGGCGGCAGGCGTGAAGATCGGTTCGGGAAGCTTCTGAGCCATCTTGAGGCCTTCGGGAAGCTTGATGCCGCAAACGGAACCCGTAGCGCAGTAATCCTTCCAACCGCCGCCAATGAGGTAGCCGCGGGCTACGCATTCGACGAGAATCGGCTTGAGGCGCATGGCCACAACGGAACGGCCGCGAACCTGAGGGATTTCTTCAGGTGTTACGACGGATTCGGGATCAATGCCGGTGAGGTGATTGGGAACTACGTCACCCAATTTCTTAAACCAGAAATCGGTAAGGGACGTGAGAACCTTGCCCTTGCCGGGGATGGGGTCGTCGAGAATGACGTCGAAGGCGGAAATACGGTCGCTAGCGACGATAAGAAGCTTGTCGTCACCGACGGCGAACGTATCGCGCACCTTACCGGTGTATACCTTCGGCAAAGATTTGATGTCGATCTTGGAAAGACCAGCCATGGTTGTAGTCTCCGTTTAGAGAACGTTAACCGGGATAGTTAACTTAAATAGGATTCTGTTCGATATTTTACGGCTTAGCGAAGAGGAAAATCATCTCCTGCCATACGTAAAATTCGTCGATTTCGAGTGAACATCTCAAGAAACGACGAGATTCCAGAGCGTGGGCCCTGCAATCAGCAGCCAGGTCATGAAAAGAATTACGAGCGCGATGAAAACGGCGGCACTACCCAGATCCTTTGCACGACCGCTCAACGGGTGAATTTCAGGCCCGATACGATCGACAACGGCCTCGATGGCGGAATTCATGATTTCGACAAGCATCAGAAGAAGAACTGAGCCGATCAAAAGCAGGGTTTCAACCGCAGGGAGTCCTAAAAAGAGAGCGAGCGGGATGAGAACGGCGGCAAGGAGCGATTCTTCACGGAAGGCTGCTTCGTTTTCGTAAGCGGCCTTGAATCCCTTCATTGAGTATTTCGTCGCATTGATGAGGCGTTGCAGACCCTGCTTGCCCTTGAATTTTTCTGCGCTCGAAGAGGTTTTATCTTTTTGCATAGATGAAAAAGCGCGCCCGATCTCGAAAAACGGACGCGCTTCATGACGCTAAAGGCTATCGAAAAACACGATTAGAGCACGTTCTGGCGAAGCGTACCGTCAGCGTAGTGAGCAGCCATAACGCTCAGGTTGATCGGCTTGATACGAGCCCCCTGACCTTCGCAACCGAAGGCGAGGTAACGCTGGACGCACAGATCCTTGGCAGCGGCGCGAGCAACCTTGAGGTAGGCGCGCGGGTCGAAGCCCGAGGGATTTTCGACGAGATACTTACGGATAGCAGCCGTCATGGCGAGACGGATGTCGGTGTCAATATTGACCTTGCGAACACCGTGCTTGATGGCTTCCTGAATTTCTTCAACGGGTACACCGTAAGTTTCGCGCATGTCGCCACCGAATTCGCGGATCTGAGCGAGGTATTCCTGAGGAACCGAGGAAGAACCGTGCATCACGAGATGAGTGTTCGGGAGGCGATCGTGGATTTCCTTGACGCGGGCGATGGAGAGAATTTCACCGGTGGGCTTACGGGTGAACTTGTAAGCACCGTGAGACGTGCCGATGGCGATGGCGAGGGCGTCAAGCTGGGTAGCCTTGACAAAATCGGCAGCCTGATCCGGATCGGTGAGCAACTGATCGCGGGTCATCGTGGCATCGGTGCCGTGACCGTCTTCCTTGTCGCCCTTCATGGTTTCGAGGGAGCCGAGGCAACCGAGTTCACCTTCAACGGAAACGCCGATACAGTGAGCCATTTCAACAACGCGGCGAGTAACGTCGAGGTTGTATTCGTAGGTGGAAATGGTCTTGCCGTCGCCCATCAGGGAGCCGTCCATCATGACGGACGTAAAGCCCATACGCATAGCACCCTGGCAGACAGCCGGATTCTGACCGTGGTCCTGGTGCATACAGACGGGGACATCGGGATATTCTTCAACGGCAGCGGTAATCAAATGACGGAGGAACTGTTCACCGGCGTACTTACGGGCACCGGCGGAGGCCTGCATGATCACAGGAGCGCCGACTTCCTGAGCGGCGCTCATAATGGCCTGGACCTGTTCGAGGTTATTCACGTTGAAGGCAGGGACGCCGTAACCGTTTTCGGCAGCGTGGTCAAGCAACTGACGCATGGAAACAAGAGCCATGACGATTTACTCCGATTGAATAAGAGATAACGATATCGGGATCGGGAAAGGGCAAAGCCTTTCAAAATACCGACAAAAACAATTGATAGAGATTGTATAGTCAGAACGTGACATTTGTGAGTGCAATCGACACAAAAGAGCCATTTTCTGCGTATATCGGTTTACTCGGGTAAAAGCCGAGCGCCGAGTGACGCTCGGGTCATACCTGTGCCTTTTGACGGGCAAAAGACAAAACTTCTTTTCATTATAGAAAAAACGGAGCTTCCACATAGGTTGGAAGCTCCGTTATTCGTATAAAGAAAGTTGACTTAGTATTTCCAGCTTGTGTCGGCGAGCATTTGATTTTTAATACCGCGATAAATGGCCTCGGCTACTTTCTGCTGATGACGATGCGTAATTAAAAGCTGCTCTTCCTTAGGGTTGGAAATAAAGGCTGTTTCAACGAGAACGGACGGAATTCCTTGACCTTTGAGAACGGCGAAGCCTGCCTGTTCGACGGTAGTCTTGTGAAGTCGGTTAACGCTTTTCATTTCACGAAGAATCGAAGATCCTAGGCCGAGGCTGTAGTTGATCGTCCAGCTCCGAGTTAAGTCAACGACGTTTTTCTGAACGTCCTGTCGCATTTCCTTCATGCTGATACCGCCGATCATGTCGGATTCGTTCTGCTTCTGGGCAAGCCATTTGGCTGCTGCCGAAGAAGCACCGCGCACCGAAAGAGCGAAAACGCTAGAGCCTCGTGCGGTCGGCTTGATAAACGCGTCGGCGTGAATACTCACCAAGAGATGTGCCTGCTTGATCTGAGCAATCTTGACACGCTTCCCGAGACTCAGAAAGTGGTCGGAGTTTCTCGTCATTAGGGCGGTCATGCGAGGATCACCGTTAATGAGTTTGACAAGACGACGGGCAATCTGCAGAACAACCGTTTTTTCACGGTTACCGCGTCGGCCGATGGCGCCGGGGTCTTCGCCGCCGTGACCGGGGTCGATTACGACAATGAACTTTTCGTCCTTTGGCTTCTGAATGGGACGCTTCTCAGGTTTTTTCTGAGCGGTGGTTGTCTTTTTGTCATTTTCAAGATCAGACAAGAGTGACTTAAGCTTGTCTTCGTCGCCTTCTGTAGCCAGAAGCTTACTGATTTCATCCTTCGGACGAGCCGGATAGAGGTCGAAAACCAAGCGGTTCTGATAGTTGCCAAAGGGCTTTAACTGGAAGATTTCCGGGTTGACGTCGGTTTTGAGTTCGACGACGAGGCGAACGACGCGCGGGCGATACTGAGCAACTCGTACGCCGCGAATAAAAGGATCGTTGGGAGCTACGTCCGAAATCTGACGCTGAAACTTTTTGGTCAGTGCAAGATCGAAAATGTCGATAACAAGACGCAAAGGCGAGTGAAGAAAGAAGTATTTGTACTTCAGAGCAATGTCAGATTCGATCGTTACGCGCGTGTATTCCTCGGCGGGCCACATGCGCACGTCAACCAGTCTGGCCCCGAAAGCGGGCTGCCAGGGAGCAAGAGAAAGCAACAAGGTGCCGGCACTGCCGGCCATTAAACGGCGTCGTTCGATATCAGGCATGGCGAGTCTGAATGTCTTCGAGAACTGATCGACCAAGATCGCTCTTGGCGGTGAGTCGAGCGTGTCGACCCAGGCCCACGTGAGTTAAATCAATGACAATGTCGGCGTCGGGGACGAAAGGTTCTGCTTTTTCTGTCCACTCGGTAAAAGTGGCGAACCCCGGACCAAAGAAGTCGCGAAAGCCAGCATCCTCAAATTCCATCGGATCTTCGAAACGATAGAAGTCGAAATGATTGAGTGTGATTCCGAGGACAGGATAGGTTTCGACGAGGGCAAAGGTTGGACTTTTAACGGGGCCCTGGAAATTCAGTGTGCGCAGAATGGCACGGACGAAAGATGTTTTCCCAGCACCGAGATCGCCGTAAAGACGGACTGTGAGACCGTGCTCGGTAAGAAGAGCCCGATTGCGAGCCATGAAGCCGGCAAAGAGAGCACCGAGTGCGTCCGTATCGTCCGGGTGCGGCAGGTCGAAGGAAAGGGAAAAGTCGGCCATATTTTTCTGACGGCAAAAAAACAATTGACAAACAACTATTTTAGAACGACTTAGAGTATTCGTCACTTAATCGGTGAGTCATCACCTAGTAGAAATGGTTACGAAGAATGTAACAATGTATTGCAGACACTTGCAAGTTTCTTCAGGGCACTTCATAATTCAACTCCTCGATGACTGACTCAGTCAGCGAGAACAAAAAATGGTAAGCCGGTGTAGCTCAGCTGGTAGAGCAGCGCATTCGTAATGCGAAGGTCGGGAGTTCGAATCTCTTCTCCGGCACCATACAAAATTAACGGTCAGTGGATATTGTTCCTCGGGCCGTTTTTTTTTTGTCCGTATTTTACGCAATTTGAAAAATCGGGCGCTTCAGCGGTTATCAATGGCCGCATGGGCACCCGACTAATCAAGACTTATTTGGATTCAGCAGTCGTTTTCTCGGTTGTTCCGAAGTCCATCGACTTGCTGAGTTTCGAAAGTAGCATGCCGGCGAGGGATTGCGGCGTTATGCCGTTGGCCGTAAAGTGACCGTTAACATAACGCACATTTTCCAGAACAATGTTGCGGTCCATCTTTCCTTCAAACTTATCAATCTTTTCTACCGCTTTATGTTTGCCTGTAAGCGCAGCCAGTGCACCGGCCAAATCTGCAATTTCACGGACTGCCTTGGTGTGTTTGGTACCGGGTTCTTCGATGACGGCACTGTCGACAACTAAGTAGAGCGGTTCGGTGGTTCGAATGTCGAGACCACGAATGGCCGCATTCTTCCAGAACATGAGAGCGCCCCCCTTCTTGTCACGAATGTCGAAATTGTTGAAGTTCATGTCTCCAGCCCAGGCAACGACATCTTTTTTCATAGAGAAGCGGCCCGTAGTATCAAGGCGACCATTCTTCGCGCCGATACCGGTATAAGCGGTCAAAACCGGAGAGATGGTGGACATCGAAAGATTGTCGATTTTCGTTTCAACGTCAATCATGAGCGGATCAACCAAAAGCGTTCCCTTTGTCGAGAGTTTACCGTTGGCGAGATTGGCAGCGACGTTCACCGTTCCAGGCTTCGTAGCATCGGATGCGAGATTCTGCAGATCGGCACGAATATTGGTCAAGTTGAGTGCCGCTACGGGTTTCGTGGTCACATCTTTATAGGAGAGGCGACTTTCCAAGACTTGGAATTTGCCGAGAGACCATCGCCAAGGCGAACTCGCATCTTTCTCTGCCGGCTTATTGTTGACTGTTTCGGCGGATTTCGGGCTGTCGCCTATCGTCAGCAGATTGATACCTTTGGCATTGTTAACGACGGAGATATCCGCTTTTCTAATGTCCACGGTCTCTACGGCGATGTGACGACGATTGAGGTCGATGGACTTGAGCGAAATGCCGGCCGATGCGGCCTTGACGAGCGGAGAATTGCCGTTTCGAATGTCAATATTGGCGGTGTTGATATTTCCTGAGGCGATCACATTGCTGTTTTCAAGACGTCCGTCGATCTTAAAGCCCAAAATGCCGGATAGGTCAAGTCCCGCCGCCTCGCGAACATAAGGCGAAATGGCCTTTGTATTGAGACTCTTGCCGGCTAAGGAAAAGGCGAGACGATTGTCGATGGGAGAAAGGCTGCCATCGGCTTTGATCGAACCTCCCAAGAGTTTCGCATTGACGTGGAGCAGGGCCGTTTTGTCTTTAGCACGAGAATCCAGATTTTTTATATCCGCGTTGAATCGCGAAATATTGAGAGACGCGCGAGGGTGGACGGTCTGGTCATACCATCGAAGCGAACCGTTGGTGACTTCTAGGTCGGCGAGTGACCACTGCCAACCGATTTCGTTATCCATTTTCTGTGTTTCGGGAGCGGGAGTCGCTTTCCCGGTGGAAACCGGTCCGATACTTCTCGGGGTACGGATCAAATTGAAAGCAGGATTGCGTACGCTCACTTTATCGATATGCGCTTCGCGAGCAAGTAGATCAAGTTCGCGTAGGTTTACGTTGATCGCCGACACCGAGGCGAGAGGTTCAACTTTCATGTTTACCTTCTGCACGGCTTTAAGCTCAGTGAGCGAAGCGGTGCCCGAGATAAGTGTCTTTCCGTCTTGATTGGCGGCAGGATTTCTGAAGGTAAGGGATAGATCTGTGGAAAGTTTTCCAGACTCAAGTTGCAGAGAGGCGCTGTTCAGGGTTGGTACCAGACGGGCAAACTGCGAGATGTCAAGTCCCGCAATTTTGAGTTTCAGTCGGGTTTCGAGCGTGTCTTCGAAGGGGGTGGTCGTGCCTTCGGCAACGACGGGGGTGCCGTTGATTTTGAAGGCAAGAGACGGCGTGATAGAGCTTCGTTTGTCGCGTGAAATCGTGCTGACAAAAGGAAGGTCAATGTTGATATCGGTAATCGACTGATCAAGGCCTCGCGCTTTGTCGATAACGCGCACTGAGGAATCCTTGAGTGCAATGTCATAGAGCGCAAAGTCGAGCATACCGCCAGCTTTTTCTTCGGCGGGCTGTGTTTGGACCTCGGCGGGGCTTTTATCCATCGTGAGTTTGCGAATACTCGGATCGTCGAGCGAGGCTGCTATATGCAAACCGTTTACATGAAGTTGGTCGACGACCGGAGCCATATGTTGAAGCGTTTCGGAAGAAACGTCGACGACGAGCTCTTTAAGGGTGACGAACGGCATCTCTGGCGACTGACCTTCGATGCGAAGACCTTCCAGCGCAAGTGTCCAGTTCCACGGATTGAAGCTCACATTGTCGAGTGTTACTTCTTTTTGAAGAATCTCACCGACTTGCTCGGTCAACGTGGATTTAACTATGGACGGGACAGCCAGATAACCGGCAGCGGCATATAGGGCGGTTAAGGTAACGGCGGCACCTGCCGTTAGTTTGAATATGTTCGCCATTCGTGAGCCTCAGTTTTGTAACAAAGACCGTTCGCTGGGGGAGCCGTAATTTATGAAGACGACTCTGCCTGAGACGAGTCTCTAAAAAACGAAAGATATCTTCCATGATAGCTGTCCGACAGGTGTCTGTCGCTCGGGGAAACGCTAGAAGGTTGCCAGCGACAAAAGACTGGGCTCTACGTCAAAATCGAATTTAAACCGATATTGATATGAAATTAAAGAAAAATCGGACGATTTGCTTGCCTTTTTAAACACTGATGGTAGAATGCGGGCTTTTCAAACGGAGCTCGATTCTGGTGGCTCCTTCTCCGACAACAAGGACATATAACTAATGACCACTCTTCCTCACTGCCCGAAGTGCAACTCCGAGTACACCTACGAAGACAACGGCCTCTTTATCTGCCCGGAATGCGCCCATGAATGGAGCGCAGCCACCGCTGCCGAAGAAGAGGAGGGGCTCATCGTCAAGGATGCTAACGGCACACTTCTCGCCGACGGCGATTCCGTTACGATCATCAAGGGCCTCAAGGTGAAGGGGGCTTCTTCCATGCTCAAGATTGGCACGAAGGTTAAGAACATACGCCTGTGCGAAGGTGATCACAATATCGACTGCAAGATCGAAGGCTTCGGTGCCATGAAGCTCAAATCCGAATTCGTGAAGAAGCTTTAAGCCGATTTTCGGAAGCAGATGGAGGACGAGTCTCTCAATAGGGGCTCGTTTTTTTTATGAATAAAAGTTAATCAGAATAGATCAGTAAATTCTTTCGCCGGATGATCCTTTTAATGCGGTTTAACGAAAAGGTTCAGATGCTTAACTATTGCTTCACTCAGGAAAAATTAGTGGTAATGCCTAACGATTACCAGTTCTGCCAAGAGACAAGAAGAAGGATTGCCACCACGAGAGGATCGGTAAGAATTTAAGGCTGTAAAGAACAGGGAAAAATAACAAGCTCCAACAAAATTAGATGAAATTTAGTGAGATCGGTTTAGAAAGAGGGGGAGCAGGGCAAACGATTAAATCTCAACCGTCTAGAGGGTATTCTGAGGAATATATGAAAAAACCGAGCCTGAATAGACTCGGTTTTTGATGTTTGGTGGAGGCGGCGACTTACTAAACCGTAAGTGAAATGGTTCTGGCACAGTGGTTTTAGATATATAACGACAATAGTTGATCCATGAGTTGATCCATTCCTTTATGAAAAAACAGCAACGCTCTGGATACCCTCACCCCATAACACTTTAATTGTTCGTAATGAAACCTAATAACGCTCTGAAAGAAGTGCGAAGTGTGAGAAATGTGGGGAAGATTACTCAGCTAGGACTCTGTCTATCTATAAATAATGATCATGTTTTTGAAAAGATGAAATCGACTCGTAATATTCAAGCTCACTAGATTGAGGCTTCAAAGGGCCGAAGTGCGAACCAATAATGGGGGGAGCGTTGACTTTTCTGTAGAATCAGAAAGATAAGCGTAACAACTATGAGGTTAGTCAATGGCTATCAGTTACCCGCCAAATCAAGGGGAAATTCTGATTTGCGACTTTTCTGGCTCAATCAAACCTGAAATTTGTAAAAAACGTCCTGTTTTGGTTTTAACACCTCGTTTCAGAAGGGTCCAACGTCTTCTAACGGTTATACCGTTAAGTACAACAGCTCCTATGTCTATCCAACGATGGCATACAAAGATTCAGGTTGATTTGCCTCATCCTTATGACTCTCCCGAATGCTGGGCGAAATGCGACCTTATTCAAACCGTATCATGGGATCGGTTAAGTTTGTTCAAAGCCGGAAAGGATTGTTATGGGAAACGAATCTATCCTCGAGTCGTATTAGACCCCGCAACTCTAGAAAGAGTTTGGCAATGTGTGCTTCATGGCCTTGGGCGTAGTGATCTTGTGGATTTGAAGAAGAGTTTTGAGGATTTACAAAGGCGCTTGACTACAAACGAGTAGTCTAGTATTCTTTAGTCGTCTCCCGCTCTGAGCATTTTGCTTATCGGGCTAAGTCCTGTTTCTTTAAAGAACAGGCCTCTGCGGATCCGAGATTGCAATCGACCGTAGCGACATTTACAGCCCCGTCGGTGAAAACCTACGGGGCTTTGCTTTTTTACCTCACTAAACGTGCAATATTGATATCTAGGGAAGATATGGATCGATGGGGCTCAAACAGTTTGTTGCAGATCAATGACACGTTTGGAAAAGAGGGGAAGATTACTCAGCAAGGAGAAGACCCGACGAACTCGTGTTCATCGGGCTTTGTGTTCTGGTGTGGGAGCGTCAGATCTGGATGTAACTGCTAGAAGAGAATGGCGTTTTTTATTGGATACTCTATAGCTTATTCCAACGGTAAAAATGCCAAGAAAAAGGGTATAAAAAAATAAGAAGTAATTGGTATCCAACACTCGATCAGTTGGAGAGATTGTTGTGGAAATAAAAGATCTCAGCCCTATCGTTAGTAGAAAAATTTTGGTGGACAGATAAGTTGATCCTTAGAAAGGAAGTTCATCTTCCTGTTTTTCTGAAAAACAGCATTTCTTTAGTAAATCTCGGATATTCATAGAAGAATTATCTCTTACCTTTTGAATAAAGGTATCTAGCATGTGTCCTTTGGACAGAATTTGTCTATCTATGAGATTTTCTAGGAATATAAATGTGGATTCACTGTTTACTTTTAACATGTAGTCTACGACCCCAAATACAACTCGTGGATCAGAGGGATGATTGACTAAAATTTTTTCGAAATCTCCAAATTTTGGTATCAAAAAATCGAGTGATAGATCGTGCTTGCAATGGATATTGAAAATATCAATTTCATCTACATTGCAAATGGTCTTCTTTTTTTGGAAGGTAAATCTGGATTTTTGAGCTGCGTTAAGAAGACAGTTGGAATAGAATGTGAGTAAATCAGCATCTGGTGAGGAAAGGATGATGTCGTCAACGAAGACACTAATTTTTATATGTTTTTCTCGTGAAATCTTTCGAAATTCATTGCCTAAGTAACTACGATCTAGCACTAGACTTGCAATGTCTCCAGACTGTAGGAAACCATATGGCAAAGTTCTTTGATGATCAAATGGTTTTTTTACTGTCGATAAATAAGCCCATTTCTCAGCAGTTTCGTATGGAACAAAGTTCTTTAGTGCTCTAACGGCCTTATTTTTTGTAACTTGCCCAAAAAAGCCAGAGATATCAAAAACGGAGAATCTAGGGTAAAGGTTACTGTATTGAGTATGGACTGTGATTGCAGATAAGTGTCCTCCTTTTCTCATATGATAGAAATAGTCAGGAGGAGTCCATTGGGTTCGAATTGTCTTAATTATCTTTTTCCCTAATTCCCGAGATTCTTGGGTTGGAATATAGATATATTTTCGGGAAAGCGGAGCAATTTCATAATATCTAGACCATTGCATAGCATTTTTCTCTTTTGGCTAGATAAAAGAGATGAGTGAATTCTTCTATCAAAGCGTCCCAGTCGATGCTAGTTATTGCTAGCTTAATGATATGGGGCGTGATGTAGAATACAAATTGTTTAATATATTTTTTCATATATCCTCCTGTAAAAAAGACCTAGTAATTTGACGCATATAGCGTCACTCATTTCCAAAACCGCAAAGAGCGAAAAACAAGAAACCCCAAAGCTATCTAAAGGCTATGAAAGATCCTCTAAGAGAACACTCAAAGTGAAAGATAGACTAAGGTTTGACTTTTATTGCATATAGCAACCAGGAGACAACTGAAAGGTAGAACTTTCAACTAGGCCATTAATAGTTTATCAGAAAAAACAGTCTGATGGGGATGCGTACTGTTGTCGATACAGGGAAAGAAAAACTAGTAGTACATTAAGAAGAAAGTACGACTGGTTGATTTTTTCATTCTGTACTTTTACAGAAAAGAAATCATTTTTGCCATAAAAGGTTGATCGCTTCGATAGGCGAGAGTAAAAGTTGAGTCTCCCTAAAGAGTACCCTCACATAAATTAAGGGAGGTTCTGAAATGACAGGTAGAGTTTTTTTTCTTGGAAATGCCTGTAAATCAATGGGATAAAAGAAAATCCAGATAGCTTTAAAACTATCTGGGTTTATGTTCGTGTGGAGGCAACGACTTACCCAACTGTAAGTGAAATGATTCAGGCGCAAGGATTTTAGATATATAACGACATTAGTTGATCCATTTCTTTATGAACAAATAACCAAGCTCTAGATATACCCCATAACACTTCGATTGTTCATAACGAAACCTAATAGCGTTCTGAAAAATGTGAGAAGTGTGGGAAATGTGGGGAAGATTATTACCCCGCCAGGCGAGTGTCTATCTAAGATTGTGATCTCTCACGATGATTGTTGAGGGTTTCCGTTACCTCTCACGTTTTGTCTTTGCATCTTTCTCGTGAGCAAGTAGAAAATAGGCATGACTGCGAGGCGCTTCCGTATTGAATGCGTGTGTTATCCCTACTGTGGGGGCGTTTGAGACAATGCTACGATAAAAAGAAAAGTTTTAGGGCATTAACCATGTCAGAAAAAACGCAAGAGCAAAGATGGAAAGAAACAGTGAAGGCTTACGAGGAGCGTGACAAGGAGCAAGCTCTGGAGGAGACCTTTGCAGATGCGTCTATGGATAATCTAGATCGCCAGTGGGAAGAGTATTCTGAACGTGAGCCCGCAGATGATTGGCAAGCTTCTCCTTGTTATCCATATACCAAAGTTCCAACGGAACCCTTTTTTGCGATTTATCTCACAAAAAGACAGGTCGCGAAGTTAAGAGACGATTTGGACTTCGATCTGTATGGAACTGACTATTGGAAAGAAGAACTACCTGAGGACGAACGCCCATTTTTTACTCGAAACATGGTTAGCTATGTATCAGCTCATCCAGAAGATAAGATCGATATTCATCAGTCTGATATTCATGGGTTGATTGTTGTTCAAGTAGAGCAGCAGACCTGTTGTCGATGTATTTATATCCCGAAAAATCCTGAAGATCCGGATGATATTCCTCCCTGGGAAGTTGATGAAGATTTTTTATACGATTATGCGGATTACGAGAGGACAGAATCCGCTAAAGCGCGTGATGCCTTTTATCGAGATTTATTGTCGGCAGTTCCGAACTGGCACGAGTTGAAGTGTCAAGCATCATTTTTAGATTGGTTAGGTAAACACGATCCCAAGACTGGAACGTTACGTCGAAAGATAATTTTTGATGCTATCGAGGATTTTGATGTTGCTAGTGTGATTGGAGTCGTTCGTAATTTTTGTATTATTCAAGGAGAAAATAAAATGCTGCATGGACGTATAGATGTTAGAGCTGCCGTGCCTGAGGATGATCCTAAAGAGCTCATTACAGCCTTGCAAAATAAGATTCTTCGTCTGGAAACGGAATTGGAAATCGTACGAAACGAACAAAACATACCGAAACTCACAAAGGATGATGAAGAGTCTTATGGTGAGGATATGATTGATCTAATAAGGCGAGGAGCAGATGAAGCGCTCTATCGTCACAATATCGTGCGTGACTTAGCTGTGATTAAGACAGAGATACGTGCTATTCAGTACGCCTTAGGTATCAATAGTATTTTGTTCGATAACGTAGAAGTTGTTGAGAAAATAAACGAGCACTTCCCATAAACGTATTCAAAGAAAAGTTTTTTGACCCATAAAAGAAAGGATTGAGGGAGAAGATCAGTACTTCTCCCTCAATCTTTTTCCACTCATTACTCTTATGGAAAAAAAGAGAATTTTCCATAAGAAGCCACACGTCAATACTTCTTGAGCATTCTTTCCATTTTGTTGAGTACCTCGTATCTTTCTCGAATGATTCGATATTGCTCTTCACATAACAGGATCATTTGTTGTGCCCATGCGGGCTCGTGAGAGAACTGTGTCATGCTGTAATGATGCTTCTTGGTCATTGGGATGTATCTTGAAAAGACATAACGTTTCCCGGTTTTGGCATTGATTCCCGTTCTCGTTCGATACCA
The DNA here is from genome assembly GCA_020025965.1 of Sutterella sp. Classification (GTDB taxonomy): domain Bacteria; phylum Pseudomonadota; class Gammaproteobacteria; order Burkholderiales; family Burkholderiaceae_F; genus Sutterella. Next base: position 36,778 of record JAHHRG010000006.1, read on the forward strand.
TTCGCAGACTAAACTTGTCCTTATCAAACGAACGCGAGTACCGATGAATGTCAGCTCTTTTCTGTTGTCGCTTTTTTTGGAGACTTCCTGAGCTTCCCAGAAGGAATTCGCGATGGTCAGGGCATCTTGGAAAAGCCGAGCCTTTTCGGCATTGATGCAATCAAGAGCCGTTTGTTTAAACACATTAAAGGTCATGCTACGGCCTTGAGTTTGTCCAGATAAAACACATAAGCTCTAGTCTCTGCGCTTAATGTCTGTTTGCGTGGAGAGAGCTTTATCGCAGTATGACGGCCATCCGTTTGCATAGTATTCAGTCTTTTCATTTTGCGAAGAAATGAGTTTTCGTCCTCTTTCATGAATACAGGATTCTTATTTTTTAAAGAAGTCCATAGACTCGAAAATCGAGTGGTCGGAATAATGATTCTGTCTTGAGTGAACCAACCAAACTCGTCATCGTTTAGTGTTTCTTCGTTTCTGGAAAATCCTGCTTCAGGCGTTTCGATTGCGGAAATAAAGGCTGTGACCGTTGCATGATGAGGATCAATGAAGGCACTAATGAACATATACCAGTCATCGAAACAAGCTTTGCTGACACGTGTTGCAAATCCTGCCTGCCATCCGGTAATCTCATGTTTGGAAGCGAGCTCTCCGGCAAACGCCATGAGTGCAAATCGAATCCCAACGCGCGAGGCGATAGCATTGTTTCCTTGTGAAAACTGGTCACAATGCATGTCGTAGAAAGCCTGAAAATCTTTGGTTAAAGCAGGTTTATCCAGATGCGTCAGGGCTCGAATCCACACATCACCGGCTACTCCATAAAACTTATTAGAAGAACGTCCGATTGAACGCAAGAGAGCGGTGCAGTTAGCCAGCTCAGGGGGTAAGGTCTCACAGATACTTCCGTTGCCAACATCAGCAGGAATTTCTGTCAGTCTTACTTCCTGACCTTCAATGAAGTCGTACTTACGTTGTATTTGAGCGAGCAGGGGAAGGCTGATTTCCCCGTTCGACAAGGGAAGGCAATGCCAACGAGCTCTATAAGCAGGGACTCCGGTAAGCGTTCCTCGTATTTTGGCGCTTCCGTTCCCAAGAAAATAGATCTGGTCAGATAGTTTTTCAGGGTCGGCTTGTCCTAATTCATCAAGCACCAAAGGTAGATGATTCCGTTGTACTGCAGTGCTTTCTAAACCAGCCTCAGTGGCTTTCCACTGATTGACAAGAAGCTTTGGATAACCGAATACACTGTTAGCTACCGTTCCGCAGAGAGATTTCCCGATCGAAGACTTCCCAAAGATATGAATGCCACCGCTTTCAGGAATCTGGGCAAAAGGCAGAAGTGGTGCAGCAAAAGCAAGACAGAGGGAAAGAGAAAGTCTGGTGCTGTGCATACACGGAAGGCAGACATTTTGTTTCCAGTCATCGAGAGATCCGCAAGACGAGAACGATGCAGGATCCTGAATCTCAATTTCCGTATAAATTAGCTTTTCCGATTGAGGGGCGGTAATGATCTTTCCGGGGAAGACGAAAGCGTCAGCGGTTTCTGTCCATCCTGTTGAGGTACACAGTGTGAAATGTCGTGAAGGCTGGCAAAGGCGCAAGAAACGCAATAGGAACGTTGGGGCTTTGGGGTGTGGACCGAAATCAATGCCAGCATCGATGAGCGCTGTGACTAGTTGAGGAAGATTCCGCGCAGATGAAATCATATGGGAACGATGAAGGCGAATGACTTTTTCCTGTCCTTGAGCATTAATTACAAGAAGGAGAAGGCTTTTTTCAGAGCCGTCTTCTCGAGTAACCTCACCAAGAATGAAAAAGCGGTTTGCAATGTCGTAGAACTCCGGAAGTTCTCGGCTATTTGATCTTCTTCGTATTTGAAGACTGAGTCGACCATCTTCGTCATACTGGTAGTAGTGAGCATCGTCTTCGATATAGATAGGTTTGGATTCTCTCTCAGGAGAGAAGGGAAAGTTATCACGATTGAATTTTTGAGTTATGATGTTCATTGCGAACTCTAGTAGTTGCAGGCCACCCTTTTTTCTTTCGTTCAGGGTGGCCTTTTTTATTCCTTGGTGAGGACGGGGACCTTCAGTTTTGTGATGTGATTGCTTCGTCTCATGACACATTCAAGCACCGGAAGGGAACTAAGGAGACCAGGCTCTAGCGTAGGAATGCTGACAATCTTCACCGCCGATGAACTGGTAATTCGATCTTGATCTTCGGTCAATGAACCAGAAATGCCAGAGGAAGACTCTTCTTGTTTCACAGTGATTTCGGGGAGCGGATGACAGAAGCCATCTTGCGTTTCTTTGTCACTTGTACGAAAGGCTATAAGTGTTCCGACATTGCCCAGAATCTGTGCAGTCTCCGAAGGATTCCCTGAATACGCTGTAAAGTCGGGAATGGTCTGAGTAGCCAGAAAAATGCGAAAACCAGCTGCTCTAGATTTGTTGAGGAGCGACACGAGTGGTTTGCAGGCCATCTCAGAGGCTTCGTCAACGACAACCGTCACGGGAGCGGGTTGCTTCTCTGCGGCACAAGCTGCGAGCGCAGAGAGCACCATCGTGCCAAGACTGCGTCCTACCTCGGGACTCTCAAGAGAACCCGTAGAGATGTACAGAATTTTCTTTTTCTCTAGACACTCAGCTAGCGTATAGACATGATCAGCATCGGCAGACAGCTTGTTCTCCAGAAGCCCGGCAGTCAGCTTGTCGAGATGAACAATCAGTCCTTCCAAAAGCTTTGCAAGCCGCTCTTGATCTTCTGAGAAGAAGGCGAGCATAGAAGCTATGCCTTCATAGTCACTCAACTCTTTTTGATGTTTTCTGTATAGCTCTTTGAGCTGATTCAGTTCATCCTTTTGCTTCTTGATGACGAAGTCTGCACGCATGGTTTCAAACGTGTTGATGCCGAAGTGATTCTTCAGTACAGCGGAGATTGTGGAAATCTGTTGTTTCTCTAGATCGCTAGAGAAAAAGTCGCGCAAGGTCTTAGGAGTGGCTCGAATTCCTTGATGCTTGAGTGCTATGGTTCCGGCGAAGACACCTTTCCAGGCAAAGTCAGTGAACGCCTTGGTATTGCCAGTAGCCGGCATATTGGAGGTCAAACGGTCGGCAATATCAGCCGGCGAGAGCGTATCCCCTAATAAGTCGAGAGCACAGGAATCGGTTCGGCGTCTGTCAAAGAGCAAAAAGCGCTCTGGGGTGTTTTCCCGTTCACACAGAGCTCTCAGCCCCTCTTGAAGATCAGTATCTCCCTTAGGGTCGATGATGATGATAGGCGCTGGTTCCAAGGCCAATTGAGAGAGAATCAGATCTAACAGACGCGTTTTCCCAGTACCGGTAGCTCCCAAAATAAGGGTGTGCTGATTGAAAATATCTTTCGAGTAAAAAGTGCGTTTTTGACGTGCTAAACGGTGGAGCCAAGTCGCGCCTTGCTCGCTGCATTTCGTTGCCAGAAAGGAAGACTTGACCTTGTAGGCGGTCTCCGCCACAAATGCTGTCCAAGTGAAGCCGAAACCGAGAAAGAGTTCTTTGGATTTGTGTCTGGCCAGCTTGTTCAATTTATGGCGAGGCATCGTTTCAATGCTCGTTCGTGTCCATGAGTTTTGTTTGATACTGATGGCTATTGCTTCAAAAACGCAGATTAGTCCGATCAAGCCGCTGAGCACTGCAAAGCTCAGTGAGATATACGAAGACACGCTCAAGCCCAGAGCGAGATAAGACAGCGCGGTAGTCATTAAAATGGCGCTGGCTTTATATCCATAGGGATAGAGAAAGAATTTTTTAAGCATGGTTTTAACCTTGTTAGATTCCTCGATAGGCACCGCTCAGGAAATAACTTCCAGCGAAGATCAGGATGGATAAGGCAATGAGTGGAATGACCTCAGACGACGGCAAGAAGGTAAGCAGAAGTGCGGCCACAATTGCCCAATGTCGAGCTTCCTTGGCAAGGAAATAAACACGGGGTGAAGGTCTGTTGGGGTTATAAGTTCTTCCGGACCACCACAAAGCCACGCAAAGCGGAGCCACCAATGCCAATGAACCCACGGTCAAAGAGAGGCGAAACAATGCCCAGAGCACCGCGTGACTTGAGGAGAGAGCCGGAACGCTAAGGGACAGATCGCGTTCAAGTCCGATAGAGAACTCTTGGAGTTCCTGAAAGACTCCATAGTTGTGCATGCAATCGGCAACCCAGAACGATAATGGGATAGCCTCGGGAATCCATTCAATGTCTCTCTCTAAAAGGCTTTGAGTCACTGAAGGCGAAGCAATAAAGCCCAGATACCCAATCAGTGCGATCAGGGCGATGATGGCAACAGCTCGAAGTTCGCCCTGTAGGTTTGTTGGTTGTTGTACGGTCATTGTTGGTTTTCCTCTAAGAAGAGGGTCAGGGTATCTCCTGATATACGAATAACGGGAGGAAGCTGCGGTCCAGCTAGCAAGCCTTTTAAGAGTGGGGGTGGAACTCCAGATTGTTCAGATAAAGCTTGGAGAGATATCCGAGTTTCCAAGCCTTTCTCACAAGGGGTAACGGGGGCGATCAACCAAGGGCCATGACCGCTTTCCATTTGTTCTCGCAAGTTTTTGAGAATTTCTCTGATGTCATAAGGCTTTTTGACGACTTTTATCTCGGGCACGGGAATCGGTATTGCTTGCGGAGGCAAATTCGCATTCACATAAACAAACTGAGTCTTTTGTTGTGCTTTGTGAACACTCTCTCCGTCCGATTGCTTTAATAAAAGCCCCAACTGTCCCGGTGAGTCAGAGAAAGCCAAAATCATTGCATTTGAGATTTCCTCACCAAGGAAGGCCCAAGTGTCTGCAGAAATGAGTGATCCCATCATCGCTACAGAGAAAAGCTCGTGTGATTTATGAACCCGATTGGGGCGCATTTCTCGTATCGGAAAGTCCTTGAGAGACCAATCCAGAAAAAGGCGAAAGCAATCAGATTGATTGCGACACTGCCAATCACACGGGACTTTGCCAATGTCATGTATTAATCCGAGCAGACAAGCCGCTACCTGCCAACGCAGCTCTGTTGACTTAGTCTCAGAAACAGATAACGTTCGTTTCGTGAAGACTGTCGCTCGGCTTCGTCGTTGCATTTCTTTGGCGACTTCCAAGGTATGAAGCATGAGCCCATTGACCTCGGCGTGGTGATAGGACGCTGAGGCTGGTAAAGAGTCGACGAGAGCAAATACCTTCTGGACCACCGGATTGATATGTCGTTGGAAGATGTCCTTTGGTAGTGGAGATTCCTCGACTAAAGCCTGATAGGTTTCTTGCAGATCCTCTGGGAGTTGCAATGACTCGTCTGGTCGTCGTTTTTCCACCTTAGAGAGGCGACGACTTAGCCAAAACATCCAACTGCTCCTTGGTGAGACCGCGATTTTCGATCCACGCTTCGATATCGTCACCGCGCCAACGATAGAAGCGGTGTCCCAGTTCCATCGGTTTAGGAAGGACACCTTCTCGGCGCATTTTGTGGATCGTGGGGATTGAAATCCCAAGTAATTTGCTGAGTTCAGCCGGGCTGACGAAAGTTACGTTACTTCCGTCGTTATTTCTCAAAGTGAACACAGAGTGACTCCGTTTATTGAGTGAATGGAGTTATCAGTATCTGGTTGTCAGTTCACAGAAGTGAGAAAAAAACGTATGTGTAATATAGATTTTCCCGTATGTGTAATACGAAAAATATCTATATAAAACAATGGGATAGCGTAGGGTGTGCCTTTTTTTTAACAAAAAGGGGTTACACATACGTTTTGCCTCAAGGAAGGGCGAAAGAAGGCGAAAAATGTTGTTATTCGCTTGTGGCCATCCCTATGAAACGAGAGAGCTTCCCCACAAATCTCACATATCCCACATTTTTTAGCGTTGATTTCAAAGTGTGGGTGAGAGAGGTATCAAGAGGCGGGGAAGTTATGAGCTTGGACTGCATCTAGATCCACTCAACGCAAAGCCAGATTCTTGTTAGAGCTTTATGGCCTATTTCAGCTGAGGAGGCGAGCAGATGCGGACAATTTGTTTGCTTCGGTAAGAACGGTCCTCACTGAGAAGAAAGGGGAAAAGTGGTAAAGAAGTTGTACTTTTCTACATCAATGTAAAGACGGAACCTGTGTTTTTTTTACCACTTTTCTGATGAGGCCCCGGTAGGAGAAATAAAAAAGGGCATCCGCAAATGCCCTTTTAAAGGAAGGTCCAATCGTTGTCAAATACACTAAAGACAGCCTTCTAGCCCATGATTCCTCTTCTGTTCACCAGAGAATAGAGCAGACCATCAATGGTTGTAGATAAGAATTGCTATGACGTTGTTATTCAGTCTTGTGAAGAAATTAGTCCAGCAAACTTCTCGAAAAAGGCTTTCAACTTTTCGATGACAGATTTCCGTTTCGAGGTTCGAGACGCGGTAGCATTCTTAGCAAAAAGTGAAACAGCTGGAAGAATGTTATCTAAGTCGGTGCCAGTTGTTTTAAGTTCGCCGTCACGAAAAGCGTTTTTTATAAATATTCGCGTTTTCTCGTCCTTCAGTTTTTCATCCTTGATGATTGTTGAAAGATCCTTTTCCTTTTCTTCTTCAATGTGTTTTTTCCATTCTTCGGGAATGTTGCTTTCCACATTAACACTATTGATAAAGCTTTCGATAAGTTCCTTCTTACTTCGAAGCTCTGGACTGGCACCAATAGCTTTCTGAATAGAAAGGAGAATTTCTTTATTCGTACAATGCTCATCTTTGTATTTTTCAACTAGACGAAGGATGTAGTCGATATTTACTTCATCTTGTCGTACCAGCTCAAGTTCAAAGACAATATCGTCATTGATGTTCTCTTTTCCTTCATCCTTGGTGGGACGAGAATGCCACAGATCCAGATAGATGCTCTGATAATCTTGACGATCTCTATCTGAAATGATCTCAAGACCGACAAAGTCGTCGAAAGCGGTCAAAATATTTCTTGCTCGTAAAAAAGCACCAAACAAACGAAGGAATTCTGCTTGCTTTTCCTCACCAAGGATCTGTTCTCCTAATGGGAATTTTGATTGGAGCTCTTCGACTATTTCGGTGTATCCCTTCTGATGTTTACCGTCATCATCGTTGTAGCCTCGGTAGTAATCTTCAAAGCTTCTGAGTAAAACAAGCCCTGAAGCTTTTTCATCGCCGAATAGCGCGATGGCTTCATCTGTCTGATTTTTCAAATCTCTGAAGCAGACAATATTTCCATAATTTTTAACGGAATTAAGAATACGATTAGTTCTCGAAAATGCTTGAATGAGACCATGCATTCGGAGATTCTTATCAACCCACAATGTATTAATTGTGGTGGAATCGAAGCCGGTTAAGAACATATTCACAACGATGGTTAGATCAACTTCTCGTTGTTTCATACGAAGGGATAAATCTTTGTAATAATTTTCGAACTTCGCAGATGATGTATCAAAATTCGTTTTGAAGATTGAGTTGTAATCAGCAATGGCTGAGTCAAGGAAGTCCCTGGACGTTTGATCTAAACACTCAGTTTCAAAGCCTTCTTCACCTAGTAATCCCGACTTATCATCAGGATCTTCCTCGTTGACTCCATAGCTGAAAATTGTCGCGATCCGTAGCTTCTTGCCATTGACCATTTGGCGTTTGAACTCGTTGTAATAAGCCTTGGCTGCATCAATTGAAGCAACAGCGAATAGCGAATTAAACCCCATTAGGCGTTGACCTTTCAAGGTATAGGATTGTGAACGTTTAGTTTTTTGATCAAAGTGTTCGAGAATATATTCAACGACTGCTTTTATACGTTCTGGAGCCATTAAGGCACGTTCTTTGTCGATTGACAGGACTTCCTTATCTTCAACCTTTTCTTTTTGTTTAATCGTATTGACATAGTCAATGCGGAATGGGAGAACATTACCGTCATTGATTGCATTTACGATTGTATAGGTATGCAATTTAGATCCGAAGGCTTGAGGGGTAGTCTTTAGTTTGGGATTACCTGAAGTATTCGAGTTTACTGCGAATATGGGTGTACCTGTGAATCCAAAAAGATGATAATTCTTAAAGTTTTTGGTAATTTGCGTATGCATTTCACCAAATTGAGAGCGGTGACATTCATCAAAAATTAAAACAAGATGTAATTTAAATGCATCGTGTATAGGATTCTTTTTAACGAAAGTTCCAAGCTTCTGAATTGTGGTAATGATGATTTTGGTATTGGGGTCTTCTAGTTGTTTTTGCAAAACCTTTGTTGATGTATTACTGTTGGCCGCTCCTTTTTCAAAGCGGTCATACTCACGCATGGTTTGATAGTCCAAGTCTTTTCGGTCAACCACAAAAAGAACTTTATCGACTCCAGGTAATTGGGTAGCAAGTTGTGCTGTTTTAAAGCTGGTTAATGTTTTGCCTGAACCTGTGGTATGCCAAATGTACCCTCCGGCAGCAAGGGATCCTTGTTGTTTGTAGTTTGTGGAAAGCACGATTTTGGATAAAATCGCCTCAGTTGCAGCAATTTGATAGGGGCGCATTACAAGTAATGCATTTTCTGAGGTAAAGACACAATAGCGGGTAAGAATGTTCAATAAGGAATGACGAGCAAAGAACGTTCTTGTAAAGTCTCTGAGATCTGAAATGATAGTGTTATTGGCATCAGCCCAAAAACTAGTGAATTCAAAGCTATTGCTCGTTTTTTTACTGCCAGAGTCCGTTCGATTGTTACTCAGCCCTTTGACGTGTCGATCACGAGTCGTATTCGAATAATACTTTGTATTGGTGCCATTTGAAATAACAAATAGTTGGACATATTCAAATAGACCGTTCCCTGCCCAAAAACTATCACGTTGGTAGCGTTTGATTTGGTTGAATGCCTGCCGAATTTCAACGCCGCGTCGCTTTAATTCAATATGAACGAGAGGAAAACCATTTACGAGTATTGTTACATCGTACCGCGTAGGATGGTTTCCCTGGTTTTCTTCATATTGGTTAGTGACTTGAAGATAATTGTTGTGGATGTTTTTTTTATCTAGAAGATAAATATTTTTTGTCGAGCCATCATCACGATGAAGAATTTGAACAAAATCCTGTTGAATCTTTCTGGTTTTTTCAAGAATTCCTTCCTGCTCATTGGCGATGTTCTTTTTGAAGAAAACATCCCATTCAGATTTTGAAAATTCAATTTTATTTAAGCGCTCTAATTGAGTTTTTAAGTTTGATTGAAAATCTTTTTCTGAGCTAAAGTTGATGTATTCATAGCCCTGAGCGGATAGGTCATCAATTAATTGTTTTTCGAGATCTGCTTCGCTTTGATACGAGTTAACCCTTCTTTCTAAAGGGGTGTACTCGGAGACGACAGTGGATTTATCTGTTTGGGCGACAATATTATAAAATGGCGTCATTTCGTATTGTCCAATTACAACTTATGTAAAATTTTTTCTCTATAGTAAGAGTACTGTTTTTTACGTAATTCCATTTCTTTGGTGAGGGATGCCTCGTATTTCGTAAAGGAATCTAAAATGGAAACTACTTTATCTTGAACGTCTAGAGAGGGAACAGGAATCTTAAATTTCGATAAAATAGTTGAATTTAAGTTATTAATAGTGGAAGTATTTAAGGATGCTTTTAAGTAATCGGCGAATTCTTTACTGGTCAGTACGTAGTATAAGAACTTAGAATTTAATTTACTTTGAGGGCGAATAACTGCCATAAAACCACCAAAAGTAAAATCCATATCTTCTTCTATATATGCCACTTTACCTATGTGATTTTTACTTCCACTACCTGCGCAAATTAAGATATCTCCAGATTTTAGTTTTTGTTCATCTTTGACTTTTACGTCTCTACTAATTAACTTAATGTCGTCTAGAAAAAGAATATTTCTTTCGAGATTGATATTATTGGCTCTTAATACTTTCCAGCAATCTAAACTGGGATCAAGGACTTCCTTAGTCTTGTTATAGGTGACCCCTCTAACATAATCACAAATAGTCGAAAATTCATAACAGGAAACTTTTTCTTCCTGTATTTTTTCTAAATTTTCAGGTTTTAGAATTTTATTTTTATAGAAGTTATATTGTATTTTTCGATTAATAAGTTCTGTAGCATTTTTTTCTATTAAATCGGTGAATGCTTCTAGAGTTTGAACAATTACTTCTTGTACTTTAATCGGAGGTACTTTAATTTTTAGATCTTTAACCATTTTCCAATGGCGACTATAGCCAAGATCTTTAATATGAAGATTCGTTAAAGAATAGAATAGAAACTTTGGAGTAATATTTTCAGTATTTTTTAAAATTTTTACTCCATCAGCTCCTTGAGCGAATCGTTCAGAGATATATTTAATTTCTCTCGTGTGATCTCCAAATACCACATATTCACTCAAAGGTAAAAGTGAATCCTCATCGTTAGTAAAGGCAACATACTTTTCTGCTCCCTGATCAACGATGGGCCATTTACCTTCGGTTAAATAGTCCTTTCTTTGAATCTTCTTCGGTGGTTTAATTAGAGTGCAACATTCAGAGACACTTAATTCGGAGTATTTCCCTGAACATAAATCTATTAAATGATCAATGTTACTCATTATTGTGCCTCCAATTTTTCGATAATCTTGTTTAGATTATCTCTTAATGTGGTTTCTTCTTCGACAATACTATCTATTTTTTGATTTATTTCACTTATATTGATGCAGCGGTCTTCTTCTTTTTGATCAATATAATTGGTGACAGATAAGTTGTAGTCCGCCCTAGTAATTTCATCATAAGTAACAACCTTAGAAATATATTTAACATTAGTTCTGGATTTATATCTTTCTAAGATATTATTAATGTTTTCCTGCGTAAGTTTGTTATTTTTCCCTACTTTAATACACTCTTTTGTCGCATCTATAAAGAGAGTTGTATTATCTTTCTTGGACTTCTTTAAAACCATTATGCAAGTAACAATAATCGTTCCAAAGAATAGGCTAGGTGGAAGCTGAATAACCGCATCGACGTAGTTGTTATCAACTAAATATTGACGAATTTTCTGCTCTTTCCCTCCCCTATACATAATGCCGGGGAAACAAACGATTGCAGCGGTTCCATTTGTTGCTAGCCAAGATAAGCAATGCATAATAAATGCCATATCAGCTTTAGTCTTGGGCGCTAAAACTCCAGCAGGAGAAAATCTCGGATCATTAATTAAAAGAGGGTTATCTTCTCCTTCCCATTTAATTGAATACGGAGGATTTGAGACAATAGCTTCGAATGGTTCATCATCCCAGTGGGCAGGATTTAGCAAGGTATCGCCATGGGCAATGTTGAATTTGTCGAAGTCGACGTCATGCAAGAACATATTGATTCGACAAAGGTTATAGGTCGTAATGTTTATTTCTTGACCAAAGAAGCCGTTTCGCACATTATCTCGTCCGAGCACTTTGGCGAATTTCAATAGTAAAGAACCAGAACCGCAAGCCGGATCGTAAACCTTGTTAACTTCTGTTTTACCCATAACAGCTAGACGGGTAAGTAATTCAGAAACTTCTTGGGGTGTAAAAAATTCTCCGCCACTCTTACCTGCGTCAGACGCATACATGGTCATTAAGAACTCATAAGCATCGCCGAACGCATCAATTTCATTTGTCTGGTAATCTCCGAGCTTCATTTCGGAAACGCCATTTAACAGTTTTACTAAGCGTTTATTACGTTCGACGACAGTTCCTCCAAGCTTATTGCTATTAACATCAAAATCGTCAAATAGACCTTTCAGGTCGTTTTCACTTTCGGAACCTTGGGCAGAGGTTTCAATGTGTTTGAATACTCGGGCTAAGGTTTCGTTTAGATTGTCATCTGTCGAAGCACGTCGAAGAACATTCTCAAAAAGCTCAGAAGGGGGAATGAAAAAGCCTCGAGTTTCAATCAGGTAGTCCTTGACACCATCGGTAGCATCGGCATCTGACATTTTGGCGTACCCCGGAAAATCGTCATCTCCTGCTTCTTTTTCAATCTTGTCGATGAATGCACAGAGATTTTCCGAGATATATCGGTAAAACAGAGCACCAAGAACATAGTTCTTGAAGTCCCAACCATCCACACTACCGCGAAGATCATTCGCAATATTCCATATCATGCGATGAAGTTCGTTGCGTTCCTGTTCTTTCGAGTTATCAGCCATGCTTGTTTCCTTTGAGACGTTTCGGTATTCATGGGCTTTTGATTGCTTCAGCACCTATTTTTGATTCTACACAAGCAAAGAACAAACTGGCTCTTGGGACATTGGGTTCAAGGTGTACGAAAACGGTCGTTTACGTACACTTGTAAAAATGGTGTACGGAAAATAGCAAAATAATTTCGTACATGCTAGGATATTACGTACATCTATTTCGTACGAAATTACTTGTTATGTCTCGCGTTTTTGCTTATTGCCGTGTATCCACTCTTGAACAGAACCCAGAAAACCAACGTCTAGAAATCGAAGCTGCTGGATATAAGATCGAGAGTCGAAGACTAGTTGAAGAGAAAATAAGTGGCTCTGTTCAAGCAATGAAACGTCCTGGGTTTTCAAAGCTTGTAGATCGCCTTGAAGAGGGCGACGTGCTGATTGTGACGAAGCTCGATCGCTTAGGCCGTGACGCAATTGACGTGCGAACTACTATTGAAAGTCTCGCTGCTATTGGTGTACGCGTACATTGCCTTGCCTTGGGCAATATCGACCTCACCAGTGCGACGGGAAAGATGACAATGAGCGTTATTACAGCGGTCGCTGAATTCGAACGAGATCTTTTAGTTGAGCGAACTCAAGCTGGTCTTGTGAGGGCTAAAGCAGAAGGCAAAACTCTGGGACGAAAACCTTCGCTGAATGTCGAAGAACAACAAAAGGTTGCAGAGGCCATCAACAAGGGAAAGTCCATTAGCGATCTTGCTCGAGAATATAAGACAACACGTCAAACGATCTTGCGAATCAAAAAACGTTTCCAGCTTTAGTTCTAATCAAGGAACTTGTAGCTATGAAGTTCTTCTTATTGTGTCGGTGAAACGTAGTACCAACCATTGTTTTTCGTTTGTATTCACTCTTGGTGTTAAAGAGCAAAAGAACGGAAACTCTTGTGGCAGTTTGCAATGCAAGGAATGTGCGCATGCGCACATTCCTACTGCTAACCCCTTCTGGTTTTATCTGCACAAGATTCCGAATAGCCCCATGCTAGGGGACGTCAAAACAAAGATTCTGCTTGTCCATAGACCGTCTCGCGGTAAAGGAAATCCAGTCAGATAGTAACCTCTGTGTTACCTCCTGACCATCATAATCCGGCCAATGTTCGGTTAGATATTTCGACAGTCGCTTCTTCCACGAAGGCGATAGTTCTCGGTTGCATTGGCTGTAGAGTCCCGACAAATAGGAGATCCTAGCGATAAACGACAGATCTACTTCTACGAGTTCGCCATCTGCGCGAACGATCGGTGAAAGTAGAGCAATCGGGCATCGTTCCCAGCGTTCGGTAGCGCCGTCCTCATCCGAAAACATCGTTACGAAAGCGTTCAACTGAGCCCGGTCGTCTGCCTCCTGCTCCAGGTCCGGGCTCAATTCATCAGGGATGTCCGCAGACAGCAGTTCATCCAGGGAGAAGCCGGGAAGCGTCACCCATTTTGAAAAGAGAAGCCAATCTCGCTTTGAGTGTTCGTAGGCCTCTCTGATGTCCCGTTGCGGCATCTCTTCGAAAGGGATAAAAGAATCCATTTTTTCTGCTCCGTATAAAGAATGTACAAGAACAGAGATGCTTTGCTCCAATGTTCATACTGTACATTAGAAATCACTTAGCATCTCAGAAAATTTTACACTCAAAATGCTTGAAACGCAGTGACTTCTAATGATCGATTGAAACATTCGTTTCCTTGAAAAAAGCAATCTTTGTAGAACATCAACTTAATTTTTAAAAACACGAGTTCTTCTTCGTATCAAGGAGTCTTAGGATCTTTGAATAAGCTTTCAAAATTGAGTTCGTTGTTGCGACTTGATCTACTTGATTCGCGTGTAGTAGGTGTTTAATTTGTCTGTTTCTTTCCCTGTCTTGGGGGATATCCAATTTCCCTTTAAGGTATCAGCACGTGCAACGAGTGTGGGAAATGCAAAGGTACTTCGTCCGGTTTGAAAGAGTTCATTGATGTATGGGTGACAGACCTTCCAACCCGAGCACGATAAGTCAAGGTGGTAAACCATTGCATCACGAATATTGAGAAGGATTTGTGTAGCTTTCTCTTGTGTGGCATACATGCCAATTGGTAATTTGAGTAGTTCTGGGGATGCATCTTGCTCTAGGCATAGTTTGAAAAACGCTTCTGGTGTTTGATGTGTCCGCAGGATATTCAAGATATCACGGGCAGTCTGCACTTTTTGCAGATGCTTATCTTGTCCCCATGGACGAACGAGTTCCTCCCATTGATCGAGGGATTTCTCAATATCAAAATAATGAAATAACAGCTGATCCTGTTGGGTATTCGAGGTTAACAATTCACCGCATTCTTTTATGAGGGTAACCCACTGCTTCCGTAGTTTAAATGACTCTTTTTCGGTCAGTTCTGGGAATTCACAGAATCGCTCAAGAAGTTTGGATCTGCAGACTTTTTTGACAAAGGGCTTAATCGTTTTTGATTTCCCAATTGTTGCGTCACTCTCAGAGAATTCAGTTGCAGCAGAAGGAACTTCAAGAGCTGGCTCTTCGATCTTTAAATTGTTTAAATCAGTACATTCGAACGATTCACTGTTTACAGAGTTTTCCTCACCATAGGTGAAATATTCCGTTTCTGCATTGAGATCGTGAATCTGTACGAAGTTTTCGGTCACATTAACAACGTTGATCTGTTGATGCTGTTCAACATGCATGTTCTCCACATAAAAAGAAATTCCGTTTTCATGCACTCCCTTTGATTGATAAAAACTACCAGAATCAGACGAGTCTGAGTGTGCGTTGTCGATAAAGGTGTCAGGGACGTTATCGAGTGTGTAGCGCGGATTAGGAATGGCCCCTTGCCGTTCTAGTCGTCTGTACTCTTGGTTGATTTTCTGGAAATAAGATTTCAATCGTTCCGGCGAATTTTCGATAGAGCTGATGAGCAAGCTGGGATCAAGATCAACGACATCGTTTCTCGTGAGAAGGTTCTCATCGTAAAAGGGCGAGTTGATGACAACAGGACATTGACGGAAAAATTTCAACCAGATGTGAGGAGAGGCTTCACACGAATAAAGTTGACAACTGCGTGTGCTCATGTCGTTCTTCCACGAACTAAAGTCTATCAATACACGCATAAACGGAGCCCAGCAGTATGACGGGCTTAGATTTCGAAGTGGAACCTTGAGCTCGATTGAATCTGAAGAAGGCTTCGGAGCGAACTGAAAAGTTTTGGCTGCTGTATTCAGATTCATTTCTAACTTAACCGTGATCCACGACTCCTCTAATTTGATGAATGAATGCTCGGAGAGGTAAGCGTTCAAATCCAAAAATTTGTCAACGAGTCCATACTTCTGCTTGTTCAAGAAAAGTTTGGGCAGATGATCAAGATAAGCTACCGAATCCAATGCCTTAAGTTGCTTAGTGGTTAAGTGGCAGAAAGCCTCCTCACCAATGGGAAGCAAACAAAAGATATCTCCGAGAAGATAAGAAAGAGTTTCTCGGAGAGTCCAGAAGGGGCGAGCTTTAAGAATTGAAATTCTTTTTTTCGCCAGCTCAAGGGTAATCAGAGTGGGGGGACCGTCAGTCTGAGTTTTTTTTTCGGCATGGTCTTCGTGCAATGATGACAAAATCATGATGGATTTAGTGGTTACGGATCTTGGAAAAACAGAACTTTCCCCATTCTTCGTAGACGTTGCGCATATCCCCGATGGGCTGCTCACGGGAGTAAGCCCCTTGGTAGCCCTCAGCATGGTCTAGACAGCGTTCTATCAGCTTTTCTGAATACTCTGGGTGTTGGTATCGGGCGGCATCTTTAGCCCAGTCTTTAAATGAAGCTCTGCCGGTGCCGTGAACCGTCATGCGCGCAGGTTGACCGGCTCGATTGGTAATGTGAGGATCGTGCCAGTCTCCGCCGCTTGCAATCATTCTCTTGATGTAATTGGCATACGCGGTCTGTGTGATCGGACCGTGAGTTGGAGCTTGCCAATTAACGAAGATCTCAGGAATATTCGGAAATTTGGGAATTCTGTCCAAAACCATAACAGCCTCGGCACTCAGCGGAGTCAATCGATCGAACTCTAGTCCCTGTATTTTCATCCGTTCTCGCGGGATTCTCTGGAGTCCTTGTTCATAGTCGATTTCGTCCCATGTACTGTTAAGAATGGACCCAGGACGCGCTGTTGTTAGTATTGAGTAGGCAATAAAGAGTCCGGAGGTTGGTAAGAAATTGCTTGAGTTCATCAGGCTATAGAAGAAATCGGGCACCAATGAAACAGGTAGAGCGCCGAGATGCTTAGGGCCTCCTCGATAAACAGGCATTAGGTCTCCCAATTGTTACGCGACAGATTAATATCCCACTAAACGACAGGATTTGACCCGCCTCTA
>JAHHRG010000060.1 GCA_020025965.1 Sutterella sp.
TGATGATGACATTGGTTAATGCCTAGCCTTTGGCTAAAAGAAACCCCGTTTGCTCGAAGCAGGCGGGGTTTTTCGCGTTTAGGAGAAGCGCACCTGAAGTTGCAGATCAATGAAGAGGTCATCGTCCTCTTCATAGAACTCTTCGCCGCCGTGGCGGTTAAGGGAGGGCGTCTCAAAGAACGTGCGGGTATAGAGGTAGGCGGCTAACCCATCTTGCGTGAACGTATCCAAGCACGTGACGTCCCCGTTTTTGGTCACGACGACAATGCCACCTGAATTTTGATTGTCCCCGTCCCAGGGCGAGCCCACCGTGGCGCTGGCGGAAAACGCCAAGAGGATCTTCTTCACTTTGAAGGCGACGGATTTGTAGCGGCTCTCATCGGTTGTGCCCAACTGGTGCAAGAACGGGTAGTTATCCAGATTCTCGGGTGAGCACAAACGTTCAGTCAGAACATTTAAGGTGGAGCTTTGTTTATCGAAGAAGTGACGCTCAAACAAAAGGGCACCCAGGATGTTTGGAGCTAACCCATCCATCATCATGAGGTTGTACTGGCAGTATTCGCCCTGACACTTCACGAAGTCCAAACGATAGCCTTCAGCGATTAAACGCTTGTAGCGGTCTTTGTTCTTTTCAGGCCAAGCCAAGAGCACGTCGCGCTCGGCCTTGACGAGACCCCGGCCTTCGCGAGTCACGCGGAACTTGAACGCCGAATTCATCTTGCTACTGTTGATGAGCGTTGAATTACTGCCCGCCTGCGACTTGATGGAGAAGCCTCGGGTGGAGTTCATGGGGTTGTTCGCCGTTGAGATCGTTGCGATGAAGTCGCTTTTATCAACCGACTTGGCGGCCACTTCTTTGGTGTGAAGGAGGGCGTAGGCGTCCATCAACACGGGGTGGTCGCACGGCACTTTTTTCACTTTGGGCGAAATAATCAGTTCGAGCAACTGATCATGTAAGCGCTTGGCTTCTTTGGGGGAGGCGCTTCCTAAAATGGCAAAGTTCCCCAATTGACCTTCACGGATGATGATCTGGTTTTGAACGTGATCGTGCACGTATTCAATCCAGATGGGCGTGTTGTCGATGCGTTTCTCACAGCGTTTGATGCTGTGAACGTCGATGTTGTCGCCCGTCAGGTGCATATCGCCGTCCACAACAGGGAGTCGCGGGTTATGCAGAAGACGCAACAAAACGAGGAGCTCGCTGAGCTCCCCTTTGTTTCGTGTCTTGACTTTCGTCTCCGAGGAAGGGGCAGGGTTTAACGAATGGGTATTTGTCGACTCAGTCATCCTCGGGTCCGTGTGGTGTTACTGGATAAAGCCCTTTTTGAGGTTTTCATCCAGAATCTGTTTAATGTTTTCGGCAATCGCCTCAATCACATTAACGGTGACGGAATTGCCGAACTGCTTGTAGAGATGGGTATCTGCTAACGTAAGCTTATAGCTGTCCGGGAAACCCTGCAAGCGAGCCCACTCACGCGGCGTCATTTTACGGATCCCTTCCTGATTGATTTCACCCTTAATGTGGGTGGTCGGGGTGAGGTCCGTCTGACGATGGTCCACCACGAGGTTACGTTCTCGACCCATACCGCCACAAACGACCGCAGCCGAAATGTCCGAAGCCCAATCACGGACTTCATAACCAAAGCCATGACCCAAGGCTTCATGGTGAGCGCGGTGGGCCTTTAAGGTGTCGAGATAGCGATTGCTCAAGTAGTACTTGGCGGGCACAGCCTTCTCTTCACGGATGTCAATCAAACGCTTGGAGCTGTCCTTGGGCTGCGGGAATTCAAAGCCCGTCGCTTCGATATCGTTACGGAAGGCGACAATGTAGATGCGTTCACGGTTTTGCGGAACGCCAAAGTCCTTGGAATTTAAAACCTTGGCAAAGACTTGATAGCCCAATTGTTTCAAGGTGCCCGTAATCACCCCAAAGGTGCGCCCCTTGTCGTGAATCGTTAAACCTTTGACGTTTTCGCAGAAGATCACGGCAGGCTTATGCTTTTCGCAGATGTTGGCGACCTCAAAGAAGAGCGTCCCACGAGACATCCCCTTGTAGTCATCGTTAAAGCCCTTACGAGCCCCAGCCAAGCTAAAGGCCTGGCAAGGAAAGCCTGCTAAGCAGATATCAAAGGAGGGGATGGCGTCTTGCGTTTCTTCGGCCGTAATGTCGCCATAGATCTCTGCCGGCGTCTCAAAGTTGGCGCGGTAGGTCTTCTGGGCAGGTGTATCCCATTCGCTCACAAATTCCGTCGTGATGGCTTTACCAAAAGCGCGTTCGAACCCCATACGGATCCCACCAATCCCAGCGAAAAGGTCAATGGACTTCCAAGTTTTATTGCGAGGTTTCATAAGGCATCTCTTGTTCGGTAAAGCCAGGGAAGGGCGGTGCACCGTCCCTAACAGAAGTAACTAACGGATTCTTTCCAGCTCATGCTGGATGATTTGAGTCGTCATTCTACCCGGCTTTCATCGTTTCGGGGCGCTCAAATAAAAATAAATTTGAGCCGGGGAGTTTGAAATCGAAAATTCCGTATGCGATCACAATCATATCGTGTGGGCCCGTCATTACAGGGATTGCGATGAATTCACAGCGTAAGGCGAATTGTCCATTTTCAGCCGGGAAGTTTTTATTCCTTGAAAGTTCTGGTCCGTCATGAGGGGCATGTTCCCAAGGAAGGCTTTATGGATGAGCTGCGATAAAAAGGCATCCACGATATTATTGTTGCAACACAACGACTACCCCCACATTATGCTGTTCGACTGCGACATCACGTGACGCACTCGTAACGGAAAATGTTTGGCATGCTCCATGACCTGTAGCACTGACCCGCTACGAAGCGTGGGTAAAGAAGAAATTCAATACACGAGCTCGTCACCAAAACGGTGGTTGGCTCTAGAGATGAGAGAGACCTTATGACTGAATGGATTGACCTTTCCACCCCTGTCATACAACCCCCAGATCCCGAGATGATGCTCAATTCCATGCGCTCAATCGGGTACACCTTTGATACGGCTGTCGCCGATGTTATCGATAACTCCATTGCGGCAGAAGCTACGGAAATTAAGCTCTGCTCTTCCGTCACGTTTGTCGGGCAAAAACCCTTCTTGGTCATCATTGATAACGGGACGGGGATGACGCATGACGAGTTGCTTCAAGCGATGCGTCATGCTTGTAAGAGTCCGAACGGGGTTCGCGAGAAATCTGACCTCGGTCGTTTTGGCTTAGGGTTGAAAACCGCCTCACTTTCCCAATGCCGTCAACTGACGGTGATTAGTAAGAAAAACGGCCAGATGAGTGGCGCCTGCTGGGACTTGAACGTTGTGCGTGAAAGTGGTCAGTGGTTGCTGCTTGATATTCAGCCCGAAGGGTTTAAGGATGTGCCCTACATCCACCTCTTAGATGAGTATGAATCGGGGACGTTAGTGTGTTGGCGCGACTTCGATAGTCTTTCTGACGACCCCCGTCAGCAGCAAGACTTATTGGTCGGTGAACGCTTGCCTCATCTTATTCAGCATCTCTCGTTGGTGTTCCATCGCTTTATTTCGGGTACGCATGGAGCTCCTCTGATTTCCTTTAATGTGGGTCCCAGTAAGCTCATTGCCAAAGACCCCTTCTTGATGCACCCGCCTGCTAAAGCGCCGGCGTCCAATCCAGGGGAAGAAAAGCTCTTTACGATTGGTGAAAACCAAGTCCGCGTGTGTCCCTATACCTTGCCTGTTCAAGACCGTATTCGAGATCTGGATGTATTAGGCATTGGTGGCACGCTCTACGACACGCAAGGCTTTTACATCTACCGTAATCATCGTTTGATTAGTTGGGGTTCTTGGCTCGGGCTTTGGAAACGTGAAAACAGCACCCGTTTAAGTCGTGTCATGGTTGAAATCGATAACGATGCTGACTTTGAATGGGGGCTTGACGTTAAGAAATCGAAAGCCACGCCGCCTCCTGAACTTCGACAAAAGCTTCGCCAACTGCGTTGGACCATTGTGAACCGTAGCCATGAGCGCGAAACGGGGAAACCCGTTCGTGATGTGGATGACCAATCCAAGCATGAAGCCCTTTACGAACGTCTCTGGTTAGAAGATAGCTCGGGTGAGGGTCGAACCACCCAGTTTGCGTTGAGAATCAATCCAGAGAGCCAGATCCTTCAGGATCTGAAAAGTCGATTGGATGAACAAAGTCTCAAAATCGTTGAAACGTATTTAGGGCTTTTGGAATTAGGGATTCCGTATGAATGGATGCGTCAACGCTTTAATGCTGAAGCAACGGTTCAGATAGAAGACAGTCCGAAGAAACAATCAACCAAGGCGTTTTTGAAGGCTTGGATTGAGTCAAAAGCCGAAACCAAGGAAGACCAACTTCAGGCGTATTTAGACCTTAAAGCCCAGAATGTTGATTTTGCTAATGACATTTCGTTGACCCGTAAGGTAATTGATGAATTGATTGGAGAGTTGCAGTGACTACAGAAACTAAAGATGACTTAGCTCAGATAATCACATTAATTACTGGTCTTTTCAAAAAAGAAGAACCCCAGTTTTTTAATAGTCACGCTCAAATGGTGGTGAAGTATGAGGAAGTTTTGGAAAAGATTCACCATTTCTTCCAACGCCATCTTTGGCTACAGGGCTATGCGCAATCGACGCAACACAGTTTCGAAGCCATCATCAATAAAGCCCAAAAGACGCTGATTTACGAAATCAAGCTGGCGGTCAAAAAGATCATCTATAAGCCCGACAGTACGATTCGAAATGAGCATACCTCTTGGGTGCCAGAGCTTTGGCAGGTGCTTGAAAGACGTCCTCAATGGGAGGCGTATCAGGCCTATCTTCTTAACGAAAAGAAATGGCGCCCGGAACACATAGCAGACTTAGACGCTAAAACCGACAGCTTGCTAGATGGTTGTGGGGACCCGAATGTGCCCGCAAGTCAAACCTTTTCTCGTCGAGGTATGGCGATTGGTCAAGTGCAGTCTGGGAAGACGGCTACCTATACGGCCCTTTTGAATAAGGCAGTGGATGCTGGCTATGACGTTTTGATCGTTTTAGCGGGGTTGACCTCTGAACTTCAATCGCAGACGCAAAGTCGATTAGATAAGGAACTTTGCGGACGCGTTCCCAATGAGTTTCAGCCGACCGGTATTGGCAACTATGCCCAGGGCGATCTTGATGTCGTTGCATTAACGATGGCAGGCTCTGACGAAATTCAGCGCAATGGTCTTGGTGGCAAACACCCTGTGTTGTTGGTGCTGAAAAAGAATGTAAGACGCTTATCGGACCTGAAACTCTGGTTAAAGAAGTATCTGGACTTCAAAGAAGACTTAAATGTGCTCTTGATTGACGATGAGGCCGATAACGCTACCGTCAACACCAATGATCCGGATTCTGACCCAACGGCGATCAATGCCTCGATTCGTGAAATCTTGGCGTTAGGTAACCGCGTTTCCTATATCGGTTTCACGGCGACGCCCTTTGCGAACGTCTTTATTGAATTTGATGGCGATAAAGAAGTTACGGCAGATGATTTGTTAGGGGAAGATTTATTCCCCCGTGATTTCATTACGTTATTAGAGCCACCTTCCAATTACTTTGGTCTTTCAGACTTGGTGAAAGCCATTCATCGTGCACAAGGTTTAGAGGAAGAGGATCCCGACTTGCCTTGCATTCATACGATTAATGATGGGGAAGGGGCTTTCCAAGGGAAACGTAACGATAAAGATTTTGTCCCGACGATTCCGAAGTCTTTAAAGGCCTCGGTTCGTCAATTCTTCCTGGTGAATGCGATTCGCGATTTGCGAGGCGAACCCCGCAATACGCACCGTTCCATGGTGGTTAACGTAACGACGCGAAATCTTTATCAGAAGAATATTCTGGCCGACATTGAGGACTTTATTAACAAAGAAATTAAAGGTCCTCTTTTGGTGGCTCCGGAGGATCAAAACGGCATTCTTAATCCCTATGTTCGAGAGCTGAAGGCCGAGTTCGAGAAGCATTTCACGCAATTTGGATTCACGTGGGACGAGGTCTTTCAGGAATTGCGTGGAAGTTCAACGGTAGAGAAGGTGCAATGCAAACTTCGAAACCGTGAATCGGATCATTTGGACTATGCCGATCATAAAGATGGGTGTCGTTATATCGTTGTGGGTGGTCTCTCGCTTTCTCGTGGCTTGACGCTCGAAGGGCTTTGTGTGACCTACCTTTACCGAACGACGGCCTATTACGACACGTTGATGCAAATGGGGCGTTTCTTCGGGTATCGCGATGGTTATGGGGACTTGTGTCAGATCTGGTTAGGTCAGAACACGGTCACCTATATGGAACAAATTAACGACGCTGTTGAAACGTTAATGACGGACCTTCGTTTAATGGCGCGTACCAAAGCGAAGCCGTCGGATTTCGGGATTCGAATTTTAATGTTCCCGGGACGTTTGGCGATTACGAGTCCAAGAAAGATGCAGTCCGCTACGAAGCGAAAAATCCGCTTGTCGTTCTCGGGGTTGATCGTTGAAAACTTCCACCTTCAGGTGCCTCAGTTAGATCGCTATAACGCGGCCGTTAAGGAATTGATCGTCAACATGAAAGAAGAACGTGTTGCGGTTGATGAAGCGTTGAGTAGTGATCGAGCACGACTCTATACCGACGTTCCGATTGCCTTGATTCATCAGTTCATTAAGGACTATGGCTTGAATGACGATATCTCGTCTCATGTCCGGACGATGTCAGGGAGCGCCATTTCAGACTATTTGGACGGGATGATTGCCAACGACTATGAACCTTTGAGTAAATGGGACGTGGTTTTCCACGGGGTTAAGACTTCGCAGTTTGGTAGCGCTGACGTGGATGGCGTGCCTATTGCTTCGCCATTTCGTTCGTGTGTGATTGAGAAGAACACGCTTCGAATAGATGGCTCCAATACGACGGCTGCGGAATTTGAACGAGTTCCGTTTACGTCAGAAGAGATCAAGGCGTTTAAAGAAAAGGGGTATGGGCGTAACGATATTCGTGCCGAGCTTCAACGTCCGCAGTTGATTTTGGTACCCGTTGCGCCGACTCGAATTGATGAAGCAGGCAACTGCGTTCTTCTGGATGGGATTACGTCCCCTGTTTGGATGCCAGCCTTTGTCTTTACCTATTACGGCGACCGAACGGGTAAAGACACGGTGATGTACGCACTGAACTCCGTTGCACACCGTGAGTTTCTTGAAATGGAAGCGCTCAAAAACCGATAAATGACCCAGTTGGCGTGCAGGGATTTTACCTTGCTTCGCCAGATTGACTAACCAGGGATTTCGACCAATGGCTTTATATAAAGATTTCAAGGCCTACCACGACGAGTTCTTTGAACGCGTCACACGTTTTACTAACGACGACAGCATTGAATATCAGGTTGCGAAGGCTGAACTGCAACGTGATTGTTTGGTGCGCTTGTTGAGCAAAATGGCGGGGCTTTATGACAATGTCAAAATCGTCTCTACCCATCATGAAAGTGATGATGACACGATTATTCCCGACTTTTTCGCAATTAAAGGCGGTAGCTTAAAACTCTATGCGGTCGATACCGTGGCCACGGAACGTGGTTCCTCGACGATTGACAATGCTGACGTTGATTTGCAGTTGCGTCGTTTGAGTGACTTTATTACCCAGGCGATTGAACTCGATCGCGATGGGGTCACGATGCCAGGGGCGACGTCCAACCTTAAGCACTTGTGTAGTTTGGTGGCGGCGCTTAAGGCTAAGCCCGGGAGTCGCGGTATTACGGATGTGACGTTTGTCTTGGTTACCTTGAACGACGTAGTGAAGTCATTCCGCCCCGGTATGAACGTTGAGGGGATTCGCGTTCGTAAGGAGATTTTGACGCTTGAACGTCTTTACTCGCAGAACATTGTCATTCCCGTCCTCAATGCGGATGAGTTGATGCGACCCATTGAGACAGAAGGAATCGAAGAGGAAACGGTTGATTCCACTAAAGGGCGAGTCATCAAGAAGCCCCAGGAAGTGGATGATCTTTCCGCAGAGGGTTTCCGACAGGGGTTACTCAATTCAATTCGTGATTCGAATGGGTTTGAGCAGCAGAATCTCTTTGAAGCCTTCGTGAAGACCATGACCGAGAAGAACTTCATTGATGAAGCGGTCTGGGTGGATGAGCGTGGTCAACGCGTCAGTAATAGCCGTCAACGCTATGAAGTACACGGTTACTCGGTTGACGATACCAATGACACGATGAGGCTTTATTTCGTCGAAGAGCCAACCGACGACGTGGATGCTAACGCTTTGACGCAATCCAATGCGGACAAGATCTTTGCCCGTATGCAGAATTTCGTCGACGAAGCCATGACGAGTCGTATGGACGGCAGTTTGGCTCGAATCATTCGAAATCGAATGTTTAGTGTCAACGATAAGTTTGCGCGTTTCGAGTTCATCATCCTGACGTTGCGTGCTCGTAGTGCACGCTTCCAAGGGGGTGAGGTCACGCGTGAAGGGGTTCGTTATCGCCAGTCGATCATGGACTATCGTGATCTCTATGACCTTTCCCATAGCACGAATAACTTGGTCGTTAACTTTAAGGACGCGCGCTTTGGCGGGAAGGGGATTGAACTCTTACATGCCATTAAAGACGAAACGGGTCAGGAATACGATGGTTATGTGGGCATGATTTCTGGTGAAGTCTTGGCGAGCATCTACCACGAGTTTGGTTCACGCGTCTTGGATACCAACGTGCGTGCCTTCTTGCAAGCCAAGAACAAAGTCAATCGCGGTATTCAAAATACGATCAAAGTGGAACCGCAAAACTTCTTTGCCTTTAATAACGGGATTTGTGCGACGGCAGAATCGGTTGACGTTAAGCACCTCGGTGCTCATTGCGTTGAGCTTCTCTCTGCCGTGGACTTCCAGATTGTGAACGGGGGGCAGACGACTGCGTCCTTACATACGGCCCGCTTGCGTAAAGTGCCACTGGATAAAGTAGTGGTGCCGATTAAGTTGACCGTCATTTCTAATGAGCGTGAAGCCATCGAGTCAGAAGAGGGCGTCTCCAAATTGGATGCGCTGGACTTCTCTCAACAGATTGCAGCCTTTGCCAATTCGCAAAACAAGGTTTCGGCTTCGGACTTGGGTTCGAATACGCCCTTCCAGATTCAGTTTTCTAAGCAGACCAAGGATCCAGCGATGTCGATCCCGGGGTCAACCAATTTGAGTTTCTGGTACTACGAACGTACTCGAGGTTCTCGCTTAAATGACAAGAACCGTGAAGCGCGTAAAGGTGCTCAAGCGGGGCGTATGTTTGAAGCGAAGTATCCGCGTCATTTCGACAAGCTGCAGGTGGCTAAGTGGACCCAAGCCTGGGCAGGCTTGCCAAATGTCGTGAGTGTGGGGGCTCAGAAGGCCTTTGGTAGCTTCGACGAAGACGTACGCCGAGTCGTCCCGGATGCAGAAGGCGGTACGCAAAAGTATCCGTTTGTGACCCCGCGCTTCGTTCAGCACACGATTGGGAAAGGGATTCTCTTTGAGTTCTTAGATGGTCTCGTTAAGTCGTCCGAATGGTGGTACGACCGAGGGCGTTCTTATAAGGCCAACATTGTGGCGTACTCCATGGCTAAGCTTCATTACGAAATCATTTCTCGTTATGGGGACGATCGTGATTTGGACTTTGACCAAATCTGGCGAGAGCAAGAGCGTTGGATGCCACCAAAGATTCAGAAGGTTAAAGGCAAAGACGGCGTCGTCGAAAAGATCTATTTCGATCCCGATACTTCTGATGTGGGGATTGCCACGGTGCTCAATAAGATTGCCATCTTGGCTCAAGATGCCATTCAGTGGGAAGGGCGTGCCTGGAGCGATAACGGTGAATGGGTGAAGAAGCGTGAATGTTGGACGCACCTTCGTGATGACCGCCCGTTAGAGCTGACCACGGCAGAAACGATGGCGCTCGAACGTTATGTGGTGGCTCGTGAAGAAGCGTTTGATCTTCACGGGAGTGCGGAAGAGCTTCGCAAGTAAGTGAACCAGAGCCCTGACTCGGACTCGAAGTCGAGTCAGGGCTAACCACCCAACGATGTTTTTCTATATTGATTAAAAAGAAGATCGACCATGAATGACAAGATTCAAAACGGGGCACATCAAACCCCAGACTTTGAGGCATGGTTTGCCGCGGTCTCGTCTGATGAGCCAAAACCGACCGTTGAAAAAGCCGAGGTCGTGAAGGAGCCGATTGTTAAAGAACCCGTTAACAAAGAAGCTTTTTTCACAGCAGTTTTAAACCAAATCGAGGGGGATTCTGCAGCGTACTTGATCCAGTTTCCCATGACGACGATTAAAGACAAGTTGACCGTCGTATTGGATTTAGATGACCGTGAGGCAGGTCCGGGGCTTGTGCTTCATCATGACGACGAAAAAGAATATATCGTCGTGCGTTTCGCCTCGGGCGTAAAGCGTATTGAGGGCTTTCGTAAGCACCTGGCCTGGGTTCGACGTATCACTGTGAATCAAGGGGAGAAAGAACTCTATTACGTTGGTGGGAACCAACCAGCACGCAATGAAGTGAAAAAGCCGGTGGTGATTCGTCGTGAGGTGACGGCGCCCGTGGTGACAAGCGATATTGTTTTACAACGTGGTGACAAGGTTAAGCACTTGTCTCATCCTGAATGGGGCGTGGGCACGGTCATGGCACCCATGCGTGGGGCATGGGCGGTTTATTTCCCTGATGCGCCGGAGAGTTATATGAATCTGGGCGCAGAAGAGCTTGCCAGTGGTCAAATCGAGAAGGTTTAAGGTTGAGCGCTAGATTTGAAGTCCTCTGTGACACAGCGCATAGCGACGATCGCTAGCTTAAACAACGCCACAAAACCCCGTCGGGAAACGACTCCGACGGGGTTTTCGCATCCTAGCCGGCTACTGACACTAAGATTTTGTCTATTGAATTTTGTGTTTCAATTTCC
>JAHHRG010000061.1 GCA_020025965.1 Sutterella sp.
GGGGAGGGGGAAGGATCTTTTTCCGAAGAAGCGGTCTTCGATTCTTCGACGGGAGCGGGAACGGGGTCGAGGACCAATGCGTCGAATTTCTTTTCTTCAGGCTCTGCAACGTGAGCAAGAGCCTCGGCAGGGGCTTGTACCCCTGCCTGCTCCTTGGTCTTCTTAGACTGCTTTCCCATACTACGCGCCCTCAATTACTGACGCTGCCGCGGCAGCACTTGCATCGGGTGCAACAGCGGGAAGAGCACCCCCATATTCTCCGGCGACAAACTTGCTCACCTGGATCTGTTTCCAGATGAACTTACGTTTGTGGCCATCTTTGTTCTGCATAGTCTCAATCGTCATGTACAACGGATTGCACTTCGAACCGAAGAGACGCTGACGGCCTTTCCCTGTGCCGTCGCATTCTTTCTGAATGATAACGACACCGCGATTCATGAAGGCCTCAAGGAAGTTCTTGATCTCGACCGAATCGCCGGGGTGCTCGAATGTAACACCCTGCATAATGCCCTTGCCATCCACTTCACCGGCAGGTTCTTCGGTGTATTCGATCGTTGATGGAGTGGCGTAGATCGCGATTGCCTTCGCCTCGGCCTTGAGCGTCAGATCACCCGTGGTAACCGTGTTGCCCAACTCGCGAGTAGGCTCTGCATCAATGTCCGCCACATCTACAATGTAGATGGTCGGATCCTTAATGACGGGCGTGCCTGCGCCGTCATTGTTTTTCGGAATAGATACTTTTTTGTATGCCATATCTTCTATTTTTTATGGATTAAGCACCTTCGACAGCAGCCATGGCGGGCGACGAGGACGAGCCGCCCTGCCATTGGTCGGAAGCAGTCTCACCCGTGTGGATCGTTGTTGCCGGATCGTAATCGGCGGGAACCGATGCCCAGACAGCCTCCTCGATCTTGAAGCCAACCGACAACGAATATTCACCGGTGATGTCCACATTGTAGTGGTATTCTTCGACCTTGGTGATTACCGATTCGGCTTTCGTGTAATCGACCAACTCCACAAGGTTTTCCTTCGGGGTCGCGAAAAGAATCGGCGAACTGTACATACACTTCAGAGGGATGAGCGTGAAGTTCGTGAAGCGGACAGCCGTACCGACCTCCTGGCCTGTATATTTGCCGTTGATGGCAAAGTCTGCTCTCTGATAACGAGTCAGCAGTTCCGGCGAACAGTAGATCGGCATGTTGCCTGCGAAATTCTCAGAGATCGCATCAGCGAACGAGTTCACATAGTCAAGCAATTCCTGCTGGCCCAAAGTCAAAGGGTTCTTCGCACCTTTGAAGAAGTGCATGTTGCATCCGTCCGTCTTTCGGGCTTCGACCAAAATGGTCTCCAAACCATCCATCGAATCTTTTGCGGGAGAACCAGCCTGGCCATCCTTCAAGGTCGAGATCTCTACGGCTTTGTATTTACCCTTACCGAGCATCGAACGAGTGATGTCGTCCAATACTTTCGGCAAAATGTGGTTTGCGATCAGATATTTCGTGATCGGCATCTCTTGAAGGGTCTTGCCCTGTTCGTAGAGGGTTACCAACCAAGACTGGACGATGGAGGCAGGCTTCAAAGGCACGTTGATCTTGTGTCTGCGGTAGGCGATTCGACAAGGAGTGAAATCACCTGAACCCTTAGGCGTCCACACATCGGAGAACTGCTGCGAGATCTCGGTGAAGATTGCCTCAGTTGCGATGTAATCGGTATTCGACTGGATGCGGGTCATGTATTTTGCGTCATCAAACCCGGCATAGATCTGTTTCGTCAGCAACTCGAGTCGCGCTCCCGTAGGAAGTGCGCCCTTGAATTCTTTGTTCAGATCCGTAACATCAAGGGTCCCCGCCGTGATGGAGTTCATCTCGGCCAAATTGCCGGACTGCATAACAGAATCGACCAACTTGTTGTGCGAGGCAGCCATATTGACCTTGTAAGGTGCTTTCGTCTCGCCACCGAACTCGGCTCGAGGAGCAGGCTCCGATTCTTGCGAGAGGCGGAGAACATCCTTCTGCAAAGCGGCGATCTGTTTGTCTTTTGCGGCCGTCTGATAAGCAACGGCAGCATCAAAAAGATCGCGGGCGGAGGATTCAGATTCTTCCTCAGTCACGAAGTTTGTTGCTTCAAATTTTTTGAGGAACTCCGCACCATAATTGGCTCGGATCGCCTCTTTCTGCTCATCCGTCAGAATGATCTTACCATCCTTGTCGGTCGGCAGATCCTTTGCGCCGAAGAGGCCGAGCACCAGTCGGCCCATCTTCGTGTTTGTCAGAAAATTCATTCTAAAAAGTTTTTTTGATTAAATGTCAGTGCGGTCGAACACATTCTGAATTGTTTCAGGAAGCGTGTGTATGTTGTCGATCAGCCCAGCCTTGAGGGCCTCCGAGGTATAGAACATCTCGCCTGCGAGAATATCTTTCGTGTTTAAGTCGAGCGTTCGGCGACCTGCTTTTACAGCCTCGTGGAATTGCCGAACGATCGGAGACATCTCCTCCTGCATCGGTTCGATATTTCCCTTCAAAGCCTCGCGGTATGGCTTATTTTTGGCTGAAGACTCTTTGGCGTAGATCGAGATGACTTTTACCCCAGATGCTCGATTCGAATCATCGAGGATCTGCGTCATCACACCGATTGAGCCAAAGTGCGAAAGAGAGTTGTCTGCGAAGATAGAATCGCATTGCGAGGCGATCCAATATGCAGCACTTGCGCAAAGGTCGGCGTGGGCAACAATCGGCTTGCCGGCTTCCTTAATTTTGGAGATTGCCTCAAGCAATACGGGGATAGCATTGCAAGCACCTCCGGGAGAATCGATGTCGAGAACGCATCCTACAAAGTGCTTGTCGGTTGCAATCTGCATCAAATAATCGGCGATGGTCACTGCTCCAATAGTACCGCAAGAATCGTATTTCGTAAGTGCCCCGTGAATCGGGATTACGGCCACACTCTTTTTCGCTTTGGGGAAATCAGGCCCTATCTTATAACTTTCCCCAAACGACGCATATGCCATCGGGGTGAAGTCGATAGAATCAACAGATAGATGGGAGTGCAGGAGAAAGTCCTCTACGATCGGAAGGTAGGCCTCGGCATCGTATAAGAGCCAGTGACCTCGCCGAATTGCGAGTGCAAGATTGATG
Source organism: Sutterella sp. (assembly GCA_020025965.1). Lineage (GTDB taxonomy): Bacteria > Pseudomonadota > Gammaproteobacteria > Burkholderiales > Burkholderiaceae_F > Sutterella. The sequence continues at coordinate 3,135 of JAHHRG010000061.1, forward strand.
TTCTGCTGTGCAGATGTATTCATTTTTTCTTTTTTCACAAAAGTATGAAATGCCCATCGGCCACAAAGGACATACGAAGAGGCTATATCTCGACAATCGTATTGAACTTGCAAGAGATCTCCAACGAGTTCTCTTCTTTGACCTCGAATCGGACGGGTAACTCGTCCGATCCGAAAAACTGCACTCCTTCGTCAAAATCGACACGGATCTTCAGATTCCGATCGATTTCATCGACTCGCCGAAGCAAAGTCGCGGTTAGATGGTAGATTTTGATTCGCCCGACATCTTCATTTTTTTCTTCGGTTTTCAACCGAGCGGATGCGGGGACAATATCTAACTTCGTCCAATCCCAAGAATCCTCTTCGATGGGATGAACCCAAATATTTGAGACGGTTCTGATCATCGCAAAAACGGATTTTTTTTTACATTAAACGCTTATTTTTTTAGACCGGAAATATCCATCGTTTCATCGATATAATACAATTTCCGGCGCAATTTGTTCGAGAGCCGATTCAATTGCTCTTGTTGTCTTCGATAGATCCTTTTATGGAGCGTATCAAAGCAATCCTTCGAGAAGAGTTTTCGCGAAAAGATGAAGCCTTCCACGATGTCTTTTTTTGGGAAATTCAATTCTTCACCTCGATGGTAATAAGCCATCAGATCCCACTCGAATAAGGCGCGAAGAGCCAAATTCAGTTGGGTCTCATCTCCGGAGGAAAAGAACAAGAACTTGTTATCGAGGGATTGCGTTGATCGGCATTTGGGCAGCACAAATGTAACCAGCCGATCATCAGATGGCGGGAATATAGGAGCAGGAGCCTCGCGGCAATGGGAAATGATCAGTTTGCCCATAATGGTGTCTGAAGAGACCTTCAGACCGTATTCCTCTTCGGGGAACAGATAGTGCAGGTAGTCGATCAGCATCTGCGAATCGACACGAAGTGTGACAGTCATCATATAGCAGTTATTTTTGGAATTTCCATTTTTCCAGATTCAACAAGTCACGGAGTCTTTGTACCGGAGCGAACGAGTTCACTCTGATCCGAGTCGATGTCGCATCGATCTCGATCATGCAGAAGCCTGCCTTGTTGTCGAAGTAGCGATAATCGGCAAGGCATTGGACGACCTCGATAAATCGGTTCGGATTCTGGGTCAGATCGAGAATCTTCACCCATTTTCCTTCCTTGTGAAGAAGGCGGGGGATCAGTTTCTCGGCGTAATTGGTAAACTCAGGATCTGGGATGTCTGATAATTCAATCATTTTCATAGGTGTTTTTCGGCGACTACACGAACTACAACGACTACATATTGATTTCCAGTACTTTATAAAACTACATTTGTAGGCAATGTAGTTTTTGTGTGAGAAATTATGGATTTTGTAGTTTTTTGTAGTTTTTCTGAAGAAAAAAAACTACGCCTTTTTTTTATCTAATTATCTCTTTATAAGTATTGTAGTTCATGTAGTCAATGTAGTTGGCGTTTTGAGCGTTTGCGGATTTCCTGCAAACCTGCTGGCGGCTCAGGGCCTTGATAAACGTGCCTCGGAGTACGGCTGGATCTCGTATGCGGGGTGATGGGATCTTCAGACAATTCGATGATGATCTCATTGTGGCGTGAGTGCGTGATCCTTACAAATACTGAGGGGTAAATGGTGTATTGAATACCGTTTTCCTCTTGCACTTTTCCTATAATGTCTGCCGGAAGCAGGTCATTATAAAATATTGTCGTGTAGGTCATATAAAAAAGAATCCGTGTCTGTGGTTAGAAGGTCTCACCGTCGTCGGCAATATCTTTTTCATCGTACCCTCTCTCAACATCGAGGTAGATCGAGTAATTATTCTTTATCATACTATAATCGAAGATCATAGCCGTTGTGACTTTACTCTTTGCGTTAGCACCATCCTCAGGAACAAAGGTCGGACTATCGACCATCTTGAATCGGCAAGATCGAGCAGTTCCCATAAATTCGGGTGAATGCTCAAGGTAATACTTGAGCGTCTCACGCGGGATGATCTTGTTGCTTCCGTCTTTCCCCTCCTTTGCATAAAGTTGGCTGATTCTCTTGAAATTGATATACAGGTATTGATTGTCCGCTTTAAGTTCGAGCCCATTACGAGATTCTCGGATCGAAACAGGGCGGGCAGATCCTCCTCCTTGCTTGATGTGATAATCGACTTTTTCCCAGATCTTGCCGGAGGAAACCAGAATATCGACAATTTCCCAAAAGCCGGAGAGTTCGTTGTTCTGCTTCGTCTTGTCGTTCTGCTCTGCACAAAGCCTTGAGGATAAGTCGAGAAGGCCATTGTAGTTAAACGGGAGGTTGATCGACGATTCGACGCTCTTGAAGGCCGCGAGAATAGTGGCCCAGTTCTTCAACGTGCGATCCTCGACCCCCATTCTCTTGACCTTTTGCGAGAGGTCATATACTGCGGTGTCCCATGCTGATCTGAAGTTCCCTTGGAACTGATGGCGGAGCATGAGTATCTCGGCCGTCAGATGAGTCAGACCTCGTTTCTCAATGCGTTTCAGTTCCTCGTATCGTTGCTTCTCTTCATCGGAGAACTCACTTTTCGAGAAAGTGAGAAATACCAGACGGTTGAACAGGGCAATGTCGGCCGTGGGCATTTCCTGACCAGACATAACTACACCACAATCGACCGCGGTGATCTCGCGTTTCTTGTCATTATCCATATTCATGCGTGACCGTCCGGCACCGTCCCACAATCCCTTGAGGAACTCGCGCTTCTCGATGTCGAGCGAGTTCTTGTATTCGTCAAGGTGGACAACGGCATTCGACACCTCGGCAACGGCTTCAGCGAGGGCGGCCTTGGTGGTGTTGTTGATGTTGGGTGCGATGTTGTTCGGGATGAAGAATGAGGTCAGCGAGTGGCCGAGTTCAGACTTGCCGGTGCCTTTCGGACCGAATAGGTTCAGAATCGGGAAAGAGGTCGTGACGCTGGTCACGATGTCTTTGAACAAAGTCGCGATGAGAAAGCACAAAGCGATTTTCGCATTCTCGCCAAATACGGCGATCAACTTGCTGGCATACTCCTGCAAGGTGATTGAGTTGGCGCGAACAAATACGAATTTGCGCTGATGCTGGTAGCCTTGTGTATCATCCGAGGTGTCGAGGGCGCATCCGGGCAGGTAAAAATTCTTGCTCATAATTTCAATGATGCCATATTTGTTGGCGGGTACAAAAGTGCCATTGTCGAGACCACCATTCCCCCAAGCATAGAATTGATGCTTCCGTTGCCATCCGAGTTGCTTGATCTCATCGGCCGATGGCGTATCATTATACAGGTACTTTTTCAGCATGGTAAGTTCGTTCGGGCCTGCTTCCCAAACGAAGTTCCCTTTTGTCTCGGTGCGGGTCTTGAAGTCGGCGAATGACACCAATTCGGATTGTGCGAATTTGATGACCGCTTCCTGACCTCTGGTGTTTTTCATCAAGAAGACTCGACGGGCATTCCGCTCGTCTCGGATGTGGATGATCGGCTTCAATGTGTAGTTCGTCCATCGGCGATCTTCAGATCTTTGTCCAACACCAAAGTAGCAGTTGTTCTTGATGTAGAATCCGTATTCCCGCGCCATCTCCATAGAATCGGCATCCTCTTCGCGAGCGACTTTTCGGGAGTGGGCGTTCTTCGCGTCAAAGTATTCTTTGACCCAGACCTTGCTGTTTTTCCATTGCTTTTGGAATTGGTCGAGATACATCTCGACCGATGTCTGATCAGGGCATAAGGCCAGCAGTTGTGCAATCTCGGAGATTGTGGCTGCGCGTTCCGTCTGGCTCTGCAACCCATCCATCTTCCTGTTGCACAACCACGGGATGAAGTCGAACGTGTGGCGCGTCAGACAGTCTTCGTAGTCTCTCGGATGCACTCGGAAGTAGTCATCTGGATCGACTTTCTTCTTTCGCTCATCGTTCGGGAGGATCATCACGCGCACGGAGAATCCGGCTTTGAGCAGATCCTCGCCGTGGCTGATGACGGCATCGATCCCCGCGGGATCAGTATCTCCGATCAGAATTGCGGATTTTGCTTTTTTTGCAAGCAGGTTGATCTGATCGGTGGTGAGGGCCGTGCCTAACGGCGCAACGGCATTCTGCACGCCTATCTCGTGCAGTCTGATCACATCGGGATTCCCCTCGACGAGTACGACTGTCGAGGTCGTGGCGATCTGCCGCTGGGCAAAAAAGAGGCCGAACAACTCCTTCCCTTTCGAGAACAGGGCGGTCTGAGCGGTGTTCAGATATTTCGGTGCATCTTTTTGCCCGATGTACCGACCCGAAAAGCCGATGACATTGCCGGTGCGGTTGTATATGGGGAAGATCAGACGATCGCGGAAGGTATCGTAGTATGTGAGATTCTCTTCGTTCTGTTTGATTAATCCGGCATCAAGCAGGATCTCTCTCTTGAATCCGCTTTCGGTCAGATGCTCCATTAAGCCACCATGGTGCGGGGCGTAGCCGATCGAGAATATCTCGATCGTCTCTTTTGCCCAACGGCCGATGGCGTAGGTCTGAGCGGGCTTCGATTGCTTGTAGCATTCGCGAAAGTATTGCAGGGCGGCTTTGTTGGCCGCACGCATCGATTCGCGGTGGAACTCTTCTTCCCGTTGTTGTGGAGTGAGTTCCTCTTTTGTGTATTCGATGTCAAGTTTCTTCGCGAGGTATTCGAGAGCCTCGACGAATGTGAAGCCGTGCTTGTGCTGCACATATGAAATCGCATCTCCCGATTCACCGCAGCCGAAACAATGGTATATGTTTCGGGTCGGGGAAACCTTGAATGAGGGCGTCTTTTCGCCGTGAAAAGGGCAGCAACATTCATAGTCGCGCCCTTTTTTCTTGAGATCGAGTCCTTCATCCCTGAGAATCGACACGATGTCGTGTTCAAGGATCTGATCTTTTACATAACTCGGAATCATATATTGGATGGGGCGTTTGCCCCTGTTTTTTCATGTGTAACTTGTTCGATGAGTGCCGTCAGTATTATGGAGTGACGGTACCTATCCCAATTCTCTTGCGTCCGTTGGAAGGTGGGCGTAATAAGTCCCACTCTGAAGGACTGCATCGCAAGGTAGATTGTGTGCAGTTCTTCTTTGTCGATTTCCATAATCGAAAATCGACCTTGGGAATCTTGATCAACGTACATCGTATGAGATCCTTCTGTTGAACGATTTCTCGACGATCTGATCGAGGCGGGCTCGCTTCCTTTCTGGAACGATGCGCGTCCCTCGTATATAGGCGATGGTGGTCTGAGGACCTACCATCAGTTGCGAGGAAATCTCGAAGAAGAGGGCATCCTGAGCCCTTTTGTCGAGGGATTCCCATAAGTCTTTGAGTGTCGTTGTCTTTCTCTTCATTTTTGCGTCTTAAAAAAAGGAGGAGGTTCTAAAACTACTAATCAGAGAGCGAACCTTAAACTGCAAAAAAATAGAATCCTCCTCCTTGAGTGTGTTTTTTTTAGTAAAAAAAATGAGGGAGGGCGAGATCGTCTCGCTACGATGCCGAACCTCTAAAGTCACGGTGGAGATCGTGTGTACTCAAGGCTTCCCCGCTATACATTCGGGGATATCCTCCCTCGTGTCTTCCCATTGTTACTTGGCTGTAATTTTGGGGGAAGACTTGTTTATTATTTGTGCAATTTTTCCCACGGCGGCAACCATGTCATCAAGTGCGATAGCAGCAGGTCGGCATCGTTTGCAATGGGCGATTATTCGATGCGTGAGTTCACGCATTTTCTGTTCTCGTTTCTTCAGTTTTTGTTTTTTCCATTTCATATTTTTGGGGGGTGTTTAGGAAAAATATTTCGGGCGAAATAAGCCGCAAGCGCGAAGTTCGCAACCAGCAGAATATTGAGCCAGATCATCTCCTCGTTACAGGCTGCCGAAAGGCTGAAGAACGAGAGGCAGAGGTAGAGACCTCTGATCTTGCCACTTGTGGAGAGTTGCGAGAACTCGGGCCCGAAAAGATCACTCATCGATCGGTCTATTCTTTTTCTGATCGATGCTCTAAGGGGTCGCATTGATGGTAGTTCCGGTGCGGTTTTTGCCCCATTCAAAATCGTTGTTTGCATTGGAATGATTTTTTAATGGTTTTTATTTATATTTGTACTTACAAATGGCGGTACATTTGAGGTACACTGCAAATATAGAGCAATGTTCTGATATAATCAAGTTTTTCGGAACATATTTCTATTTTATTTTTATGCTAATTTGTAAAACTCTGATATTATGACGATTAAAGATAGAGTGCATGCTTTTGTAGAATACAAAGGTTTGACCGTAAAGAGGTTTGAAGAGATGTGCCGACTTTCAAATGGGTATATTTCTTCGATGAGAAAGGGCTTTGGGGTCGATAAATTGAACAATGTTCTAATGGTGTTCCCGGATCTTAATAGAGATTGGTTGTTGTATGGCGAAGGGGAGATGATTAAGATAGCAGAAGAGCATTTGGAGGAACCAATTCCCACGACTTATGTCGATCCCGCTCGTATCAATCGTTTGATTGATACGGTTTGCTCTCAGCAGGAAACAATCGCAAAGCAATGTGAGATGATTGAACGGCTTGTTGTAAATGAACAGGGGGGCGATGCCCATCAGGGAGGCGATGCAAAATGTGCTGTTGCCAAGTAGTGCGTTTCGGAATCAAAGATTATATAATTCCTAAATACTGACCTATGCAAAAAATGATTTTTGGGATAGCCCTGTTGCTGTTCCCGTTGCTCTCTTTTGGGCAGTTTCGTTTAACAGCTGACGGAATGGTGTCGGCTGATGATCCTGCAAAGGATTACATTGTTGTCGAGTTCCCTCATAAGACGCAGGCTGACCTTTTCGACTTGACAAAAAGTTTTCTGATGCAGGAGTTTAATTCGGGAGGCCGTGTCTTGAGTGAGAATGCTCCTTCGTTGCTGACCGCTTTCGGTAAGGCTTCGTTTGAATTCAACGGCCGCCCAGTCAAGTACGAAGCAATTCTCAGTTTCAAATATACCGTAGCGTTCAAAGAGGGGCGCGTGAAGATTAGTTTCGATGTTGCCGATATGGCTTTGCTGAATGCAAAGTATGATCTGGCATTACGCCGACCGAGTGGATTCGGAGGTAAGATGAGTTGTGCCGGAGTGTTCAATACCAATGGAAAAGTCTTTTCGCAGGTATCGGTGGATCAGATTGAAGCGATAGCGAATATACTGACTTCCCGATTGATTGATGCCGTTAATGGTGTCGGTGCGGATGATGATTGGTAGAGCGTAATTCATCAATTTGTAATAATCGACGCTCTTTCATAGAGCGTCGATATTCAGTGCTTTTCCCGGGACAGAATCGGGACAAATTATGTGATTTCTAACCATGTCGAAAATGTATGTTGCTGATAATGAGCAACGGTTTTCGGTACAAATAGGTGGGTAGAATCCAGTCTCCCCGACCATAAGTGCCGTAAGTCGTTGAAAATCAGCGAGTTACGGCACTTTTTGAAAAATCGGCGGGACAGAAACGGGACAAAGTTTTTCCCGCTCGCCACTCATTAATTCGTGCAACATACATTTTTCGATGCAAAAATGTAAAAAAAATGTTGTCAAAACGTAAGATTAAGGCGGCTGCCTTAGATGAGATTCTCTCTTTTACTTATCCAAAATTATACACCGGTGTCT
>JAHHRG010000062.1 GCA_020025965.1 Sutterella sp.
ATGCCGCCTTTCCAGGGCGGTACATTCAACCACTCTGCCACCCTTCCAAGGTGTTCATTGCCGTGGCTCGGCACTGAGAAAACGAAGTATACACAGATTTTTGGAAAAGTGTATAGATCGCAAAAAATATTTTTTCGCTTGCTGACGGCAGAGCCGAACACCGAAAAGAAAAAAGACGCTGTCGATTGGGACAACGTCTTTTAGAAATTCTGGCGGAAGGGGAGGGATTCGAACCCTCGATACGGAATTTCCGTATGCCGCCTTTCCAGGGCGGTACATTCAACCACTCTGCCACCCTTCCAAGGTGTTTGATGCCGTGGCTTGGCATTGAGGATACGCAGTATACAGGAATTTTTGAGAATGTGTGAAATTTTCTTTTCGTCCTGTCGATGGGTCGGGAAAATAGGGGGTACTCTTCCCGAAAACAGTCTCGCAGGCTGAGAATATAAAATGCAATGAAAGGATTCCTCGAACGAAAGAAGGAAAAACGGATGGCAAAGAAGATTTTGGATTTTTCGTGTGCAAACGGCCATGTCTTTGAGGGTTGGTTTGCAAACGACGAAGAGTGGCAGGAGGAAAAGGCCGCGGGGACCTTTGTATGCCCGATCTGCGGTTCTAGGGAAATTACGCGGCGTTTGACGGCGCCGCATTTTTCTCGCGTAAAAGGCACGACCCGGACCGATGTCGCTAAGGATCTCAATGTGCGAGAGGGACAAAAGCGGGCGGAACTTCAGGCTAAAGCGATGAAAGCCCTTCGGACGGTCGCCGAATCCGCTGAAGATGTGGGCGAACGATTCCCTGACGAGGTTCGCGGAATGAAGGAAGGAAAAACCGCGATACGGCTTGTGAAAGGCAAGTGCGATCCCAAAGAAGCCGAGACTTTGCGTGAAGAAGGCATCCCCGTCATGCCGTTACCCGACGCTATCACTAAAAAACTTAACTAAAAGCCTGAAAACTCAGTCTTTTGGGTAAGGCGAGATAAAAATTCAGGTGTTACACTCAAGGTCGATTTTTTTCTCAACCTACTGTGAGATTATTTAAGAATGACTCAGAGCGAACGCGACTCCCAGTACACCCCGCACGTGGCCATCGACCTCCGCGATCAGAACAGTATGTTCCTCGCCCTCGAAGAACTTGGCATTGCCCAGATGCAGGATGCCTGGATTCAGAAAAATCAGCCCGATCATGAAGATGCTCAGGTGGTTCACGAACAGGCCGTTGAGTTTATGGACGACATGGTCCACATCCTCTCCGGTCATGCCGACGAATCTCGCGTTGTGGCGAACGGCTGGGCGGGTGAAAAGCTCTCCGCTCACGTGAAGGCTTCCTTGGGTGATGAAATCAAGCGCCTTCATCGCGGTATCGATCTCGATGCGCTCGACATGGAAGCGCTCATCCGTGCCGGTCTCGAATGTTACGTGAACGATCTGAAGCTTTTGACCGAGCGCGATCAGCTTGAAAAGATGATGGGTCGTGAAGTGCCGGCTCAGGAATATATCGACTTTATGGTGGGTTGGTCCGCCGTCTTCGCCGGTATAAAGACCGAACTGAAATTGCCCCAAACGTTCTTCATTTGGAAGGCCTCTAAGCTTCGCTAATTGAGAAGCACTGATTCAAGGCAAGCAAAGCCGCATCCTTTTTCGAGGTTGCGGCTTTTCCTTTAGACTGTCGGCAACCAAATTTATCTGTGAAAAAAAATTCAACTATTAAGGAGTCCATATCGTGCCCAGCAATCAGTATGAAACGCTGATGCGTCATGTGTACGAGAATGGCACGCATAAGTCCGACCGTACGGGTACGGGCACGCGTTCCGTTTTCGGTTATCAGATGCGATTCAATCTCCAGGAGGGGTTCCCTCTTGTGACGACGAAGAAACTCCATCTTCGCTCAATCATTCACGAACTGCTCTGGTTCCTTCAGGGGAGTTCCAACATTAAATATCTGAAAGACAACGGCGTCTCCATTTGGGACGAATGGGCCGACGAAAACGGTGACTTGGGTCCCGTCTACGGTGTTCAGTGGCGTAGCTGGCCCGCTCCGGACGGCCGTCATATCGACCAGATTCAGAATTTGCTCAACACGATCAAAAACAATCCCGACTCCCGTCGCATGATCGTGACGGCTTGGAATCCGGCCGAAGTGGATCAGATGGCATTGCCTCCCTGCCACTGCCTCTTCCAGTTCTATGTTGCGGACGGTCGTCTTTCCTGTCAGCTATACCAGCGTTCCTGCGATATTTTCTTGGGTGTGCCCTTCAATATCGCGAGTTACGCTTTGTTGACGCATATGGTGGCGCAGCAGTGTGATCTCGAAGTCGGAGACTTTGTCTGGACCGGCGGCGATTGCCATCTTTACGACAACCATATGGAACAGGTCCAACTTCAGCTCTCGCGTGAACCGCGTGCTTATCCGACCTTGAAGATTCACCGCAAGCCCGATTCTCTCTTTGACTACCGCTTCGAAGACTTTGAAATCGTCGGCTACGAACCCTGGCCTCATATCAAGGCTCCTGTGGCGGTTTAAAGGAAAAGGGCTATGTCTATAGAAATGATCGTCGCTCGTGCCCGCAACGGCGTCATCGGCGGAAACAATCAGATGCTCTGGCATATTCCGGAGGACTTCAAGCATTTCAAGTCGACAACGATGGGTTGTCCGATTCTGATGGGACGCAAGACCTGGGAATCGATCGGTCGTCCGTTACCGGGACGCAAAAATGTAGTGATCACCCGCCAGACCGACTATCAGGCCGAAGGGGCCGAGCTCGTTTCTTCCCTCGATGAAGGCCTCGCTTCGGTGGCCGATGCTCCTCGAGTTTTCATCATCGGCGGCGGCGAAATTTATCGTCAGGGCATGCCCCGTGCGGATGTTCTTTGGGTGACTCTTGTGGATAACGATTTTGAGGGAGATACCACCTTCCCTGAAGTCAAATCCGAGGACTGGTCCGAAACGCTACTCTCTGAGTTGGAACCGACGGAAAAGCGTCCGTATGCGGTGAAATTCCTCCGTTACGATCGACGTAAATAAATCGAATTTCCGACAGAAAGATCCTCTGCTTATTTTTTAAGCACGAGGATCTTTTTTTATGCGAATCCAATTGTGGGAGGCTTAAAGAGGGAATTTCGCGAATAGGGGACTTATACACTGTTTGCAGAAAAACTTGTCCACAGAAAATGTGAATAAGTGTGGAAAAAGCGAGATGTAAAAAGCGTAAAGTCTTTTTAATCAACGACTTAGAGATTTGCTTAAAAAATAGGCAATGTGGATATTGATCGGTGCGGAAAGATTGCCTTGAGGGCAAAAGAAGAATCGTTTGAAAACGAAGTCCGAGAGAAGAATATTTTCGATAGGTATATACGACGAAAAGCGCCGTTCATTTTCATGAACGGCGCTTGGGAATTTGTGGTGCGGATGGCAGGATTCGAACCCACGACCCTCTGGTTCGTAGCCAGATACTCTATCCAACTGAGCTACATCCGCATCAGCAAAAGTGCAGAACCCGTATATTAGAGATCTTTTACCTAAAAAGCAAGGATACTGCACAAAATACCGTAAACACGGTATCTTTTGAGAAAAGATGAAAGGTGACACCCTTGTTGACAGCTTCCTATTGCGAGACCGGGACCGACTGTCATATCGGCAGTATTGACTCTGTAGCCGGGCTCGAAGATCGGGGCGCTGATAGGCTTGGGGAAGACGATGCGCTCTTTAGCTCTATCTATATAGAGTAGAGAGATAAAAAGAAACCCGACCTTGCCGGCCGGGTTTCTTGATTCAACGGAGAAGGGGCTTAGTCGGCACGGCGACGAATCACCGTGAGGAACTCACCCGTCTCTTCGAGGGTTTCCGATTTCAGGAGCTCGTGCCCCGTTTGGCGACAGAAGTCGGCCAAATCAGGAAGACTGTGCGGATCGGTGCTGTAGACCGCCAAGGTAGCGCCCGCTTCCATTTTGGCGAGCGCTTTCTTAGCTTTCAGAATCGGCATCGGGCACTTGAGCCCCGGGAGGCGAATTTCCTCCGTGACCGCTTCGCTCATGGCTTAGAGCTTGGCGGCGACCCAGTCGTTGACGTCGGCGAGAGCGGCGTCAAGACCGTCGGCATTCTGAGCACCGGCCATGGCCATGTCGGGCTTGCCGCCGCCCTTGCCGCCCAGCTTGACGGCAACGGAGTTGACAAGTTCACCGGCCTTAACACGGTTCGTCAGGTCGCGGGTCACACCGGCGGCGAGCTGCACGCGGCCTTCGGCGTTGACTGCGGCGAGAACGGCGATGGCCGTACCGAGCTTATCCTTCACCTTGTCCATCGTTTCGCGCAGAGCCTTGGCATCGGCACCGTCGATACGAGCGACGAGCAACTTCACGCCCTTGACTTCAACAGCCTGGGAGACGAGCGTGTCGCCCATGGAGGAGGCCACCTTGGACTTCAACTGTTCGAGCTGCTTTTCGAGGGCCTTCATGTTGGCCATCATGTCGTCGATCTTGGCGGGGAGTTCCGTCGTCTTGGCATTGAAACGGATGGCGGCGTCGGCAAGGACGCGAGCATTCGTCTGAGCGGCGCGAACGGCGTTCATACCCGTGATACCTTCGATACGGCGAACACCGGCAGAAATACCGGATTCGGCGATGATCTTGAAGGAACCGATGTCGCCCGTGCGGCGAACGTGCGTACCGCCGCAGAATTCGATCGAGTTGCCGATCGTGCAGACGCGGACGATTTCACCGTACTTTTCGCCGAAGAGCATCGTGGCTCCCTTCTTCTGAGCTTCTTCGATGGGAAGCACTTCGGAAACGGTTTCGGCGTTAAGAAGGATCTGTTCGTTAACGAGCGTTTCGACCTGAGCGATTTCTTCAGCAGTCATAGCGTGGCCGTGAGCGAAGTCGAAGCGGGTCGTTTCGGGCGTCACCAAAGAACCCTTCTGCTGGACATGGTCACCCAAGACCTTGCGAAGTGCCTTCTGGAGCAAGTGCGTCACGGAGTGGTTGCGAACGATGGCCTGACGGCGATCTTCTTCAACGGCGAGGTCAAAGGTTTCGCCGACGGCGATGTGACCTTCTTCAACGTGGCAGGCATTGCCCGTGACCTTGCCCTTCACGCGGAAGGTATCAAGGACGGCAAGGATGGAGGTGTTGTTACGGCAGAGACCCGTGTCGCCGACCTGACCGCCCTGTTCGGCGTAGAAAGGCGTACGGTCGAAGACAGCCACGCAGTCGTCGCCGGCTTCAACTCGTTCGACGGCTTCGCCGTCCTTATAAAGAGCGAGAACCTTGGAGCCCGTTTCCTTCAAGGATTCGTAACCCGTGAAGACGGTGTCTTCACCCTTGTAATCGAGCCCCAGGGCCATCTTGAACTTCGCATTGGCACGAGCGGCCTCGCGCTGGCGGGCCATGGCGGCGTCAAAGCCGTCGGTGTCGATCGTCATGTTGCGTTCACGGCAAACGTCGCCCGTCAAGTCGGCGGGGAAACCGTAGGTGTCGTGAAGCTTGAAGCAGATTTCACCGTCGAGCACGCCGGTCGTGTTCTTCGAGATGGCATCTTCGAGGATTTCCATACCCTTCGAGAGCGTCAGGAAGAAGCGGCGTTCTTCTTCTTCGATCACCTGTTCAATGCGCTTATCCATGATTTCCGGATAGGCTTCGCCCATTTCGGTGCGAACGGCGTCGACCAAACGGTAGAAGAAGGGCTTGCGAGCACCGAGCTTGTAGCCGTGACGGATGGCGCGGCGGCAGATGCGACGAAGCACGTAAGCGCGGCCTTCGTTACCCGGAACGATACCGTCGGCAACGGAGAAGGTACAGGCGCGGATGTGGTCGGCAATAACCTTGAGAGACGGGGATTCCGGATCAACGGCTTCACCGCTCGTTTCTTCGAGAACGGCACGCACGCGAGCGAGGAGGTTCTGGAAGAGGTCGATGTCGTAGTTGTTGTGAACACCCTGAAGAACGGCAGCAATACGTTCAAGACCCATACCCGTATCAACGGAGGGCTTCGGAAGCTTGTGCATTACGCCGCGTTCGTCACGGTTGAACTGCATGAAGACGAGGTTCCAGATTTCGATGTAACGGTCGCCGTCTTCTTCCGGGGATCCCGGAGGGCCGCCTTGGATCTTGTCGCCGTGGTCGTAGAAAATTTCGGAGCAGGGACCGCAGGGACCCGTGTCGCCCATCATCCAGAAGTTATCGGACATGTAGCGGGCACCCTTGTTGTCGCCGATGCGAACGATACGTTCGGCCGGGACACCCACTTCCTTATTCCAGATGTCATAAGCTTCGTCGTCTTCGGCGTAAACCGTGACCCAGAGCTTTTCCGCAGGGAGCATGAAGTGCTTCGTAAGAAGTTCCCAGGCAAAGCGGATGGCATCGTGTTTGAAGTAGTCACCGAAGGAGAAGTTCCCGAGCATTTCGAAGAACGTGTGGTGACGGGCGGTATAACCGACGTTATCAAGGTCGTTGTGCTTGCCGCCTGCGCGAATGCACTTCTGGCTGGTGGTGGCGCGGGTATAGGGACGCTTGTCGAAACCGAGGAAGACGTCCTTGAACTGGTTCATACCGGCGTTCGTAAAGAGAAGCGTCGGATCGTTACCGGGGACAACAGGGCTGGATTTGACGATCGTGTGACCCTTGCTTTCGTAGAACTCCAAATAAGTTTTACGGATATCTGCAACTTTCATGGTCTTATGTGATTCCGGGGTGATGGAGCCGGCCCAGCGGCAATGAAGGCGGGTCGACCTAAAAGAAATTGGTCCGTGGTCGTGGCGTCAACTTCCGCGAAGGACGCGCGACGACGAAAAGGAAACAAATATTTTAGCGCGAAAACGCTCGCCGTTTAATCTTAGCCCCTTGATTCATCGGAAAAAACGGGGAAATATCGGGCTTTTCTCGGGCTAATCCCAAAGAAAAAACCGAACTTTCCGTGAGAAAAGTTCGGTTTTCAGTCGACAGTGTTGTCGTTCGGCGTCTTAGGCGATGCGGGAATAGCCGCCGGCACGCGTCGATTCGCGCAGATAGCGGTCAAAGTGCATGGCGACTGCACGAACGAAAATCTTGCCCTTGGCGGAGACAACGAGACGGTCGTCGTAGAGTTCAACGAGTTCGTGTTTCACATAGGGTTTCATCTTGCCGAGTTCGTAAGCGAAGGTCTTGTCGAAGTCGATGCCGAAGCGTTCTTCCACGTCCTTCTTGACGAGTTCGAAGTTGCACATGATCTTCATGATCACGTAGTGGCGAAGCAAATCGTCGTCGTTCAGCTGATAACCGCGGTTCGTTGCCAGGCGGCCTTCGCGGATGGCGGCATAGTAGTCGTCGAGTTCGCGCGGGTTGCAGGCATAGGCACCGTCGATCTTCGAAATGCCGGAGACACCAAGAGCAACCATGTCGCATTCGGCCATCGTGGAGTAGCCCTGGAAGTTGCGCTGAAGGCTGCCTTCCTGCTGAGCAATCGACAATTCGTCCGTTTCCTTCGCAAAGTGGTCCATACCGATGTAACGGTAGCCGTTCGAGGTGAGACGCGTGATCGCGTCAAACATGATGTTGACCTTTTCGAGCGTATCGGGCAGATCGGCGGACAAAATGCGGCGCTGGGCCTTGAAGTGATTCGGCAGGTGAGCGTAGTGGTAAAGCGCAATACGGTCGGGCTGAAGTTCAAGGATCTGGTCGATCGTGTGTTCGAAGGTCTTGCGCGTCTGTTTCGGAAGACCGTAGATCAAGTCCATGTTGACGGAATCAAAACCGTTGGCGCGGGCGGCTTCCAGGGTTTCCTTCGTCATTTCAAAGGGCTGGATACGGTTGACGGCTTTCTGCACTTCAGGATTAAAGTCCTGAACGCCCAAAGACATGCGGTTCAAACCGATCTTGGCGAGCGTGGCGACCTTATCGGGATTGCAGGAGCGCGGGTCAACCTCGATCGAGAATTCACCGTTCTTGGCAAGCGGGAAACGCTTCGTGAGCGTTTCCATCATCAGTTCGAGTTCGTCCGTTTCAAGGAAAGTGGGAGAACCGCCCCCGAAATGGAGCTGAGCAAGTTCCTGAGTGCCCGTCAGGTGTTCCTTGACGAGGTCGGCTTCAAGGCCGATCGTTTCAAGATATTCCTTGCTTCGCGTGTGGTCGCGCGTCACGATCTTATTGCAGCCGCAATAGAAGCAGACGTCGTTACAGAAAGGAACGTGAACGTAAAGCGAGAGGTCGGCCGGGTTCTTGGCGTTTTCACGTTCGTGAAGAACACGCGCGTAATCTTCGGGACCGAAGGAGGCATTGAAGCGGTCGGCTGTGGGGTAGGACGTATATCGCGGAGCCGGTACGTCGAATTTGCGGAGGAGATCGATTTCAGGCAGTTCTACACCGCTTTTGGCAGGATTCGACATGTTTAAATATTCCTTGGAATGTGACGTAGGTTAAACTTCCTGATATTATTGAACGCAAAGAACGCCTTTTCTTGATTCCTATCAAAGATAAGGGCATTTGCTTTGCTTGCATTTTTCTTGGATCGGATCGCTCTCGGGCGATCTTTTTATCCGGAAGCGTAAGAATCTTAACGGGTGGATATTACCCAAATATTATGGATTTCGGTCGTCGGCAACGATAGCGGAAGCCGAGGATTAGGAGCTCCGAAAGCTTGCCGTCTCTGTCTCAGATCTCGGAGATGAGTTTTCTGTACGATCGTTTTCTTGGAGTTTTCGAAGATGAATTTGTCGACTTTGAGGGTTGCCTGCTCCAATTGCAATCTTCGGGAAGTTTGTATGCCCTTGGGCCTAACGCTCAAGGAAATCGAACGTCTTGAAGATCTCGTTGTGAGCCGTCGCCGAATTCGTCGTGGAGAAGTCCTTTATCGTGCCGGTGATCACTTCGACAACCTTTATGCCGTTCGTCTGGGGTTTCTGAAATGTACCGTGATGAGCAGTGACGGTCGCGAACAGGTGACGAACTTCTATATGGCCGGTGAGATGTGCGGGATCGACGGGATTGCGAGCGGTGTTTATTCTTGCGACGTTGTGGCGCTCGAAGACACGGAAGTCTGCGTGATTCCCTATGACCGCATGGAAGACCTCACCACCTCGGTGCGTGCCATGGGCATTCACTTCCAGAAACTTCTTTCCCGAGAAATCGTCCGTCAGCACGGCGTGATGCTTCTTTTAGGTTCGATGCGCGCCGAAGAACGTCTGGCCGCTTTCCTTCTGACGCTTTCTCAGCGCTTTGAAGCCCGCGGTTATTCCCGAAGCGAATTCGTGCTTCGCATGACGCGTGCGGAAATCGGCTCTTATTTGGGGTTGAAGCTTGAAACCGTGAGCCGCGTACTCTCGCGCTTCTCGCACGACGGTCTGATTGAAGTGAATCAGAAGCACGTTCGCATTTTCGATCCGGAAAGCCTCCGTGCGATCGTTTCTGCCGTGAGTCTCGATCACAGTGCCCCGAACGTTCAGGCATCGGGCATGATCATGCACGTGATTCGCGACGACACGAAGAAGTAGAACGCGACTTCCACCAATACCTCAAAGCGCTTGTAGCCTTCAAAATCGGCACAAGCGCTTTTTTCTTTAGGGAGAGAAGATAGGTGCAAAGGCTTGAGAGACACAGCCAATCATTGATATGATTATTTATCAGACACCTTAATTTCCCAACAGAGACTCTTTATGCTTCAACGTCGTACGCTGCTTTCGATGATTGGGGCCGGGGCGCTTTGCACCACGCTCCCCGGTGCCGTGTTCGCCCGAATTGAGGAAGGCGACGGCTCGAATCCGATCCGCGTGATCGTTCCCTATCCGCCGGGAGGTCCGTTGGATATTGCTGCGCGCGTATTGGCCGAAGCTGTTCAGGACGAATTGGGAAACGTAATCGTTGATAATCGGCCCGGCGCTGGCGGCAGTATCGGGATGACTTACGTCAAACGTCAAAAACCCGACGGCCGTACGCTTGTGGTGGGAGCGGTGGCGACGCAGGCAATCAATCCGCATATCTATAAAAGAATTCCTTACGATCCGCAGAAGGACTTCAAGCCGGTGACGCTCATTGCGAATGTGCCGAACGTTCTTGTGGTCGCCAAGCCTTGGGCCGATAAAGTCGGCATTCACGATTTGGCCGGTTTGGTGGCTTACGCCAAAAAGCACCCGGGCGAGCTCAATTACGCTTCGGGCGGAAACGGGTCGGCCGGTCATTTGGCGACAGAATGGATGAAGAAAGGTTTCGGTCTCAAGATGGTCCATATTCCTTTTGCCGGGGCTTCGGCTGCTCAGCTTTCGCTTCTGTCGGGGCAGACCGATCTGATGTTTGACAATTTGGCGAGCGCTTTCGTGCAGATCAGTGCCGGGAACCTGCTTCCTTTGGCGGTGACGACCGAAAAACGTGTGGCCGAGTTGCCCGATGTGCCGACGATGGCCGAATCGGGGATTGCCAGATTTGACATCTCAACTTGGTACGGTCTTTTTGTGCCGGAGAAAACGCCGGACAATATCGTCAAGGAATTGAACGGCATATTTACACAGGCGCTCGTTTCGCCTGCCGTCTCCGAGCGTCTTACTCGCTTGGGGAGCAAACCTCAGCCGACAACGCCTGCTGAATTTCAATTGTT
>JAHHRG010000063.1 GCA_020025965.1 Sutterella sp.
CCTTTGCCATACAAAATATCCCTAGAAAGGTGTCTCACTTTCTGGGGATAGTTCACTTTAGCGGAATGACAACGCGTGCGAGCAGTCCGTGCGGTTCCGTCGGATGGGCATCCGACAATGTCACCGCAGCGCCGACCTTGTTGGCATAAGTCTTTACGATCGAAAGACCGAGCCCGGTGCCCGTCACCTTCGTCCCTGTGATCCGATAGAAAGGATCGAAAACCTTGTCGCGTTCAGAAGCGGGGATACCGAGACCGCTGTCTTTCACTTCCAAAGTGAGACACGCATCGCTTCTTTCTACCGTCAATTCCACGCGGCCCTTTTCGGGCGTATAGCGAAGTGCGTTTTCCAAGAGATTTCTCAGAATGGCATGAATAAAGCTTTTTGCCAGGTTTTTGACCGGTTCTTTCTCGTTTTCAAGGCCTTCGACACTGAAGTCGATCGCTTTTTTTTCCATCAACGGTAAGAGTGGCTCGAGTATTTCGCTCGTCAATTCGGAAACGTACCAGGGTTCCGAATCGCGGCGTTCCGATTCTTTATTTTCTCCCGACTGTGCACGGGCAAAATGAAGTAGCTGGCTTAACTGATGAACGCTTCTGCGCAACCCTGATTGCAGATTGTCAACGATAGGCTTCGCTTCGGGAGAGAGCGGAAGTTTGGCCAAATGATCCGCTTCGATCGTCATGCTGGTCAAAGGCGATCTCAATTCGTGCGCGGCATCAGCCGTAAATCGAATTTCGCGCAAACGAGCCGCATTGACTTTGCCGAGAAGCCCGTTCACGGACTCGATAAAAGGTACGATTTCCGCAGGAGCGTCTTTCACGGACAAAGGCGTCAAATCGTCGCCCTTTCTCGCGGCCACTTCCGCGGCGGCTCGCTTCAAGGGGCGCAACGAAACCCAAAGGACCCAACCGATCACGCCGACCAACAAAGGGAGCAGCACGAGCAAAGGCATGACGGCCGTTACGGCCGCTGCCTTGGCGGCTTCTTCACGAATGGCAACGGGTTCCGCCACGGAGGTGTAGCGCCCCGTCGGCAAAAAGATCGTATAGACGCGCTGCGCTTCTCCGTCGACCGTCTGAGTGCCGAGTCCCGCGTGTAAAGGCGTAGCCAGGCGTACTTTAACCGCCTGCCCTTGGCGGCTGATCAAACGAATGAGAACTTTTTCACCTGCGGGGATCATCGTGCGGCGTGCTTCCGGCGGCATCATCGTCTGCATATGACGGTGGTGTCGGCCACGGCGCCAATCGGGAAACGGCTTTTCACTCTCAAGGCGATGCTGAAAGCTCTGACTGTCCATCGTGAGCGCTCGCGGAAGAATCACGCCCACTTCGGCACGGGCCAAAGCGGTTGCCATATCTTCCAAATGCGCGTCATGTCGGGCGAGCGCCTCGGTTTTTTCGGTCGAATAGACAAACCCCGCGGTGGCCGCCACAAAGACGACCAAAGAAGCCACGGTCGTCAGCAGCGTTCTTGTCGTAAGGGACATCGGCGCTTGCATCAATCTTCTTCCTTACGCATACGCCAGCCGAGACCGCGAATATTTTCAATCGTTTCACGGCCGATCTTATTGCGCAATGCATGAATCAGGTATTCAATGGCGTTCCCTTCGGGTTCTTCTCCCGGCGCATAGAGCTTTTCTTCGATCATCCGCTTCGAGAGAATCGCACCCGGACGAGTCATCAAAGCAACAAGGAGTGCGTATTCGCGCTTTGACAGCGTGACGCTTTCACTCCCCTTCGTGCAGAGATGCGTGACCGTATTTAGGGAGAGCTTCCCGTGACGCAAGACTTCGTTGGCCAAAGGCCCCTTTCTTCGCATCACCGCACGAAGGCGAGCAATGAGTTCCGACATATGAAAGGGCTTCAGAATGTAGTCGTCCGCCCCGGCATCGAGTCCTTCGAGGCGAGCATCCAATGATTCTCTGGCCGTCACGACAATGACGGGAAGGCTCGAGATTGGTTCGGGCTTTGAGCGAATCGTCTTCAAAACATCGATCCCGTCCATCCCGGGCAAGCCCAAATCGAGCAAAACCGCATCGGGAAGACGCACGGCAATTTCAGTGAGACCTTCACGACCGGAGGCGGCATAGGAAACGACGTGCGCTTCGCTTTCCAAAGCGGCCGTCACGGCACGGGCAATAAAAGGATCGTCTTCAATTAAGAGAATATGCATGGTCGGACTCGGAAGTTCTGTAAGAGTGTGCTCTGTGAAGTCGAGTATATCGGGCTTTTGCATCGTTAACGAAAAAACGGGAAGCGACGTCGAAATCGCTTCCCGCTGTCAGTCTTTAGCTCATGCTATGAGCGCAGCCATTAGCAGCCGCGGCATCCGTGACCGCGGTGGTGACCGCGCATGCCCTGCATGCAGTTGCCCTGACGATAACCTTCACCCGTCATGTCGCAGCAGGGACCGCGATATTCGCCGACCTTGCCGAGCGTACGAGCGGAAGTGATTTCACCGGTCGTGGCATTCACGTAAGCAACGAGGCGTTCACCGTCGGCCTTCTCAAGACGAACGGCCCAGAAGAGTTCGCCGTGAGCCGTACGAAGGCGAGCGGACGTAGAACGGGCGTCGTAGGCCTTTTCAGCCTTAGCGACGGCGTCGGACATCGCCACGGTCGGATTCATTTCAACGGTCTGGCCGTAAGGAACCGGCGTCGGTGCCTTGGGATCGGCAGCCACAGCACCCGTCGAGAGCGCAAAGAGACCGCAGGCAGCGACCGTAGCAGCAAGAATCGTCTTCTTCAGCATGATGTATTCTCCAATGATTTTGTTTGAGACATGCGGTCGATCTCTTTGGAGATTCGGACCTTCTTTCTTTTGTTGATTGAAGTATAGAAAAGTTTACTTAGGCGACCTCGAGGTCAAACTTAGGGTTAACTAAGCCGGTGTGACAAGTTATGTCTCGAAAACACCTAAGGGGAAGCCTTATGTCACCCTAGGGATTCTTACTATACCGACAGGAGTCTCTGAGGATTAAACTTTAAAAATACTTTTTCGCGCTTTTTCTGACCTATCAAGCGCACATTGAGGAGAATTACAAATGCAGAATGCCCCTGTCGTTGACATTAAACCCTATGTCGATCAGATGATTGCCGACCGCCGCCATCTTCATAAGCGTCCCGAAATCGGTTGGTGCGAATTCGAAACCATGGCCTACGTTGTCGAACGTCTGGAAAAGCTCGGCATCTTCAGTCTTGAAATGGGTCGCGACATCATCAATGTCGAATCCGCTTTGGGCCGCGACGAAGAAGCTGTCAAGGCCGCAGAAGAACGCGCCCTTCAGCACGGCGTCTCGCAGGCTTTCTTGGATAAGCTCCACGGCTACACGGGCGTGATCGCCACCTGGGACTCCGGCCGTCCCGGCAAGACCTTGGCCGTTCGTTTCGACATGGACGCTCTTCCCGTCATGGAATCCGACAGCGACGATCACGAACCGACTCGTGAAGGTTTTGCTTCCGAACGTCCAGGTCGCATGCATGCCTGCGGTCACGACGGTCATACCTCCGTGGGTCTCGCCGTTGCTCATTGGGTGAAGGATCACCAGGACGAACTCTGCGGGAAGATCAAGATTCTCTTCCAGCCGGCCGAAGAAGGTGTACGCGGTGCCGCTGCCGTCGCCGCTTCCGGCAAGCTTGACGATGCCGACATGTTCCTTGCTTCCCACGTCGGTACCGAAGCCCGTGAAGGTGAAGTGAAGGTGCTTCGCAACGGCTTCCTGGCTACCACGAAGTTCGACATCTATTTCGAAGGCCGTTCCGCTCACGCCGGTTCCGAACCCGAAAAGGGCCGTTCCGCCCTCTCCGCCGCTTGCGCCTGCGTGCTGGCCATGCAGGGTATTCCCCGCCACGGTGAAGGTGACTCCCGTATCGCCATCGGTACGATGGTCGCCGGCGAAGGTCGAAACGTTGTCCCGGCTCACGCCAAGATCGAAATGGAAGTTCGCGGCGCCACGACCGAAGTCAACAAGTTCATGGCTGACGAAGCCTGCCGTCTCGTCGAAGGCATCTCTGCGGGTTACGGCGTGAAGCCCACGATCGTGAAGACCGGTGACGCCGCCGTTTACGAATGCGACGACGAATGCGTCGACATTCTTCTCGACTCCGCCAAGTGTGTTGACGGTTTGAAGACCGTTGTCGAATACTCCACCACGAAGGGTTCCGAAGACGCTTCCATGCTTGCCAAGCGCGTTCGCGACTGCGGCGGTAAGGCCGGCTTCTTCATTTTCGGTTGCAACCACAAGGGTCACCACCGCGCCGACTTCGATATTCAGGACAAGAAGAGCCTTCCTGTCGGCCTCGCCGTCATGGTCGGTGCCATTGCCCGTGTGCTCAAGAAGTAATTCACTTCTAAAGCTCGCCCTCAACTGAGGAAAATGAAAAGCCCGTTCGTCAATTACAACGAACGGGCTTTTTTTGTCTACGAAAGTCGGCTTTTGAGAACTTCGAATAAAGCTCTCCTAAACGGCTCGGTTATCGGCAGTGACGTCCACCGCGCTCACCGCGATCGGCATCGTTACCGTGGTGTCGACCGTTGCCTTCATGGCAGTGACGGCCTTCGCCTCGGTTCGACGAGCGAGCGATTTCATTCACGTCGGAGGCGACTACTTTGCCGGTCTTGGCATCAACGTAAGTACGGATACGGGTGCGGTTCTCACCTTCGCCCTTTTCCATGCGGATATCCCAAACGAGACCGTACTGACGGGTATTGCGAAGCGTGGCACGAAGAACCTCGCCGTCGTGCTTCTTTTCAGCAGCGGCAACGGCGTCTTTCATCGACACCTTGGCTTCGTCGATCAGGCGAACCGTCTGCGCGGTTTCGGTCTTACCGGCTTCAACGGGCGTCGACGTAGCGGCGACGGCAAAAGCGGAGGTACCGGCGAGACCGGCTGCAAGAATCAAAGCGAGCGCGTGGCGGCGAACATTCATTTTAGGTTTTCCTTATGTTTGTGGTGAAATCAGATTCGATCGGGCAATCTATTGTTTTACCGTGCCCTTTCGTCTTGCCCCGTACTTTAAAAACCTAAAATTAGTTCTCCGTTTGCCGTATCTTAGCTCACGCTATTTCTACGTTTCCGAACGCAACAAAGGTAATGGGTTTAAAAAATACGCCTGCAGAAGACTTCTCCTGCAGGCGTTTTTAGATTAAATCGCAAAAAGAGCGTCGCTTTAATCGGCTTTAAAGAGCGGCGTGGAGAGATAACGTTCGCCCGAATCGGGGAAAAGTACGACCACGGTCTTGCCGGCCATTTCCGGACGCTTGGCGATCAGATCGGCAGCGTGCA
Source organism: Sutterella sp. (assembly GCA_020025965.1). Classification (GTDB taxonomy): domain Bacteria; phylum Pseudomonadota; class Gammaproteobacteria; order Burkholderiales; family Burkholderiaceae_F; genus Sutterella. The sequence goes on from JAHHRG010000063.1 coordinate 5,287, forward strand.
GAGCGGCGCCGCCCGAGATCCCGATCAAGAAACCTTCGCGAGCCGGCAGTTTGCGACCGGCTTCATAAGCTTCGGCTTCACTTACCGGGATGATTTCGTCAATCAGACCCGTATCGAGCGTATCGGGAACAAAACCGGCCCCGATGCCCATCAGTCCGTGCGGACCGGATCGGCCTTCGGACAAAACGGGAGAACCCTTCGGTTCAACGGCTACGATCTTCACAGCCGGGTTCTTTTCCTTCAAGTACTTACCGACGCCCGAGAGCGTACCGCCCGTGCCGACCCCGGCGACAAAAACGTCGACCCGACCTTCCGTATCGGTCCAGATTTCAGGCCCCGTCGAACGATAGTGAGCGTTGGGGTTGGCGGGATTCACAAATTGTCCGGGAATAAAAGCCCCCGGGATTTCCTTCGCCAAGGCTTCGGCCTTCGCAATGGCGCCCTTCATACCGTCCTTACCCGGCGTGAGCACAATCTCCGCGCCGTAAGCAGCCAGGAGCATGCGTCGTTCGATACTCATCGTGTCAGGCATCGTAAAAATGGCACGATAGCCGCGTGCGGCGGCAACCGATGCCAGGCCGATCCCTGTATTGCCGCTCGTCGGCTCAATGATGACGGCACCGGGCTTTAAAACGCCGCGCTTTTCAGCGTCTTCAATCATCGCCAAACCCACGCGGTCTTTGGCGCTCCCTGCGGGATTGCGGCTTTCAAGTTTCCCGATCAGTCTGGCCTTCAGCCCTTCGGCTTTTTCCCAGGCGTTAAGACGAACGAGCGGTGTATTGCCGATCAATTGCGTTACAGAATCTACGAGTGCCATATCGAGTTCTCTCTCTTTTTTGTGTGTTGAAGAATGTTTCCGTCGGAATTCTTGGGTCCAAATCCGACAGGGTCAATAGGAAATAATCTAAAGTGCTTCCGATCGACTGTCAAGAGTTGAAAAATCAACTGACATTTCGCTCTGCCGGACTGAACGATCGAGAGTCGTCACACGCCGAAAGAGTTTTTTACGCCTTCTTCCTTTGTTTTCTTCGCCACACTTTCGCGCTATGATTGAGACACTCGCAAATTCCCGTTCGGCCGCACTTTTTTCCTGACTGAAACGGCCTATCCTAAGAAGGAGTTCCATTCATGTTTCTCGGAGTCGCTTTCGGCATCGCCGCCTGTATGATCTGGGGCTTCGCCTATGTCGCGCCCCTGATTCTGACCAGTTATGACCCGATGCTGATCGCTCTCGGCCGATATACGGCTTTCGGCTGTTTGTCGACCGGTCTTGCACTCACCCAGTTGAAGGAATTCCGCCACTACAAAGCGGCCGACTGGAAGCGCGCTTTGGCTCTGGGTTTAATCGGCAACCTCTTTTACTACTGGCTTTTAGCCGAAGCCTGTCAACGAGCCGGCGCACCGGTGGCCGGTGCCTTCACCGCCATGATTCCGATTTTGGTGGCTTTAATCGGGAATCTTCGCGCCAAAAAACACGGACGCGCCATTGCGTGGAAAGCTCTCGTGCCGCCCTTATTCCTTGTTCTCTTCGGGATGATTTGTCTCAACGGCACAGAATTCGTTTATCTCGTCGAATCGGGCCGTCAGACGAACGCCAATTTCTGGACGGGCGTCGCCTTCGCTTTCGTGTCCCTGTTTATCTGGACCTGGTATCCGATTTGTCACGGCGAATGGTTGATCGATCATCCGAAACGCTCTCCGCAGGCCTGGTCAACCGCCCAAGGAATGACGCTTCTCCCGGCTTCTTTGATCGGTGTCGCCGTTTATGTCTTTAATGCCGATCCCGCACAGCCGGTCCTGGGTGAAACGCCAATGCTTTATTTGACCGTTTCCGTCATTCTCGGCGTTGTCACATCCTGGGTCGGTATATGGCTTTGGAGTCTCATGAGCCAGCGTCTTCCGACGGCTTTGGGCGGACAGATGATCGTTTTTGAAACCCTCTTTGCTGTTGTTTATACCCATCTTTGGCGAGAAGTCTGGCCGACGCCTTTGATGCTCATCGGTATGGCCTTTTTATTGGTCGGTATTGTCGGCGCATTGCGTGCCTTCAGAACGCCGGCCTAAATCAAGTCACAATCCGTTCGTATCGTTTATCTTTCGATTCAATGTCATGACGGATTACTCGGGGACGTTTCGTTGAGGAACGTTCCCTTTTTTTTCAGCAATTATTGTCGAGTTGTTGAGGTGCAGCGGGTATCGCAGACCTGCAGAACCCCTTTAAACCGCAACCCCCGGATCAGACTGATCGACTCCCCCACACGCGTTGTCATCGAGGATCGTGCGTAAGGACTTTTAGCGGGCTGTTGCTTTTTAACCACGAGGATTTGATGCAAATCAACTATAAGGTCAACACGGTGAATTCGCTAATGTTTGACGCGGCTGTCAATATGAACGTCAAAATTGTTTGACGAATCCAATCTAATTCGTCAAACGGGCATATACACACGTCGTTCACTCTCTTATAGGGTTTCCCGACGTGTATCTAACAATTAGTGTTTCCTACATTTCTGCCTTCTATGTTCATTCACCCTAACGTTTTCAGTCGTCGATTTTCTCTACTCAAATCCAACTATTGACACTTTAAGGAACGCTAACTATTCTCATTAACATTCGAGTCCGCACCCGAGGTGTATCTGTCGGATACACACATAAAACTTAGCGAGACCGACACTTTTGAACGTTCCATCTGTCAACACCAAATCATCTATGTCCTTACCTGTCGTTTCCTGCCGTCAACTGCGTTTCAGTCGCGGAAAAACCGAAGTCCTTCACGGGATTGATTTCTCAGTGCCCAAAGGCGGCATTGTCGGTCTGCTAGGAAAGAACGGGGCGGGCAAGTCAACGACGATCGGTGTGTTGATGGGTTATCTGGCTCCGGATTCCGGCGAGTGTACGGTTCTCGGTCATCCTTCAACCGCCCTCTCCGAGGACGTGCGCGAACGAATCGGCTTGCTTCATGAAGGTTTCATTCAATACAACTTCATGACGATTGAAGAAATCGAACGCTTTTATGCGCCCTTTTATAAGAAATGGGATTCGAGCGTGTTTTGGGATCTCGTCAATCGCATGAATATCCCGAAGAACCGCCGCATTACGCGTCTCTCCTGCGGTCAACGAAGCCAGATTACGCTTGGCTTGATTCTTGCTCAGCAGGCCGAACTGTTAATTCTTGACGACTTTTCGCTTGGTCTTGACGTCGGCTATCGTCGACTCTTTCTTGAGTTCCTGCGCAGCTACGTCAACAAGACGAATGCCACGGTTCTCCTGACTTCACACGTCGTCGGCGAATTGGACGAGTTTCTCGATCAGGTGATCGTTATTAAGGAAGGCCGCGTGTTGTGTGATGAAACCCGCGCCGACTTTACCGCCAAATACCATCAGTACATTCTGCCCGTTAAGGGCGGTGCGCTTCATTTGGAAGCCGACGGTCGCGACATTATCAATATCGAACACGATCCGGACCGCGCCTCTCTTTATTCCGCGCAACCTATTGAAGTCGTTCGCAGCTGGCTCATGACGCATCACGTTGATGCACGAGCCATTGATTCGCTTTACGAATCGCCCATGAATTTTGAAGACACTTTCGTCGGTATTACCGGCCGTTATTAATAAGAGGATGCAGCCGATGAATACCGCTATTTTCAGAAGTCTTCTCTCGAAGGAATGGATCAAACTCCGCTATCTCGGATGGATTCCCTTCGTACTTGTCATCGCTTCGCTTGTCGATTATTACTTCCGCCTCTCCGGCATGATCGCCATGCACGGGGCTGCTCCGACTTGGGTCGGGATGGTTGACAAAGAACAGATCTTCTTTGACCAGCTCTACTGGGTCTTTGTGCTCTCCGGTATTTTCTGGGCTGTCATTCAGACTGTCCCCGAGTGCTATCACGGACGTGCCCGATTGGCTTTGCATCTTCCCTGCAATCCGCGCATTGTTTTGGCTGTGCCTGCGACCGCTTCGATATTGCTCTTGGGGCTCCTTTTCGCTGTCGCTTATATCGGCCTCAATATCGTTCACGGCATGATCGGCTTCCCGGCGGAACTCTCCGCCTTGCTCGCCACGGCTTTGCAGCCCTGGGCGCTGGCGGGCTTTGTGGCCTGGTGTGCGACGGCTGCCGCCGCAGCGGAAACCGCCCGCCTTCGTGCGATTGCGATTGTTGCCTTCGGTTATGCCTACATCACGATGCTCAAAGTGATGAACGGCTACGACTCCTATGCAGACTCCTTCTGGCTTTACGTTCTCGCCGTTCTTCCGTGGCTCTGGGTGCCCTATTCCGCCGCCTTCCGAGTCCGTGCCACCACTAAGTCCGTCATTTGGTCGCGTTTTGCCGTCGTGATCGTCGGCATTGTTTCGCTCTCCTGGTTTATTCCGCAAACGTGGGTTCAGTCCACGCGCGGCAACTACCTGCGCATTACCGGCAAATGGAGTCCGATTGCCGATGAATTTGTTCTTCAGCATGTTAAGAACAAGGGCCTCGACAACTATCGCGAATCCGGCGAAAAGATCGAACCCCGTGAAGCTCATGCACTCTTGCCTTTCCTCTATCGCAACGACATGATGAAGTGGGGTAAGTTCCCGATCGTTATTGACGGTGTTCGTTACAACTACCGCACGGCTTCGCGCTCTCAGGCCACTCGTGTTTCGCCGATGGACTTGAACGCCGGACTTCCTCCCATTACCGTGCTTTTTGAAAATCGTCCCGAAGGTACTTCTCTTTCCTTCCCTGACGACGTTCTTGTCTATGAAACCGACGGTGTTCGCTTTGTGAATGCGGTGACGGGCGAAGTTCTCAAAAGCAAAACCGATACCTTCAATCTCGCAATGCGCTTTGCCGACGTTAAGTTCCCGATCGTAGCTGCAGGGAACAACATTTCGGCTTTGAAGGCCTTTGACGAAGGGATCTTCTTTGTTGATTCGAAGAAAAGTCTTTATCAGCTCCGCATGCAAAACGGCAATCCCAACGTGCGTATCGTCGCATCCGAGTTGCCCGACGACATTCGCTTCATCTCCGTTGAAGAAAACGAAAACCGTGAATTCTACGGCTTGCTCGCTTCCGATACGGCCGTCTATCTCAATAGTTATGACGGCACGATCAAGCGCTTCCCGATTGAGGGCCTTGATACGCCCCGCAACTTTGTTTCCGTTTGGTCCAATCCGGTTAACTTCTCCTTGTCCGTTGACACGCGTCCCGTTAAGGGCGGTCCTGCCGACCTTCGTTTGATCGCCGCTGACAAAAACAT
>JAHHRG010000064.1 GCA_020025965.1 Sutterella sp.
ACGTTACGGCGTGATTCTGGCGTCGTTCGTCCTCTTTTTGCCTTTCATTCTCGTCATGATCGTTGACGGTTTTGTTCACCGTCGAATCCGTGCAGCACGAATGCAGGCGCCGAGACCGTCGTTATGGCGGGGAGCGGTGTCAGCTATGGGAGGCTTGCTGACCTTGTCGCTGACAGTCCCGATGGTGCCTGAATTGTCGATTGTATGGTTAGTACCGATTCCGTTGATAGGTGCTTTGGTTTTGAGAACGGCCGTTGTTTATTGGCATCGATTTTTGTAAGGGTTGGGTGTTGTTGGTATGCAAAGAGTTGTTCTGTTTCGGAAAGGAAACGGAATCACGGGAAGAGGGGATATGGAAGATACTGAGTTTCCTCTATGAAAGACAGTATGTGAGAAGAGGACAGAACAACAGTGAACGGTGATTGCTCGTTCTGAACGAAAAGGCCTCGAAGAAGATTGTTTGAGCATGCTAATTCATCAAAATGATGATCGAAGGAAATTTGTGTTTTCTAGGTAGAAGTAGCTAGAGAAAATGCCAATGTACAGTAACTAGAGATGCAGAAGGAGAGAGGAGGTTTCGCTCTGAAAATACGCAGATTGTTGTAATGGAGCTCGATATCTAACCAATGTTAGATATCTGAAACTACTAATGGCATTAACATGAAAACAACTGTTGAACAGTTGTTTTCATGTGTGTTATGAGGAAGACTTGTCGACAAAATCGTTAAGAATTTGACAAAATCACAGCGTGTAACAAATTGTATATCTCGCAGTGAGGAGTAATTGTTGATTCCTAAAATCGCGAACGATTCTCATTAACTCCTCATTTTTTGACTTGTAGGGATCATATGCATAACGCTTATAAGCTCTCTGCACTTTCGAGTGCTGTGATTGCCGCCCTGACTTTTGCCTTGCCCTTGATGGCTTCTGAAGGCGACATTCAGGAAGAAAAACAGGCTGTTGAACAGGTTGCCGAACAGGCTGGCGAAGAAGTTGTTGTTCGAGATACGGCGGCTGAAGCCATGACTGCATTTAAGCAGTTGAATCGTCAGGATATTGCTAATCGTCCGAAGGGTGATGGCAATATCACCGATTTGTTGCGCAGTAATCCGAATGTGCAATTTTCCAATTCTTCAGCAAATAGTTTGAAGATGGGCGACATTCGACCGGGCAATATTTCGATTCACGGGAATGTGGCGTATCAGAATAATTTCATGATTGACGGCATTTCTACCAATAGTGACCTTGATCCAGTTGGTAGTGTTAATCCAACCGTTACTCGAATGATGTCTTCCGACGAGCAGGGCTTTTATGTAGATACGAGCTTGGTAGAAAGTGTGACGGTCTACGACAGCAATGTTCCTGTTGAGTTCGGTGGTTTTTCGGGTGGTGTAATCGATACTCAGACGCGTAGTTGGTCCGGTGAAAATCATTTCAATGTGTTTGTTCGTGGCACTGATTCCGATTGGGGAAAAATGATTATCGACCCCAAGTTGAACGTCGATACTTCTTCGGCCGATACAGCGAGTCCCGCTCAGTTCCAATTGGATTATGAGAAGCGAACTGCAGGGTTTACGGGGGAATTTGGCATAACTGATAACCTCGGTGTTGTTGTTGGTTATACCCGTCGTGAATCGAAGATTCCTCAGGTCAACGTAGGTGGATACCGAAATCATTTGGTACCCAATCTCTCCCCTGGTTATGGTTCCGACGCGATGATTCCAGGAGAGTCTGAATTTGTTCCTGCTCGTACGGAAACGCATAAACAATTGTCGGACAACCTTTTTGTTAAAGGTACGATGTATGTTTCAGATGCTACAGAATTAAATTTGGCATTTAACTATACGAGTTTCAGAAATCGTGGTTTTATTCCCAAGATTGTAGATTCTCAGTTCGAAGATTCTCACGACGGTTACAACCTGACCGGGGATATGAAGCATCGTTTTGAAAATGCACTGTGGACTACAACCGTTGGCTATACGTACATGTTAGACGAACGTGATAGTTCGAGTGAGTACATAGGTGTGCACGTCGAAAATCCCGATCCCTCCATTAAAGTGCCAGCTAGTTCCTATGTTTCTGGTGGCTTGGGTAAACTGAAGTCGACTCAGGAAGTTGTCACTGCAAAAACGATGCTTGAGTTCGATCCGTTCCAATACGAAAATACAAGTCATCAATTTACGGTCGGTGCAGAATATTCTTATACCGAAGGTACCTATAAGCGTCCGGAAAGTTATTACAAGTGGGACTTCCAAGAGTGGTTCACGCAAACTATTCGTTGGAAAGCTGGCGAAGCGAGTTCTGATTTGCAGCAGGTTGCACTCTATGGTCAGCACACCATGGAAGCCGGTGATTGGACTTTCCGTACTGGTGTCCGCGGTGAATATGATGATTTCACTGAAGACTTTAATTTTTCTCCGCGCCTCACGGCGTCTTGGGACGTATTCGGAAATATGGGCTCAATCCTGACGTTTGGTGCGAATCGTTACTACGGGCGTAACATCCTTGCGTACGCTCTTTACGAAGCTCAAAATGCTGGTAATGAACAGGCTATGGGTTATGCGGATGAAAAAATTGATCCGGAGTGGGGCTGGACTCCGATGAAGGATGCAGCGGGGTTGGACAGTTTGGAAACTCCATATAGCGATGAATTGTCTCTGAGCTTTACTCAACGTCTGCCGCATGACTGGTTGTCAACTCTGTCGTATGTCCACCGTAAGGGAAAGAAGGATGTTCGTACTTGGACAGATGCCAGTTCGCAACGTCATTTTGATAATACCGGTAAGAGCGAACACAATTCAGTTTCGCTCTCGTTGAGCAACACTAAACCGCTGACTGCAATCGGTGCAGATCATTACGTTCGTTTCTCCGCGGCTTGGCAGGAAACTATGAGTAATATGGGTTTGGATACCGGTTACGACGACTGGGATAAGGCGGTACCTCCCAATTTCGATCCGTCGCGTGTGGCACTTGACGGAAAATTGATTAGCGTAGATGACTTGGATTCGACCGATTACAGCATCCCTGTCAAGTTGATGTTGGAAACTACTCATTCTTGGAATCAGTATGGGGTGACTTGGTTCAACTTCTTGCGCTGGGATGGTTCCAGAGATCAAGTTGTCCGTTTGGAAGCCAATGCTCGAACAACCGATGGCGCTGTGGTTCGTTCCTACAAGACGGTACATTACGAGGATCTTTGGGCTTGGGATACCAAGATTCAGTACCACCCGGCGTGGGCTAAGGGTCTTGAGGTTGGTCTTGAAGTTACCAACGTTCTCAATAACAAGAACGTTGCAGACCAGTTTGTCTACGGTGGCGAGACATATCGAGTGTATGAGCCTGGTCGTCAGGTTTGGCTCGAAATGTCCTACAACTACTAATCTATAAGTAATAAATGCCGGCCTCTTTCGGGAGGTCGGCTTTTGGTGTATCTAAAAATTACGTTATTTCCCTGCTACAACCATATTAAAAAGGGCAGTTTTCCACCATGCATCAACTCGGTAAATTCTGGCGTTTGGTTCGCCTTTTTTGGCTGACTAGCGAACGACGCGTGTCCGCCTACATTCTTCTTGCAGTTGTCATTGGGATGTCGCTTTCCACCGTTTGGTTCAGTGTGAAATTGAACGAATGGAACGGCGCCTTCTTTAACGCGATTCAGAAGTTGGACGGCGAGACAATCTACACGCTTCTGGGCGACTTCGTTCTCATCGTTTCAGCTTTTACGGTCGTTTTGGTTTATACCGATTGGCTCAAAAAGAAGCTCATGATCGACTGGCGTACCTGGATGACGAAGGACGTGATGAGCCGCTGGCTCACGAAAGACGCGAAGCACTACAAGCTTCAGCTAGCGGGCGTGCAGCCTGACAACCCCGACCAGCGAATTGCCGAAGACATCAACCTCCTGATCGATCTCTCGCTCGATCTCCTTATTTCGTTCCTGAGAAGCGTGCTCACGATCGTGTCGTTTGTCACGATTCTCTGGACTTTGTCAGGACCGTTGTCGCTCGACTTCATCGGTCTTGATATGACGATCCCGGGCTATATGGTTTGGGCCTGTATTGCGTACACCCTGATCGCAACGGGTATTACGCACTGGATCGGCAAACCCCTGATGAAACTTAACTTTGCGCAGCAAAAGCGCGAAGCCGACTTCCGTGTGGGCTTGGTCTCTCGCCTTCACAACGCCGAAGCGATTGCCGGCGCTCGCGGGGAAGAAACGGAAGTGAAGCGTCTCTTAGCCATCTTTATGACTGTGGCAGAGAACTGGCGTCAGCTCATGGACCGAAACCGTAATCTCTCTTTCTTTACGGTCGCTTTCGGTCAGGTAACGCAGTTGGTTCCGATCTTTATGGCCTTGCCGAAGTTTCTGTCGGGTGCCATTCAGTTGGGCGGTTTGATGCAGATTCGCATCGCTTTCCAGCAGGTGGCCACCGCCATCGGCTGGTTCATCTACTCCTACCGTGACATTGCCCGTTGGTCCGCTACGGTCGATCGTCTCTCATCTTTTGAAGAAGCGCTTGCCACAGAACTTCCTGAAAAAGCCGTGAAGGAAAACGAAAAGGGCACGGTGCCCGTTTTGGCTGCGAACCTCAACCTCAACCTTCCGTCCGGCAAAGCACTTTTGAAGAACATTGCAGTCAAGCTTTTCCCGGGAAAACTCACCGTTGTGCGCGGTGCGTCGGGGATCGGTAAATCCTGCCTGCTTCGTGCCTTGGCCGGATTCTGGCCTTATTACGAAGGAGAAGTGACGGCTGCGGCAAGTGTTGACAAGCCCGTTTGGGTCCCGCAGCGATTGTGGTTGCCGCCCGTTGCCTTGAAGGCTCTTCTTGCCTATCCGAAGGATCCAGCCACGATTGCCGCCGACGCTTATGAAAAAGCGCTTATTGACGTGGGTCTTGAAAAGATTGTCCCCGATTTGCTGTCCGAAGAGGGTTGCAACTGGTCCCAGCGTTTGTCGGGCGGTGAACAGCAGCGTCTTGTGATTGCGCGCCTCTTGTTGACGCGTCCTTCCGTTTTGCTTCTTGACGAAACGACGTCGGCGCTCGATGCCGACAACACCGTCAGGATGCTTGATTTGATCAAAACCCGCCTACCGGAAACGGCGGTTCTCCTTGTTTCGCACCAGCACACGGTTCATGAACGTGCGGACGAACTGATTGAAGTAAAGGCTTAATGTTATGAAAATCAAAAATCATCTTTTTGCTGCCGCATTCGCGCTTGCCGTGATGGGGCTCTCGGGAACGCCTGCCGTGACGGCTCCCATGTCTCTTTTGCTTCCGGAAGCCGTAGCCGGCGAAGCGCAAGCGAATCAGACTTTGCCTTTGCCCGCCGATATGGTGCGTTATGAACTTCCGAACGGTCTGACCGTCATGCTACAGCCCCGGAAGGATCCGACGAATTCCTTGGAAGCACGCTTGGCCGTTCGTGCCGGCAGCGTTCATGAAGCCGAAAACGAACGCGGTCTCGCACACTTCGTGGAACACATGGCTTTTAACGGGACAAAAGACTTCCCGGGGCAGACCGTTTTCAAGCGTCTGGAAAAACTCGGCATTATGCTCGGTGCCGACGTTAACGCCGTGACGTCACTCGGGAGTACTGTTTATAAGCTCTCTATTCCGCGCTATTCCGACGAAGCGCTTGAAGCTGCCGTTCACACGATGAGCGAATGGGCTTTCCACATCACGTTTGACGAAGCCGCTTTCAACCGCGAACGCGAAATCATCGTCGAAGAATGGCGTCTGCGTCAGGGTATTGGTTCTCGCATCAATAATCCCTTGCAGAGCCTTCGTTATCGCGGGAGCATTTCCGAATTCCGTGATCCGATCGGTTTGATCGAGGTTGTTCGCACGGCACCGGTAGAACGTGCCAAGGCTTTCTACGAACGTTGGTACGAGCCTCAGAACATGACGCTCTACCTTGCCGGCGACTTTGACGTTGATGAACTCAAGAAGATCATTGAAAAATACTTCGCATCAGAACCCCGTGGTACGCATACGACGCCTGTTGACTGGGGGCGCTTTAAAGTTGCGGACGGGAAGACTGTCGAACGAATCTTCGACAGCGAACAGAGCGATCGTTTCGTGCAGGTCATGATGCAGGAAACTTTGGAAGCTCCGAGCGATACGGTCAATACCCAGTGGCGAGATACGCTCGAACGACTCACCCTCGACATTCTCGATACGCGTTTTGCGCTCATCAAGGAAAATGAAGTCGGTAATCTTCAGATTGCCGATTCGAGCTGGATTCTGAGTCCTTCGCAGACGCAGGTTCTCATGATTGCTCGTCCGAAGTCGAACGAAACTTATGAAAAGGCTTTGGAAGACGCAGGTCGTGAATTGGCCCGTATGATCGAATTCGGCCCGACGGCTGAAGAACTTGCTCGCGCCAAGGAAAAGCGCTTGGCTCTGCTGCAGAATCAGGCTGTCAATCAGGCTCGTTATCCGAACATCACCTTGGCTGACCAGACGGCTGACGCTGTGATTTATCGTCTGCCGGTCATTGACAAGGTCACCGAATATGAAATGGTGAAGACCTTCCTCGAGGCCGTGACGCCAGACCATATCCGTGCCGCCGCGCAGATGATGCGCGACTCGACCGTGAAGTTGGCAGCTGTGGGGCCCAATGACAAGGCCTCGAAGAAAGTGACCGAAAAGTCCCTGAAGGCTGCTTGGGCCAAGGGCGTCAATGCGAAGAACGTGAAGCCTTTTGACCTCGTTTCCAAGCCCGTGAACGTCAATCTCACGAAGCCTGATGTCAAGGCTTACGTTGAAAAAACCGAGCTTGAATCCCCGACGGGCGATGGCGACTTTTATCGCTATAAGCTCGTGAACGGCATGACTGTTTTCATCTTGTCCGACGATAACCTCTCCGGCAATACGTCCTTTAATCTCCGCGTCGCGGGCGGTACGTCGGCAGTCGAACCCTCCGGTATGACCCGTGTACCGGCTGCTTTGACGTTGCCGATGCGTTGCGGTATCGGTGACCTGAAGCCTGTCGACATCCGTCGTGCGGCTCAGAAGGCTAAGACCTCGATCATGAGTTATGCCGAACTTCTTCACCACGGCATTCGCAGTGAAACCTCGCTCGAAAGCCTGCCGACGATGCTCTCTCTCTTGCGCGATCGACTGGAAGAGCCGCATTTCTGTGACGAAGCCTTGGCTGACATCAAAACGTCGTCGGCCAATCAGTTCCGTCATTCGCCGGCAGAGCGTAAGTTCATGGATGCCATTTCCGAAGACGCTTTTGTGAATGGTCGCGAACTCGTTTCTGGTGAAAAGGACATAGCCGCGCTTGGTAACGCCAAGGAGATGAAGGCACTTGAAGGTCGTCTCTTGGGCGATCCTGCGAAGATGACGCTTTATATTGCGACGCGTGAAAAGGCCGAAACGATCATCAAGGAAGTCGGTCCCTGGATGGGCAGCCTCACAAAACGCGGTGAAGTTGTCGATGGTTGGGTGGACGAAGGCGTCAGACCGGCAGACAACAAGGGCGTGAAGTCCTTCAATTGGGCGACGGCTCCGAAGACGATGGTGCAGATGCACTATCGTGCGCCGGCCGAATGGTCTCAGGAAATGGCCGATGAAGTGACGGCGATCGGTCTTGTGACGAATCTGGCACTTCGTGAAAAGCTTCGCACCGAAATGTCAGGTGTTTATGTTGTCTCAATGAATCAGCTTCTGGCCAAGGATCCTGCGCCTTACTTCCTGGGACGCCTGAACTTTACGTCGGCTCCGGAACGCGCGGACGTCCTGATTGAAAAGGCGAAAGAAGCCATCAAGGAATTGGCAGAGGAAGGTCTGACGGTACAGAACTTCAAACAGGCCAAGGCTATGTGGCGTGTCAACGAAGAACGCATGCGTAAGGAAACCTACTGGTGGGCCGATGCGATCGCTCAGACGGCCGGCAACGAAAAGGAAATCGAAGTTCTGGCTGATATTGACGACCGAATCGCCGACTTGGAACTCGGCAAGACCAACAAGCTCTTGAAGGAACTTCTGTCGGGCGAACCGATGGTCTACAAGCTCGTCCCCAAACAGTCCGGTAAATAAGGAGTGATAAGAAAAATGACCGTTAAAACGAAAATTGTCACAAGCCTCATTGCGGGGTTCGGACTCACGGCCTTATCTGCCGGAGTTTGGTCTGCTGATCTTCCGCAGATTTTGGATAAAGATCGTCAGGGGACGACGGCCTCGGTGTCGGCTGCGAACGAAGTTGAAAAGCTTCAGGCGAAAACCGATGACTTTCAGGCCGAACGTCAGTCTATGGATCGCGAAAACCGCATGCTCGAACACTACCGCAACAAGTTGGCGGCTCAACTTGTTCGTATCGAAGAAGCGACCGCGAACCTTGAAAAGGAACGTGAAGAACTCCGAAACGTCCGCATTCATATCTATCCGTTGATGGAAGACATGCATGCGGCGATCAAGGCTTTTATTAAGGCCGACAAGCCGTTCCTCAAAGCCGAACGCACCGCACGTCTGGCGAACTTGGAAAACCTTATGGTCGATCCGGCGCTCACGGATTCCCAGAAGATGGACGCGCTCCTTGATGCCTATCAGGTTGAAGTGAGTTACGGCTACACGGTCGGGGCCGAATCGGGCACTTTGGATAACGGCGAACTCGTCGATTTCTTGCGCGTCGGTCGTCTCGGTTGGTTCGCGATCAATGAAGCGAAGGGCACGGCTTATACGTGGAATACGGATAAGAACACCTGGGAAGAATTGGGCGGCGATTGGGCAAAGACCCTTGCTGCGGGTGTCAAAGTGGCAGCTGGTGTAACGCCCCCTGACGTGATGCTTATTCCGGCGATTCCGGTGTCTGAAACGCCCCTTAACTCCGCTAATACGGAAAAGGAGGGCCGTCATGAATAAGGAACTCAAAATGATCTTTAAGCAAGCGGCCCTTGCGCTTTCGATGTCGGCCGTGATGGCGGGAGGTGTTTCTGCCGCAGGACTCGATGCCGTTTATCAGGATGTGGTTAAAGGCACACGCGCTGAAGTGGCCGAAGCTCGAGCGACCGTCAACGATGCTGCACGCGCTATGGGACAGGAATCGGCGGCCGTTAAAGCCTCGAAGGCCATGAATGCTCGCCTCAAAGCCGAAGTTGAAGCCCTGGAAAAGAAGGTCTTGGCCGCAAACGAACGCTTGATTGAAAAGCGTGCTGAAGTGAAACGAGAACGCGATACGATGAGTGCCGTTTTTGAAAGTGTCGAACGTCACGAAATACTTGTGCGCGATCTGGCTTTCCCGCACGGCTTGGCTTCTCACTATGACGTGGCGGCCTTCCCGAAGAACGCGATGAGTCTCGAGCGCATTCGTCACCTGTGGCTCAATCAGAGTGCACAGATCGCAGCTACGGCTCGTGTCGACCGCGTAACCACGCAAATTTTTGAAACGGACGGCACGCCTCGTGAAGCTACCGTTCTTCGTATCGGTCCTTTCAGCGCTCGTACGGAAGACGGTCATGAATGGCTCGAATTCATTCCGTCTTCGAAAACTTGGCGAGTGCTTGAAAAGCAGCCGGGGAGCTATCCCTCCGAGGCTATGCCCGTCGACCCCACTTTCGGGGCTGAAATGGCTGTGGCCGCTGACAAGGACAGTTTGTGGCTCAAGTTGAAGCCCGCCGGGATCATCGGTGTCTTTATCGGCCTAGTGGCCGTGATTGCCTTGTTGTTGGGTGCTTGGCGCTACGCGGTTCTTCAGAAGATCGGCGCGGCCGTTAACCGTCAGCGTAAGAACCCGGGCAAGCCCACCGACGACAATCCGCTCGGCCGCGTTTTGTTGGCCGCGAAGGAAGGCAGTGACGAAGCGATCGACGCGAAACTCGATGCTGCTTTAACGACCGAATTGCCGTTGCTCGAAAAAGGTGTCGGAACTTTGGCCGTTTTGGCCGGCATTCCGACTCTCCTCGGTTTGTTGGGTACCGTTTCCGGGATGATCGAAACCTTCACGGTGATGAGCGATTACGGTAACAACCAGCCCGACTTGTTAGCGGGCGGTATTGCCGAAGCTTTGGTCACGACGGAACTCGGTCTTATTGCCGCTATTCCGATTTTGCTTCTTCACTGCGCAGTGAAGAACAAGATGAAGACGATTGAAAACACGCTCGAAGAAGAAGCGGCAGGTTTGGCTGCGCTTGAAGCTTTGAAGTCTGAAGGCGCCAATAAGGCGGATCGCGTATGACCGATTTTTCGCTCACCGGGTGGGTGAGTGCCTTTATCGACTTTGTGGCTGAAGGCGGGATCGTCATTTGGCTCATCCTCGGGTTCACGCTCTTTATGTGGGGCTTGCTGCTCGGAGGATGGAGCAAATTGAAGACGGCCCGCCGCGCCTGGGTCGACGAAGCGGCGAAGCTTGATCTTATGTGGGACAGGTCGACCGTGAGAGAACGCATGGCGATTCGTCGGGCGTGGCTCGCGATCGTG
>JAHHRG010000065.1 GCA_020025965.1 Sutterella sp.
GCGCTCGATGGCGTCGGAAGCCCCCTTACGAATCTGGAGGTTGCCGAGATTTACACCCGACATGCGGCTCTGGGCCGTAAACGGCACAAAGGAAGCGTCGGCCGGCAACGCCTTTTCAGCCTTTTCGCCCAAGCGCTTCGTCGCGAGTGCGACGATCGACTTACCTTCCGGAGTTTCGTCCGGCAAAGAAGAAAGGAGCGCTGCGTGGGAGAGTTCGCGATCGGAAATACCGGAGGCCGGGAAAAAGTCCGAAGCACAACGGTTACCGAAGGTGATCGTACCGGTCTTGTCGAGAAGCAGAACGTCCACGTCGCCCGCCGCTTCAACGGCTCGGCCCGAACGGGCAAACACGTTAGCCCCCAACAGTCGGCTCATACCGGCCACACCGATAGCGGACAAGAGACCGCCGATCGTCGTCGGAATCAAGCAAACGAGCAAGGCGATGAGAATGGCGGGCGAAACCGAGGTCCCGGCTTCGTTCGCATTGACGCTATAGACCGACATCGGGAGCATCGTCGCCGTCACGAGCAAGAAAATGATCGTGAGGGCAAGAAGAAGCACCGTCAACGCACGTTCGTTCGGCGTCTTTTTACGTTCTGCACCTTCGACCATCGCAATCATGCGGTCAATAAAGGAATCGCCCGCTTCGCTCTCGGCACGAACGACGAGCCAGTCGGAAAGTACCGTGGTCCCGCCCGTGACGCTCGAGAAGTCACCGCCCGATTCGCGGATCACGGGAGCGGATTCCCCCGTAATGGCCGATTCGTTGACGCTTGCAATCCCTTTTAAGACTTCCCCGTCGCAAGGGATGATTTCGCCGGCCTTCACCAACACCACGTCACCCTTCTTCAAGGTGGTGGAGTCAACCGTACGAACCGCAGCGTCGGGACCGAACTTGGCCGAGTCGCTTTCCGTAATGAGATTGGCCGTCGTCTGGGTTTTGAGGCTCTTCAACGCGTTGGCCTGAGCCTTGGCTCGGCCTTCGGCCAGCGCTTCGGCAAAGTTCGCGAAGAGCACCGTGAACCACAACCAGATCGAAATGGCAGCGAGGAACCAAGGCGACTCGTCGCGGTACCCCAGAAGGGAGGCGATCCAAAGCCCCGTTGTCACGATGGAACCCACGTAGACGATGAACATCACCGGGCTCTTCACCTGTGTGACAGGCGAGAGTTTCTTAAAGCTCGCAATGACGGCTTCTCGGGCGAGCGCGCCGGTCAAAAACGGAATGGATTTCTTTTTAGACATGATTTACTTCGCTTATCAGTAGAGCATCACGTGTTCGGCAACAGGACCCAGAGCAAGCGCCGGGAGGAAGGTGAGAGCACCGATCAGGACGACAACGCCGATCAAGAGCACCACAAAGAGCACGCCGTCAGTCGGAAGCGTCCCGCTCGTCACCGGAACGTGCTTGGCACGGGCGAGCATGCCGCTTAGAGCCACGACAAGAACGATCACGAGGAAACGGCCGAGCCACATGGCAAAAGCGAGACCGATGTTGAACCAGGCCGTATCGGCGTTCAAACCGCCGAAAGCGGAACCGTTGTTGTTGGCAGCGGACGACCAGGCATAGAGAATTTCAGACAAACCGTGAGCGCTACCGTTGTTGAGAGAGGCAAGTGCGTCCGGCAACACAAGCGACATTGCAGCCCCGGCCAAGGTGAGGATCGGCGTCACAAGAATGGCCATGGAAGCCACTTTCATTTCGCGGGGAGCGATCTTCTTACCGAGGTATTCCGGCGTACGGCCCACCATCAAACCGGCAATAAAAACACCCAAAACAGCCATGATCAACATGCCGTAGAAACCGGAACCCACACCGCCGAAGACCACTTCGCCAATTTGCATGAGCCACATCGTGACCATGCCGGCGACAGGCATCAGCGTGTCGTGAAGATTGTTGACCGCACCGCAGGAGGCCGAAGTGGTCACCACGGAGAAGAGCGTCGTAGCACCCAAGTCAAAGCGCACCTCCTTCCCTTCCATCGACATCCCTTCCTGCGCACCGATGGCGGTCAGGATGGGGTTGCCGGCCGATTCGGCCCAAGCAAAGAGCAGGAAAGCTCCCGCAAAGATCGTGCCCATGGCGGCCCAAAAGACCCAGCCCTGACGGGTATTGCCGACGACTCGGCCGAATGCATAGGTCAGCGCAGCCGGAATGGCAAAAATGGCCAAAGCTTCGAAGAAATTCGACAAAGGCGTCGGGTTTTCAAAGGGATGAGCGGAATTCACGTTAAAGAAACCGCCGCCGTTGGTACCGAGCAACTTAATGGCTTCCTGAGAAGCAACGGGGCCCAGAGCGACCGATTGCGAATCGCCCGCCAAGGTCGTGACGGTCGTCGAACCGGCCCAGGTCTGAACAACGCCTTCTCCGATCAAAAAGAGCGCAAAGGCAAAGGAAAGCGGAATCAAAAGCCACAAGGTGACGCGCGTCACGTCGACCCAGAAGTTACCCACGGTTTCCGTTTTCGCACGGGCAAAGCCGCGCATCAAAACGAAAGCAACGGCAATACCGGTTGCAGCCGAAAGGATGTTCTGAACGGCGAGCCCCATCATCTGAGTCAGGTGGCTTACGCCCGTTTCACCGGCGTAGCTCTGCCAGTTGGTATTCGTCACAAAGCTCACAGCCGTGTTCAACGCCTGGAAGGCAGGCATAGCACCCGCCTCAGTCGGATTCAGGGGCAAAAAGCCCTGAAGACGAAGAAGCAGATAGAGGAATACGAAGCCCGCCGCATTGAAGAGCAGAAGCGACGTGACATAACGTTGCCACGTCTGCTCCTGACCACGGATCCCCAGGAGCTTCATGACTCCCCTGTCCAGACCGCGAATCAGCGAGGGTGCTTCGCCACGAGCAAGCGGCTCGATCCAAAGCCCGAGCGGCTTTGTGACGGCGAGCAAGACAAGCAGGAATGCGATGAGCGCATAGATTGTGTTTTCCATCATTTTTCGGTGACCCGGTCTACCGGGTTCTCAGTTTTTGAATGACTCCGAAGGCATCAGGCTGCGTAGAGTTCGACAAACAGCCAAACCATCAGGATGAGCGCCAGAGCTATAAAGAAAAGTTCGAGAAAGGCCATCGTCACTTCCTCCGCGTGTTAATGCATGTCATCGGAAAAACCGACGAGCAAATGCACCAGACCGAAGGGGACAGCCACCAGAAAAGCGATGGCAAGCAGAACGATAAGATCGGACATTTTGTGTCTCCGTTTCGACGAAACACCTTTGTTTCATCGTTACCGACACTCTAAAAAAGACCGTCTATAGTTGGTGTAGAAAATGAATATACGCGTATATAAAAGTTGTATATATCCGCGAAAATCGCTCTGATAGTAGGGAATAAGAGAATTAGAAGGCCCGTATGGCTTCTCTTTCCGACAGACGTTTCTTATACGTTTTTACTTAGTCTGTCGAATGCTGTTGAGACCTAAATGAACTGACTTTTTTTCAACACTGCCGAATTTTCGTTGTGTTCGATACTTTTGTCGATTTTCCCCGGCCGGATGTCAGTCAAGCAAAAAAAATCTGCCGCGTTTATCTTCTTAAGAGAAGAAATACGGGCAGATTATTTTGTTTCTCTGACTTCACAGAATCTCAAACCGAAAGACTTTCCGGCATCTTCCAGTCGGCGAAGCCTAAAGACGAAGCCGCTTCGTGCAAAGCGGTCATTTTCTTCTCGTAAACGCCGATAAAACTGTCAACGGGCATCGTTGCCAGCGTCTCGATGGGCTCACCGAGGTTCGCATACTCAAGAAGAATCTCATTTTCACGATTCTTCTCAAAGTGGTAGTGAAAAAGCCCGAAATGATCTTTCGCCAATTCCTTAACCAAGGAAAGTGAAGGAAGCTTGTTCGACTTGGAAGAATTGAGGTCGTCTTCGATCGGCGTTAGGTTCCAGATCTGGTTGTGTGCAACGAAAGTCCACGGCATGAAATGGTCCAGGTCGTAACGATAGTCACTGTTGTGGTTCGTCGAAGAATAAAGCGAATGGACAAAACCTCGCATTTGCACGTACTCGTCCCAAAACCGATGCTGTCTAACCAAAGGCGGACGGCTTTCGAACTGCGAATAATCGATTTTGAAAAGAAGGCCCGAAGCTTCGGGATTTCGATTTTGGATGTAGGTGGCGAGATTAAAGTAGGCGAAATCAAGAAGAATCCGATTGTTCCGCAGGAAATAATCCAACCACAATCGCCGGAATTTGATGCCTTTGACACCGTTCTCCGTCACGAAGTAATACGGGGTATTGTTGGCCTCATTCTGTGCAGCCATCATGAAATCGCGATTGCAGGCATTTCTGCCGAATGAACCGGTCCACGGCGACAAGAAGCGATAAGGAACCATTTCGCCAAGTTTCCCGATAGTTCGACGAATCTTTGCATCGGCTCGATTCAACTTATCGTCAAGCCTATCGCGCTTCAAAACGACTTCATAGCCGCAATCGTTGACAAGAGAATGAATGACCTGTCCTACCCTATCGCTGGCGCCAAGCTTCAGATGACAGAAATTGACCGGATACCAGGCATTGACGACCATTCTCGACAAAATTGAATGGATGGAGAGGAAATCATCGTTTTTCTCCGTCATCAACTGCAAAATGGCGATGAACCAATAAAACTTGTATGAAGCTGAGGTTGAATTGAAGACCTGCGACAGTTTTGACACGTCAACATTCATACTCACGGGTAAATTGATCATTTTTTTCGCCCAGAATTCTTCTGCCTTTTGTACTCGTCAAGCACTTTTCTTCGATCATAACCGATCTCCGACAATTAAAAATCTGCCGCGTTCGCCTTCCGGGAGAAAGGCAAACGGACAGATTTTTTCTCTATCTATCGTCTAATTAAGCATCCAGACGCGCCGCCAAACCGCTCACACGCGTCGTAGCAGTGGCCACGGCCTTTTCGAGAACGGACGTTCGGCCGAAGATTGTGACCGATTCCTTCGTTCGCGTCACGCCCGTGTAGAGAAGTTCACGCGTTGCGAGCGGAGAATCGTCCTTCATCGGAAGGAAAACCGCTACGTGTCGGAATTCCGAGCCCTGCGACTGGTGAATGGTCATCGCAAAGGCCGAATCATGACGCGGCAAAAGAGACGGCGGAATGCGAAGCCCCTCGCCCTCTTCGAGCCCCGAATCGCCGAAAATCGTCATCAGACGTTTTTCGCCCTCTTTCATGACGGGCAACACCACACCGACGTCGCCGTTATAAACACCCAGCATGTCGTCGTTCTGACGAACAATGACGACGGCGCCCGGCCAGGACGACCCGACAGTTTCTCCGTCATCAAGCCCTTCTTCGACCAAACGCGCTTTCACCTGCTGAATCATGTAGGCATTCAGGGCGGCCACGCTCTGAGGACCGTGACGCTGAGCGCAAAGCGGTCGGAAGTTCATAAGAACCGTCCAGACACGCTCCAAATTTTCTTGAGACATCTCGCGCAAATAAGCAACGAGCGCCTCGCAATAGAGCGACATATGCGCATCGATCCAAACGCGGGCCGTTTCCGAAAAGCCCAAGAAACTCGGTTCGTCGGGATAAGCGGCAACGGAGTATACCTTCTTGCTGCCTGGCTTCACTTTGATGTCGGCTTCCGCTTCGGTACGAAGACGAATTGATTCAAGCTCTTCGGCCTCAGTCTTGCCGACGCGTTTGGCTCGCTCCTTGAGTTTCATCGGCTTGAGAAGCTTCACGATCGTACTCATGGCTTCTTCGTCAGTCTTATTGCCGTCGTGATTGATGGCATGGGCAATTTCGGCGATGGGTGAGCCTTCGGCAAAACGGCGGCTTACTTCCAGCTTGACCGTGGCGTCCGCAAGACCGCCCACGGCTCTCGAAATATCCGCAAAAACAGCCCCCGGCCCCACCGCGGCGAGCTGATATTTATCGCCCAAAATGATGACGCGAGTTTTCTCCGCTATCGCATCGAAGAGCTTCGCTGCCAAATGCACGTCGATCATCGACGCTTCGTCAATAATGAGCACGTCGGCCTCGAGAGGATTCTCGGTCGAGGGTTTGCTGCCCGACGAGGTTCGGGTCGCGAGCCACTTGTGGATCGTGCGCGATTCGATCACGGCACGAGCCCCGGCGACGCCGCGATTGGCCGGGCCCAGATGAAGGAAAGCTTTTTTAAGCCACTCGTCGGTCGTAAGATTCTGAATCGACTGACGCATGCGCCCCGTCGCCTTCCCGGTCGGTGCCGCCAGAAAAACACGAAGCGGTTCTTCCGTCTCATCGAGAAGCCCGTCGCCCTCTTTCATCGCCGTCAGGAGGCATTCGAGAATCAAGCCTACCGTCGTCGTTTTTCCGGTACCGGGACCACCCGAAATCACCGTCAGCCGACGAGTCAAGGCTTTTTCAACGGCCTTTTCCTGCAATTCGTTTTTGGCTTCCGGATTAAGCGCCTGTGAGAGCTTTCGAATCGTCTCATGCATGGCCGGACTCAAATTCGACTCGCTCCCGGCACTCTTGCCCATTGCAAGGAGTTTCACGGCCAGCGCACATTCTTCAGCGAAGTATCGCGCAACGTAAAGACGGGGATTATCGGCATCCGACGCTTTGTCGAGCACCAAGGGTGTCACGGGTGCTTCGCCTTCCTCTCTCGGATAAACGCCCAAGAGACCCTTATCGGCAAGGCGAACGAAGCCCGCCTTCAAACGATCGTGAGCCTCCGGATCCGCCACGGCTGCCGGGCGGGATTCGTCAACGGCCGTTTCCGAAGCCGCCGGCACGTATTCGGTCTCATTGCTCGGCAAATCGGCACTTTCCGGCAACGTAAAGAGGCGTTCCAACTCTTCGGCACAGATGCAGACGCTCCCTTCCGTTTCGGAGAGCTCAATGCCTTTCATGATGACCGACATCATCAGACGGTCCTCATCCGACACGGCGCCTTTGCCGTTACGTTCGGCCATGCGAAGAAGCGCTTCGCCCATCCCTGTCAAAGGGCAATCAATGACTTCGGTTCTCAGCATTCCGCCTCTCCCGCAAACAAAGTTTTCCAATCGTCAGAAAAAAGCACGTCCAGATCCGCAATGAGTTTCGGAGGAACAGGATCGAGAACGACGCCTTGAAGGTGTCCGTCCGCCCCGCGTTCGGCCGACGCCTTCACGCCGCGCAGGAAAACGTAAACGGCCCCGCCGATCACATCCTCACGCCATGCGTCGCCAAGACGAAGCTTCAGGAAGCGCCTCAGTGCCACCAAATAAATCAGATATTGCAGACGGTAATGATGCTTCGTCATTTCCCCGGCCATCACCTCCTCGGTGTAATCCTCCGCACAATTGACGTGTTCGGCAATGGCGTTACTCTTCCAGTCAAGAATCCAGAAGCGTCGGTTGTGATCCATAAAGGTCAAGTCGATAAACCCGGTGAGGTAGCCCGCCAGCGTTTTCTCGTCGAGTCCCGGCACGGCATAGCGAGGATCGGCCTTGGCGAGCCATTCACCCAGGCGCTTCGCCGTCAAGCCTTTGGGCATCGAGAGAAGAAATTCCATTTCGGCCGCACGAGCCGCGGGCTTGATGTCCTTTAAACGAACGCCCGGCAAAATCTCCGCGTTGAGCACGTCGTAGATCATGTCCGAAGCCGCACGAACGGCATTTTCGAAATGAAGCGGCGACTCAAAGGCGGACATATGACTGCGAATGACGTTTTCAGCGAGCTTCTTTCGAGCAGGCTCCTCTTCATCGAGCGCCAGTTTCTGAAAGTCCGCCACTTCAAGCATACGGTGAAGCGTATCGCCCGCCTGCGTCCCGCGCGGGAAGTCGAGCATCGTCGGGGTTTCACGCGTCAAATCCGGTTTGAATCGAGCACCGAAAACAGGCGTTGTTTCTCCGTCGTCGGACATCATGCGAGTGAGTCCCGTAAAGCTGCTCTTATACCAAGCGGGGTAAACACTCGTTGAGGGGCCGAGCTTGAGTTCGACTTGATCGCTCACGGATTCGACCGTCGGAATGCAACCGTCGATCGAACGGCCCTCCAGATCCTTCACTGTCATCAAATCGTCGAGCTTGATGAAACCGAGGTCGTCGAGCTTCGTCAGTCTCTCCCTCACCTCCGGCCATTGCACAGCCTTGAAGGGCTGGCCCATAAGAAGCTGCCAGTACGCGCAACTCTCTTTGGCAATGCCTCTTCCCGAGATCTTCTCCGGATAAGATGCGGTCATCACAATGCGACAGGCCGCGCGTGTGAGTGCCACGTAAGCAAGACGAATGTTTTCTTCGGCCACATCCACACTGAACGCTTCTTCGTTACTGCATTGATCCGGCCAAATTTTCAGCATCATCTGACCATTTTCGTAAAGACGAAGAACGGGGTCCTTGGGCGGCTTTTGACACAAGGTTTTCGCGAACGGCAAATATACGACCGGGTATTGCAGACCTTTACTGCGGTGAATGGTCCAAACGGTCACCAAGTTTGCATCGCTTGCCAAACGCACTTCCCAAGAGTCGTCTCCGCCCGGCGGATTGCGCATGGCCGATTCGAACCAGGCAATAAGGCCTGCCGGCGCGTTGTATCGCTTTCCGGCATTGTGAAGAATCTCAATCAGATGAGCAAAATTCGTGAGGGTCTGTTCGCCGCCCTTCGTAGGCAGCAATCTCTCGGCCGTTCTGAATTTCGTCATCAATTCGCCCAAAATCGGAGCCAAACCGCGACGACTCCATTGACGGCGTCCTTCCTCAAGGAAAAGTCGCAGTTCGGTTCGGTGTGCATCGTCCTCTCTTTCGAGGTCGTTCAAAGTTTCACCGATCAAGCGCGTTGTGCGAGCCGCACGAACCGCGCGTTCGTCGTCGGGCGCGGCATAGGCATGGAGAACCGTCAACAGTTCCTCGGCTTCGGCCGTCATGCAAATATGGCTGTCGTCAAAAAGTCGCGTACGGATACCGTGTGTATCAAGCGATCTGCGAAGCGATTCGAGCGCTTCGTTGTTTCTCACGCCGCGGCACAAAATGGCGATGTCGCGGGGTTCCAACGCACGAAGAGGAATCCTCTTATTGCCGTTCAACATGACAAAATGCGGGCAATCGTCGGCAAGCCCCTTGCCTTCTTCAAAACTCTCCGCCTTGAGCGCAATTCGGCCTTTCTGCCCGCCTTGAATCATCATCACCATATCGGCCGTCACAGCGCGGACTTCCGCCTCGGTCGCCGAATCGGCCTTCTCGAAATCGTCGCCGAGTCGAAGAACGAAGGGATCCATTTCAGTCCATTCACCGTCTTTCCAAAGGTAAAGACCGGTATTCGTCGACTGCGATTCGACGGGCTTAAAGTCGAGTTTTTCGTTCAAAAAAGCAGGCTTCGGTGCCTCGCCATCAACCTCGGGGTAGGTAAAGAGCGCATTCACGGCCGCCACCAATCGCGGCGACGAACGATAATTTTTCGGCAGATTGGCAATCACCGCCGAACGACGCCCCTTGAGGTGTTCAAGATCTTCTTTGGCACGGAAATACGTGTTGAGGTCAGCGGAACGAAAACTGTAAATGGCCTGTTTCGGGTCACCCACAAAGAAAAGCGCACCGTTTTTCCAATCGTCGGGATTTTCGGGCAAAAAGAGTGCTTTGAAAACCTCGTATTGAACGGGGTCCGTATCCTGGAATTCGTCAATCAAAACGGCCTGATAGGCCGCGCGGACGCTCTTCACAAAAGCGAGTTCGCTCGTTTTATCGTAGAGTTCCGCATTGATCGTCTTCCACATCGTGATGAGAAGGTCGTCGTAAACGTGAATACCCGCATCGGCCTTGAGTTTTTCAAG
>JAHHRG010000066.1 GCA_020025965.1 Sutterella sp.
GGTGTCAAGATAAAAAACATGAGATGGTCTCCATTGCTGGAACGCCCCGTCTTTGAGGGCTGACCATCTCATTAATGGGGTACAGTGTCGCACTATAGGGGGCGTTCATTCGGTAGGTAAACTTATACGTCTTATACGTCGCTTGACATTCAGTGACGGATTCACACGTAAATATAGTCTACTATCGGCGGTACGAGCGTCAGCGGTAATGTGTTGATATCTTTAGAAAGGAATGATCTCTGTATTTAAATCCTATTGCTTGGGGGCTGATGATAGAGGGCGATGTGGTCTCACGGAAGTGAAACAATTGTTCACGATACCACTCGTACCACAAAGTTTCTTTCAAAGTTCGTCTATGATCGTAGACAAACTAAAGGCCCTGCAAGAAAGATTCCTACAAGGCCTTGAAATTTAAAGCTACTTTCCGCTGTTATACGGTGAACTACGGCGGCGTTTGCTTATGTTTGAATTGTTCGCTGGCGGAGAGAGTGGGATTCGAACCCACGAACGATCGCTCGTCGCCGGTTTTCAAGACCGGTGCATTCAACCACTCTGCCATCTCTCCGCAAAGTAGAGTTCGTATTCTAGCTGAGATTCTTTCGAAACACCAAATACGCCCCAAAAAATTACTCAGTCTTGGAATCGTTCTCCAAAACGATGCTGTCAGTTACCTCAGCGGTGGCTGTTGCCGTGGTTTCCGTTTCATTCGGATGAAGGCTTACTGATTCGGCACGATGTTTCTCAACGAGATTCTCAATTTTCGTGGTCCCCCAGAGACTTGCTTCCGGGCGGAAAACAAATTTGACACGATCGGGAAGATCGCTTGCGCTGTCGCAGCCCCGCAATTCCATACCGAGACCAGCGACAAAGACGATACGACCGTCAAGCCAAAGGATAGGGTAGTTACTGCGTTCAAAGGCCGGAATCTTGGCTTCGGCGAAGAGATCCTTCAGATACTTCGACGGTCGATTTTCCCAGAGTTTGAGCCTTTCGCCGCCTTTCCGAACACGAACTTCAAAGAAGCCTTTCTTGAGATGTTCGACGGCAATACCGGGCTCGTTTGCTTCGCAGGGTTCGATCAAAATTTCCCCGTTCCAATTGGGGAGTTCGAGGGCGTGTTCGCCCTGCCACAAAAGTTTCGCATCGCGCGGTCCAGAAGCAGAACGCGTCACGGCATCGCGTACGATCAAATTGGCACCCCAACGGCGGACTTCCTTATCGTGAACGCGGATCGTGAGCATAGTATCGGAATGCGTTTCACGAATCTGGCGCAGACCGTCTTCAAGACGTGCGTGATTGGGTGTGCGCATCCCTTCTTCCTGCATCCAGGCACGGAGACACCAGGCCTGACGCGCGGGTACGAGCGTCAGGAGAGAGGCAATGTGAAGCGCTTTGGGATTGTCTTTCGCACGGCATTTCGCAACGTCTTCCTGAGCAACGGAGCGCAGGACTTCGACCGCCTCGGCCGTGATGCTGACGCTTCGTCCTGCTGCGGCACGAAAACCCGGACGAATGCTTTCGAGCATCGGTACCACTTCGTGACGGATACGGTTGCGAAGGTATTTGGGGCTATCGTTCGATTCGTCTTCAACCCAGGCGAGACGCTTGTTTTTCGCATAGTGTTCGATGTCTGTGTGAAGAATGCTGCACCAGGGACGAACGAGAAGAATCGGATGCGCGAGCGGTTTCGAGACCATTCCGGGTGTTACGAGCTCGCGAGTCGTTGGGAATGCGGCCAACCCTTCGGGGCCGGAACCGCGCATCCATTGAAGAAGAAAGGTTTCAATTCGATCGTCTTCGTGGTGCGCCGTCAGAATGATATCCATGCCGTTATCTCGGGCAAAGCGGCCGAGGGCACGGTAACGGGCATCACGGGCGGCGGCTTCAATCCCTTCGCCGCGGCTTTTCACCTTGACCGCAATCGAATGAAAGGCGATTTTGCGCTTTTCGCATTCCTGGCGGCAGTGCTCGCTCCAGGCTTCCGCATTGGGAGAGAGGCCGTGGTTGATATAGACGGCATCGACGCGGGAAATAAGGCACTGATCGTGACGGTGATAAAGGCGTGCGACGACGTCAAGCAAGGTCATCGAATCGCGCCCCCCAGACAGGGCAACCACCACACGTACCGGATTTAAGGGTAAAAGAGAAAAGACGTCGTCTTTCGTTGCGAGAAGCCGCTCGGCCGCCGAGCGCAAAGAGTCGAGAACAAGTCCCGAGAGACGTTCGGACACGTTGCGGCTTTTCCGAGGTCGCAAGGAATGAACCTTTTTACGTGTCGTCCCGGTTTTCGTCGTGTTGTTGGAATCCCGATCGCTCATAGTGTCTCTGATGGCCATTCGCTCAATGAAATGCGCGCTTTATATAAAGAACGCCCTAAATTATTAATTTTATCAGATAGACGGACTGAAAATAGGGAAAAGCCTTGAGAGACGCGGAAAAGAGGCAAAATGCGCATTTCTTTGATCTCAAAAGAAACCGTTCGCGGTATTAATGATGAGAATGAGAGAAATCGCGATGAAAATCGAGCCCGCTATTCGGTAGATGATGACTGGGCCTTGTCCGCATAACAGTAAGAGACGAAGTCGATCGGCCAAAAGAACGTAACCCAACTTCACGACAATTCCACAGACGAGATGAAAGACCAGCATCAGGAGCACCTGCGGCCAATAGGCAAGATTGGGATCGATAAACTGTGGAAAAACAGTGAGACAAAAGATAATGGGCTGTGGATTCGTGAGAGTCACGATGAAGCCCTTTTTGAACATTACCCAAGGCGTTTCGTCAAGTGAGGAACCGAGAGACTCGGTCGTCACGTTACTCAGATTGCCCGACTTGGATTTCTTAAAGCTTTGACGAGCCAGAAAAAGAAGAAAAAGGACCCCGGTCAATTTGATGCCAGCAAACAGAATCGGACTCTGGGCGATTACGATTCCGAGTGCCGAAAGGCCGACGGCATAAATTAATGACAGTGCGCAGGCAGTTGCAATGATGCTCGGGATCGTCTTTTTCCAACCGCATTCGGCTGCCAATACCATCATGACGATATTGGTCATGCCGGGCGTCACGATGTTGGCAAAGGCCGTGACAATAAAAAGACTGAAAAGCGTGGGCGATACCATCAGAGGAGCTCCGCTAAGCCCGCTACGGCATTCGTCAAAACATAAAGCCCGGTTGCGGCGAAGACGACGGCACTCGCGCGATTGATCAGGCGCGGTTCGCGGCCTTGGGCGAGGAATCGGCGAGCTCGGTCGGCCATCAGGGCGTAGAACACCATCATGACGAAAACAATACCGGCGTAGGAAGCGATCATCAGAAGAACCTGAGGCCAGTAAGAGAGCATCGGGTCAATGAACTGCGGGAAAAGCGAAAGGCAAAAGACAATGGGTTGAGGATTCGTGAGCGAAATGACGAAACACTTCCAAAAGAGTGCTACGCCGGTTTCGTCCGCGGTTGCCGGAGTGTTGTCGGAAGGTTTTTCCGAATGATTCAGGACGATTTTGACAGGCGGTTTTTGCCAGGTTTTCCACGCAAGCCAAAAGAGAAAAAGAGCACCGGCATTTTTAATGCCGGCAAAGAGCACGGGACTTGTGGCTACGATTACCCCCAGCCCCGATACGCCGATCAAAAAGAGAACGGCAATACCGAGTGCCGTTCCAAGGCAGGCTCCCAGTGTCTTTTTCCAGCCGAACTGAGCGGCAATCACCACGATCATCGTGACACCGAGACCGGGTGTGGCGATGTTGGCCAAAGAAGTGAGGAGGAAAAGCGCAAAGAGCGACGACACGGGGATTCTCTCAAGCATAAAACGGCCGGTCGATGTCGGTTCGTATCGGGCGGCCGTTTTGAGGAAGGGCTAATTAGCGGTAGGACGCTGCATAAATCTCAACCGTGTCTTCAAAAGTGAGTGCGACAGGATCATGCTCAAAGAGTGCGGAACCTGCCGATCGGCAGTTTTCGGCCAGGGCCGGAATTTCGTCACGGGTAATGCCCCAGTCGGACATCTTGAGTTCGGACACACCGCAGGCAACCTGCAGATCAAAGAGGGCGCGGAGGAAGTCCTGCGGTTTGACAGCGTCGCGAATGCCCATGGCACGGGCAAGTTCGACGAATCGTTCCGACTGCGCCCCCGTTTCGATCATGTGCGAGAAATAGGCCATCGAGAGCATGATGAGACCGGCACCGTGCGGAAGTTCAGGATGGAAGGCTGAAAGCGAATGTTCCATCGAATGCTGGCTCGTGAGACGGCAGGTGGTCATCACAAAGCCTGCCATGGTGTTGGCAAAGGCAACGTGTTCGCGGGCTTCCAAATCGTTCCCGTCCTTGACCGCTCGGGCAAGTCCCGCAGCAATGTGACGCACGGCTTCAAGCGCATACATGTCGCTCATGAAATTGGGACGCTTCGTGACATAACCTTCAACGGCATGGAAAAGTGCGTCAAAGCCCTGATAGGCCGTGAGCTTCGGCGGGACGGAAAGCATGAGTTCCGGGTCGACAATGGCAAGCACCGGGTAGCAGCCTATATGACCGCCCACGCTGCATTTTTCAAAAGTATCGGGGTTCGAAATCACACCGCCGCCGTCGACTTCGGAACCCGTGCCGGCCGTGGTGGTAATGGCTACGAGAGGAATCGGTGCAATCGCAGTAGGCTGACGACCGCCCGAGCCCGTCTGGACGTAGTCCCAAATCGTGCCGGGGTTCGTCACCATGATGCCGATCGCCTTGGCGCAGTCCATGACGGAACCGCCGCCCAAGGCCACGATAAAGTCGCAACCGGCAGCCTTGGCGGCTTCTGCGCCTTTCATGACAGTGGTGGTCAAAGGATTCGGTTCGACGATGGCTTCGTGAATGTAAGAGATACCGCGGGCTTCCAACATCGTCTTCACGCGGGCGAGCGCACCGATGCGTTCAACGGCCGTACCGTTTGACGTCAAGAGGAGGGCTTTTTTTCCGGGTAGCGCTTCAGTTTCGAGAGCATTGAGTTTGCCGGGGCCGAAAAGAAGACGAACCGGAGCGTGATCGACGAATTGCATGAGTGTCTCT
This sequence comes from Sutterella sp., assembly GCA_020025965.1. Lineage (GTDB taxonomy): Bacteria > Pseudomonadota > Gammaproteobacteria > Burkholderiales > Burkholderiaceae_F > Sutterella. Next base: position 5,041 of record JAHHRG010000066.1, read on the forward strand.
CCAAAATAAGGGCAGATCGGGCGTAAGTACGGATACGCTCGAGAAATGAGTATCTTTTAATTGTACCGCCCGAGAGCCGAAGGAAACGGCAGATGAGAAGGCGGACTTACCCGAAGAGAGACGGAAGAGAGACGAAGTGGCAGGGGGCTGCCGCGCACTCGATTGACGTAGAAAATTTCAAGCAGCGGCCGAAAACACAGCAAGCCCAAAAAAGCAGGCAATAAAAAAGGCACTTTCCAAAGAAAAGTGCCGTGGCGGATTCTGATGGTGGGGTTCCCAATCTCGATCACCGTTTTCATCAAGCTCGATTGCATCAACTCTTCGCAATCGAATGGACTCCCAACAGCGACTTGAGTGTCGTGTGTCGGTTGGAACGCAAGACACCACACATCAGATCGGAAGTAACTATAGCAGGCGTCAAGCCTTCGGGTCAATGCGCTGCAATACTTTTTTGCATGTTCCCTGCCGGGGTTTGAAAAAAACGAATTTTCCGAGCAACTGACATTTTCCTAAAACGCCAGGGATCTTTGCTGATTTTGACGGACATCTCCGTTTTTCCCGTGAACTGTAAGGAAGTTTGTCCGGAGGTTCGCTAAAATACGGGCCTTCTCCGATGCGTTCGTTTTGTCTGTCTATTTTCAAATGGTCTTTTGAGAAGTCTCTCGGGAAACCATTCGGAAAGAGATGCTAAACAACGCCCGCCACGCGCGGATGAAACGCTTTTCATCTTTCCTGTCGGAGAAAAGCGGTTTTTCCTTCTCTTTTTAATCGGTGCCACTATGAACTTCACCGTTTGGTTTGCTTTGGCCGTCGTGTGCGTGACGGTCTGGGCTCTTCTGAAGCGCTATGAAACGCGTTTCGTGCTTCTTCTCTCCGGTCTCGTGATGGCTTGTGCCTCTCTTGACCCGATGATGGCTTTCACGCAGTTCGACAAGTCGATGACCAAGGGCGGTCTCATCATCGCCATCTGTTCGGCTATCGGTTTTGCCGGCGTCATTTCCTATACGAAGTGTGACGTGCATCTTGTTCGTCTCTTGACGTCTTCCCTGAAGAAGATGGGGCTTTTCCTTCTTCCGACCTGCATGTTCATCACGGCCCTTATTTCGACCGCCATTCCTTCCATGGCCGGTCTCTGCGCTTCCGTCGGCCCCACGATGATCCCGATTCTCGTGCGCTCCGGTTTCCATCCGGCCATCGCCGCCGCAGCCATTGCTTCCTCTCTCATGCCCGCTTACTTTAACCCGGGTGTGCCGCACAACCCGTTCATCTCGAAGTTGGCCGGCATGGAAGTCATGGAATTCATCGGCGCTCACTGGGCTGCCACGCTCACGATGACCTTTGGTGCCATGATCCTTCTGACGGTGATTTGCGTGATCTACAAGGACTACCGTGCCGAAGGCTTTGAATCCGAACTCTTGAAGAACGACGCTGAAAAGGGCTCCAACCTCCCAGAACGCGCCAACATCTTCTACGCCGTTGCGCCGCTCGTTCCGGTCGTTCTCCTCGTTGTCTTCTCGCTCTGGATTACCTCCGTCAAGATCTCTGTGGCTACCGCCATGTTGATCGGTATGATGTACGCTCTGATCGTGACGCGTTCCGACCCGCAGGAAGCCGTGAAGAAGTTCTTTAACGGTATGGGCAGCGGCTACGCCAACATTCTCGGTATCATCATTTCGGCCGGTGTTTTTGCTGCCGGTCTTCGTGCCGCCGGCGTGATTGACCTCTTCGTCAACTATCTGACGTCTGCCAACGAAGTCGCCAAGATCGGCGGCTCCTTCGGTCCCTACCTCTTGGGTGTCTTGACGGGTTCCGGCGACGCCGCTGCGTTTGCCTTTAACGAAGCCGTTACGCCCTTTGCCGAACAGTTCGGTATGACAATCGACGGCCTGGGTTACCTCGCTATGGTCTCTGCCGGTCTCGGCCGTATGTCTTCTCCGCTCGCCGGCGGTGTGATTCTCCTTTCGGGTATCGCGCTTGTGAACCCGATGGAAATCGTGAAGCGTTCCGCACCAGTGGGCTTCATGCTTCTTATCATCCTTTACTTCATTGTGTAAGTAGATGACAAGAAATCCTGTTCGTCTCTGACGGGATTGACAGCACATTTCCAATCCGCTTGGGTCTTCGGGCTCGGGCGGATTTTTTTATCCAGAAAAAGAAAACCTCCGATCGTGTCTCATAAAGTCGATCGGAGGTTGAAGCGGAGGTTGCGAAGAAGCAACTCGTCTGTTTCGTTAGGACTTAGCCCGGCCAGAACGCGGCCGCCAACATGGCGATCACAATCGCGCTCACAAAGATTTTGGCAACGAGTTCGCGTTGCTTCTTCACTCGGTGCGTTTTCTCGGCTTCTTCCGCATTGCCGTCACGGTCGTCCTGATGATGATCGTCACGATGGGCGGATTTGAGGAGTTCGTTTACCTCGTCCTTGTCTGCACTCTTGGCGCGACCCGTAGCGATCCTTTCGTTCGTATAAGCGCCGCCCAGACTTTCGGCACCGTTAATGCCGAGAGAATGCTGGGCATTCTGCGGCGTCGAGCGAGCGGGCTTTTCATCCTCCGTGTCGGAGAGTAAGGCCGCGTATTCGCGCAGTTCTTCCTCGGAGAGTTCAAGCGCGGCTTCGTCAAGCGACAACAGTTCGTCGTCATCTTCGATCAAGTCGTTGTCTTCCTGACGGCGGCGAAGGCGTTCGCGGCGCAGACGAAGAGCCGCTTCACGGGATTTGTCGTGAGCGGATTTTGCGCCTTTGAGAGGGTGCTTACGGTTGCCTACCGAACGGCGAACGGCGGCATCGAGATTGTTGCTGTAGTTGTCGGACATAGGAGGGCTCTCTATTGTTGTGGATGGTTAACTGTCTTTTGGGACTGGTATATTCAGAAAGTCACAGAGACCATTTCTATCTTCTCATAAAATCATAGCAAGGAATCATCTTACGAAGAGATGAAGCCCAATAAAAGAGATTAAACAGAAGTTAGAATGGAAACCTATCAGCTGATGATCAATACGTGAAAAAAGCAGGTTGTTAGTTGATAGAATGATTTTTGTATAAACGACAAATACCTGACACTAAGGAAAGGCAAAAAAATGGCTGAAAAACCATGGCTTTCTTATGATGACCAGTTGTCTCTTCTCAGAAGACGCGGATTGATTGTTTCGGATCCCGATGAGGCTCTCTCATGGTTAAAACGATGTGGATATTATCGTCTCTCGGGATATTTGTTTCCCTTTAGGAATGAAGGAAGCGATGGCTTTCTAAAGGGAGCTAGTTTCGAGCATTTGAAGCAGCTTTATGCATTTGATCAACAACTTCGCATCCTTTCCCTTGAAGCCATAGAAAAAATAGAAGTTTCAATTCGGGCAATTATCGCTTATAAGTTAGGCAAAATTGATCCTTTGGCGTATTCAAATATGAATATAATCTTGCCAAAATATCTTCCACCGAGTAGCGAAGACTGGATAAATTGGCAACAAAAAAATATGAGGAATATTAAAAAATCAAAAGAGGAATGTATCCTTCACTATAAGAAAAATTACGAAGCGATTCCCATTTGGGTATGTTGTCAAGTCTGGGATTTTGGATCAACCAGTTATTTGTACAAAATGTTGCGATTGGCTCACCAAAATGAGATAGCGTCAGAGTTAGGGTTAATTGAAGGAAAGGATTTCAGTACATGGCTGAGTACAATCAATTATTATCGGAATCTCTGTGCTCATCAACAAAGATTGTGGAATGCCAATTTGCTATCTCAACCCGGCTTTGAGAGAGTGAAAAGCAATGAAGAGTGGTGTAAGGGTCTTACTCCTCATCAACAAGGCCGTTGTTTTATTGCTCTATGTATTATATATAGAATACTGGTGAAATTATTTCCTGATTATTCTTGGGGTAATCGAGTCAAAGAGCTATTTTTGAATTTTCCAGACTTTTCTGATTTGGAAAATTACAGAGGGCGCTTGACGATTGAAAATTCAGGATTTGAAGATGATTGGGAGGAGAGATGGAGGCAAATAAAAGAAAACCCCCGATGAAGATTTGTAGTAACAAATCCAACCGAGGGCCATGGTTACAATATTAGATCATATCCCTAAACTTTTGTCAAGTCCCAATACTAAAAGACCTCGTCGAACGGAAATCGACGAGGTCTTTGTCTTGCTAATGGTGCTTGCGTATTTCACAAAAGCACCAAGGGAAGCCGAGGATTACTTGGCAACAGCGATCGGAATGATTCGCTTGCCTTCGCCGTAATGCTTCTTGGCGTAGCAGCGCATCCAGAGGACCATGCCCACGATAACGGCGAGCGAGATCGCGATGGAAACGATGGCGTAGAGCGGATCGTCGGCGAAGTGGAACGTACGATAGAAGATCGTAGCGGCACCGTAACCGAGAGCAGTCGTCCAACCGCAGAGGAAGAGCATCCAGGCCGTACCGGCTTCGCGCTTCACAGCAGCCACGGCAGCGCCGCAGGGCATGTAAAGGAGAACGACGAGGAGGTAGGCAAAGGCGGCAATGCGGTCGCCGAAGAGGCTCTGCATCATCGTCACGGAGTCCATGGTGACTTCCTGTTCTTCAGCGGCAGCAGCTGTATCGGAAAGGTCGCCAACAGCCACACCGGCCGGGTCGGTAAGAACGTCGGTCAAACCGGCAAGGTTTTCACCGATCGTGCCCCAAGCTTCGGCGAAGGTGTCGGAG
>JAHHRG010000067.1 GCA_020025965.1 Sutterella sp.
TACCTCCTGCGCTCGGGACTTTCACCCGTTAGAACGCGCCCATGCTGGGCGCACCCAAAACATCCCCAGAAAGGTGTCTCACTTTCTGGGGATAGTTCAAACGGTATGTGGGTTCTTTTTTATCAATAAAAAGACCAATCGTCCGGAATCCTTCAGTCCGTAGGAACCAGTCTCCAAGAGCCTTCCCTTCATATCTTTTGCTAATATAAATATTTGGGGCATTTCTTTTTGAGTCTCAATCGTGCGATTTTTTTCCTCTTGCAAATCAGGACATTACTTTCTGCCTGTTCTTCTGCTTGCCTTCGGCAACACCGGCTCTCAGGCCAGGGAGGAACAGGCCTCTCCTGTGATCATCGCGATTCAAAAAGAAGATGTAGGAACCCTTGAAGCGAACTTCCTCGCAGATAGCGAGCGTTATCTCAAATACGCCCTTCCGGATCATCCGATCGTTTTTCAACATCTTTCTTTTTCAGAAATTCAAAAACTCTCGGAAGAGCGAAAAATCGATTTTGCGCTGACATCTCCGGACAATTACGTTGTCCTCGAACGATTCTTCGGAGCGCGCGCCATGGTTTCGCATCATATTACTGAAGCGCCCTCTCCCGAAACAACGAAAGGCATGGTTCTCGTTGTGCGCTCGGGGAATCAAGAACTGCAATCAATACGTGATCTTGATAAAAAACGCGTTCTCGTATCGGAGGCTAACGGCACCGACTCTCGAATTTTCAGCCGTGAAATGATTCATGCCGGCATTTCGCACGTCAAAATCTCGGCCGTATCCGACACCGCTCACGCCACTCCGGACAATAAAGTGAAAACCATTGTTCGTGAAATTGCCTCCGGGCACTATGATGCAGGCGTTTTACCGGCCTGTTTTTTCGAGCACGAACGAAAAAACAATCCCGATCTTTTCAAAGATCTTCGTTTTCTGACGACTGACCGAGTCACAGAAACTCGCTGTCTCTCTTCTTCGGTGTTTTATCCGGGTTGGACGTTCGCTTCTTTTCCCTCGACAGATCCGCTTCTATCCAATATTGTTGCCGGAACTCTCCTTGGCATTCCTTTCGAAGCAGAGAGTAACAACTGGCAACGCGGTGCCCGCTATAGCAGCATGCACGAGCTCTTGGAAATCACCGAGGACCTGAACTATCAACGGCAAACGCAGTGGAGTTGGCGTTCGTTCCTTCACAAATACGGCGTTTGGATTGCCACACTGATGCTCTGTATTGTAGGACTTATCATCCACAGCATCCGTGCATCGTTCCTCGTCAGAAGGCGTACCGAAGAACTCTTGGCAACCGTAGCCGAAAAACACAGAATGGCGGAAGAGGCCGAACGCTACAACAAAAAACTTGTCGCTTCCGAGCGTGTGGGTCTGGTTGGAGAGCTTTCATCCATGATCGCACACGAAGTCAAACAACCTTTAGCGGTGATACGCAACTACACTCGCGGGCTCAAACGTGCTCTTGCTCATGGCAATACCGATCCGGAACTTCTCCAAACAGTCCTGGAAAAGATTGATCGGCAAAGTACGAAAGCGAGCGACATCATTGATCATGTCCGTAGCGTTGCCAAGCAAAAACTGCCCAACGCCCGCCCCATGTGCCTCTCCGATCTGTTTGAAAAAGCGATTTCCCAATTTGAGCGCACGAAAAAGATTCCCGTCATCAGACGAATTACCCCTGCTCTATGGGTATCGGCTGATACGCTCGAAATGGAATTGTTGATTAACAATCTGCTCAAGAATGCCGCCGATGCAACAGCCGCGACTCAAGAACCAGTCATTATTGCCTCGCTGACTGCGGAATCGGACCACGTCGTTCTATCGATTGAAGACAACGGTCCTAAACTTACCGACGAAGCCTTCGCACGTCTTTCCATTCCTCTGAACACCTCGAAACCGGAAGGTCTCGGCCTGGGGCTCGTGATTGTTCGACGTATAGCCGAAGCGGCTTGTGGAAATTTGGCCTTTGTCAGAAAACCCGACTGCGGACTAATCATTTCAGTCACACTTCCGCTCTACAAAAATGAAGTCCGACCATTAAACAAGGAAAAACCCAATGCCTAACTCGCTTGCCCTCATTCGAATCGTCGACGACGATCCTGAAATGTGTGACTCTCTTGAATTTCTGCTTTCAACAGAAGGCTGGAAAGTGAAGACCTACCCGTCTGCCGAAGCATTTCTGGCCGAGGATGAACCCATGGTGCCGGGCTGTCTGCTTCTCGACATTCGCATGCCGGAGATGAGCGGACTCGAACTTCAGGAGGTCATGGCTAAAGACGATTACGCGCTGCCCATTATCTTTATTACTGCGCACGGCGACATTTCAATGGCCGTTGACGCCGTCAAGCGCGGTGCTTTTGACTTTCTACCCAAACCCATTGACGACACCAAACTCCTCACAAGCGTCGCCAATGCCGTTGAGCTCGACTGGAAAAGAAGATCTCATCATGTTGACACGCTGTCGGCCAAGAAAGAGCTCGGTTCGTTGACACCTCGCGAACGTGAAGTCGCTGAACTTGTCGCTCTCGGCTTAATGAACAAAATCATTGCCGAGAAACTCGGCATTGCCGAAAAGACTGTACAAGTCCACCGCGGACAAGTCTGTAAGAAACTCAAAGTACGAACAGCTGTCGATATTGCTCGTGTTCTCGATGTTTTAAAGGACTAAGATTCGCGAACGCCGGAGCGACCGGCCTCGCGCCCGAAAACAACGGATTCGAGCGCAAGATTGCCGGGCAAACAATGGGCACCGTGTATTCCGCCCGTAATCTCACCGGCAGCGAAAAGTCCCTCGACAACGGAGCCGTCAGCCGATAGAACCCGACACTCTTTGTCAATGCATACGCCGCCAAGCGTAACGGCTCTGGTCAGAGTGACCGGTATCGCGAAAATGTCTCCTGTGTTGATCTGTTCGCGCCAGCACTTACCGAGTTCGTCTATGCCGGGGCGATTGTATTGCGTGAGTGCAGCCCATGCCTGTTCAGGAAAATCCGTCACCGAGCGAAGATCATTACGACCGACAATTCTTTTTGCACGGCCCTCACTGAGCAGAGCCTCCATGCGCCTCTGCCATACGCTGGGAAGCGTTTTTAACGTTGTAAAGGATGTCAGAAGCATGAGACTTGAAGATTTTTCATTCAACACGGCGTCTTTAACCGCTTCCGAATCGGCCTCGTTCACAACACGTTCACCCGCTTGATTAAGAAGTATGTAGTCCAGAGGTGAAAACGGCGACGGCAGAAATTCTTCCGACGGATCCTTTCGGCATAGGCCGAAGGCAAGTTCGATGAAATCCATACCGACAAGATAACCGCCGACACGAACAATGGATCGCAAACCGTTCTCTACCTTCGCCTGACGCAGCGCTCCGAGAGACTTCAACCTGGCATCATGTCTGGCACAAAGCTCAGAGTCTCCGGAAAAACCGCCTGTTGCCATGATGACCGAATCGGCAATGAGAAGATGTTGGTCTCCGTTCAGATCACGAACGAATACCCCCCGAATGCGTCCGGTTTTTTCTTGGTAAAGATCCTCAAATGACATGCCAGGAAGAACCGTTACGCCGGCATCGGTTGCAGCTCTTAAAAGTTTCCGACGCATGGCATCCGAATCTTTGACCACACACGTTCTCGGAAAGGCTCCTCCCGGGATCTGTCTGACTTTCTTTTCGAAACGAACGCCGAAACTTTCCAGCCATTTCACGGCAATATAGGCCTTATAGCACAGCGCTTTCTGCAAGATCGGATTGCCGCGTCCGAGTCCCGCGGCCTGAGTTTGACGGAAAAAAAGCTCGGGAGAATCAACGATGCCGAGTTCCCCCTGACGTTCGGGATCCACGGCATTGATATAGAGCGGACGCTCAATCTCATCATCACGATAAAGATTGGTTGCGGATTCGATCAAAACGACGTTTGCTCGACGCTCTACAGCCGAAAGCGCCGCACAAATTCCCGTCAACCCCGCTCCGACAATCACAACGTTAACGGGATCGGGACCCAAAAGTTTTGAAAATGATGTCCGTACACTGCGGAGCTCTTCTGTCGTCATCCTCTGGTCTCCGTTTTTATCACTTTAGGTGAGAAATTTCCTGTTCTCTCTGATCGGTTACGTGCCGTACAAGAGCGACTGTTCATTCGTTCGCGCTCAACCGTCGAGCTACTTCTTCTCCTGCAATTCGACCGAAAACGTGAGCATCACAAATCGCGTTCCCGCCCAAACGATTGGCACCGTGTATGCCGCTGGTGACCTCTCCTGCAGCATACAGCCCGTCGATAATACAAGCGTCCCAATCCAACACCCTGGCGTGCTCGTCAATTGAAACGCCTCCCATCGTATGGTGACGGCTCATCTTAGCCAGACACGCCCAATACGGAGGCGATGCCAAGGGATATTTAAGTGACTGAGGAGCACGATTGAAATCCGTATCGCGCCCCGTGGAAACGAATCGGTTATAGCGTCTGACTGTTTGGCAAAGATTATTGACCGGCACACGCAGGAGTTGTGCAAGTTCTTCAAGTGTCTCAGCAGAAAAAACTTCCTGTCGCTTGAGTCCCATTTTTAATTGACGTTGAAAAGACGGCGGACAACTCAAAAACCCTTCGTTATCTACGATCACATATCCGTATCGATCGGGTAATGCGAGAACTTTGTCCCGCACCGTATCACGTCGATCGTCTTCACGAACAAAACGTTCCCCTTTTTGATCTACAAAAATGGCCCATTCAACCATAATGGCGAAGCGCGCGTAGTGCACATGGAGCGGAATACATTCGATATAGTCACAGCCCGTCAGATAAGCTCCCACCTTCTGGGCGGCAAGCATCATCTCCCCGGTCGAACCGGCGACATTGGTGGTCGCCAGCTCAAACAAGCGAGGGTCATGCAATTGACAGAGTTGCGCATTGGCTGCATATCCCCCGGCCGCCAGGATGACCCCGCCTCTCGCGTAGAGACGTTTGTAGTTACCGTTTTCATCCCGAAATAAGACGCCCGTCACTTTTTTCGAGGCCTGCCGTAAAGCGCCGGAAGCGTCTTCACGTTGTACAACTGCCCGATTTCCTTCTCTTTCAGGAAGAGTATCTTCATCCTCATTCGTTAAAAGTGCCTTGACGTTTTTGTCGGTCCAAATCTCAATCTTTCGTTCGGCGGCTCTTTTAAGAAGGATATCTACATAACTGTCGACGCCCTCAGGCAACAGCGGCATATGACTTCGCGGAAATAAGCCGCCGTAAATCTGCGTGCAGTTTTGGTCGTAGCAGACCCCCAAATTTTCAAGCCAATGGAGGGTATCGAGCGCGCGTTCACAAAGCACCTTGACGAGTCGAGGATCGGCCAGTCCGCGGCCGGAGCGAATGGTATCTGCAATATGTCCATCAATAGAATCCCGAATACCCTGTCGCTCTTGTCTTTCCGGATCAACCGCATTGAAGAACCCGCAAGAAAAACGTGTATTTCCTCCGGGTACCGTCATTTTTTCCAGAATAACGATACGGCCGTTCGTTTTATCTCGAGCGGCAAGTGCGGCAGAAAGTCCGGCGCCGCCGGAACCCACAATCACAATGTCGGCCGTTTCACTCGGTATTTTGGATTTATCTTTGGCAGCACCTAACTGACCGGCCTCAGCCTCAGGCGCAGCAGTCAGTACCGCTAAAGGAGAAAGCGTCTTGAGCAGTGGCGTGCTCGCCGCTCTCTGAATAAATCCGCGTCTGGTCGTCATAAAACTATCCTGCTCTTCGATCCCGTTGATGCCCGGCGACCGGTTCGTAGCGTCTGATTGCGTCATAGACAATTCCCCCCAAAAAAAAAACCCCGGGCTGATCCTTATGGCGCGACTCGGGGTTGAGACAGCTGAATTTCGGAGTATCGACAATACTGCCAACAGCTCTGACTCTAGGGAACTTTAAAACCGTAGGTGTGACACTGATCGCAATAATTGACCGTCTCGCCGTGTTGGACATGGCACAGAGTACAGTCTAGCTCATTCCCGTAATGAGGCGAAACGTGGGGATTCTGAGGTTTGACGTCTTTTGTCGCCTCTGCCACCTCTTTCGGATCATGGCAATTCTTACATTCATTGATGGTCGGATAACTTACGCTGTTATCCGCGCCGTGACAGGAGGCGCAAGGAATTCCTTTTTGCACATGATGATTGGTTGTCATATCCGCTGCGGCGTTCGCATTCACGGAGAAACACAACGCAAGTGCACATAAAAGTATCGGGATCTTCATTATCTTCACTTACCAAAAAAACCGACACGGGTGATTCAAAATCGTCCGTGCCGGCGTTCTGTGCTATCAAACTCCTAGGCGGAGGTTCCCTTAGGCGTTGACGACTTCCTGACCGCAAATGCGACCGTTAACGAGGCAGTCAAGAATTGCACAAGAACCGAGACGAACGGCTCCGTGGACACCGCCTGTAGCTTCGCCGGCGGCATAAAGACCCGGAATCGGTTCCTGATCCATGATATCGAGAACCTGACCCTTCATATTCGTGACGAGACCGCCCATGCAGTGATGCACCTTCGGACTCGTATAAGCGGCATACCAAGGACCATCGACAAGAGGCTTGAATTCGTTATTGATATAACGACCGAAGGGTTTGTCGATCTTGCTGTCAGCAGATTCATTAACCTGTGCAACGGACTTCTTCAGTTCTGCAACAGGGATTTCGAATTCCTTGGCAAGTGCTTCGAGCGTATCGAACTTGCTGACGATGTTCGGTTCGACAAGCTTCTTGGTAATCCCGGGACGTGCGGCTTCAAGTTTGTCCAGACCATACTGGTTGGCAATGGCCACCGCCTTCAGTCCTTTGGCTTCTTCAGCGAAAATAGCATCTGCACGAATCTTGCGGTTAGCCAATTCGTTCACAAAGCGCTTACCCTTCGTGTTAACCCAAAGGCCGTATTCGGCAGCTGCCGACTGTGTGAAGGTCCAGCCAATCCCCATGCCCTTTTCCTTGGGGTTAGACCACGGACCGCACTGAATCCAGTCGTTCTGAATCTGAGCACAACCGATATTGGACGTTTCGCGCCAAAGTTCAGCAGTTGCGCCAGGCTGATTAGTCGTACTGAACTTATCCGTCAACTTGGGATCCTGCATCGAACGGAACTTCACGTCGGCCGAGAAACCGCCGTAGCAAAGTACGACACCCTTCTTCGCTTCAATGAATTTAACCTTGCCGGAATCGGCATGCGGGAAACGATAGCCTTCACGCACCTGAAGACCGACGACGCGACCCGTGTCATCACGAATAATGTGTTCAACATAAGTGCGGAGACGAACCGGAACGCCCAATGCCTTCAACTTGTCGAGTTCCTTGGTGACAATGCCCGAACCCGAACCGTTCTTCGTGAAAACGTAACGCGGTACCGAATGACCGCCTTCCTGACCGATTGCGTCGGCGTTATATTCAACACCGAGTTCCTTCACGGTCCATTCGTAATTGGAAAGCGCATGTTCAGCCAACACGCGAACCTTTGCCGGATTGTTGAGGTAAGCCCCGGCGACGAGGATATCCTGTGCAAGTAAGTCGACAGAATCCTTAATGCCGTGTTTTAACTGTTGCGGGCAACCCGTAGCCGTCAAAATACCGCCGTTAATAATGGAGTTGCCACCCGGGGTCGGCATCTTTTCGAGAACGATCGTATTTGTACCAGTCTTCTTGGCTTCAATAGCAGCTGCCAAACCGGCAAAACCGGAACCGACAACGATGACGTCAACCGATTCATCCCATTGAGCGGGCAACTTTGTGCGCGGAGCGGCAGAGGCAGGAGCGGCAGAGGCAGGAGCGACAAAAGCGGCACCGGCTACACCGGCTGCGCCAACGAGGGAGCCCTTGAGGAATGAACGACGAGACTGATTGGTCATAATAGAATCCTCCTTGAGGATAAGAAGCTGTTACCCGATAAACATTAGCGAGCTTGTGCTTTTCCTTTACAGTTTAGGAGAGCATTCCGAAGATCGAAAGTGGATGTTCACCGTATCAAATTAAAGGTTCTCCTCATTGTCAACGGTTCTCCTCGTTGCCAACAGATCATCCTAAAACCTAGGCACATAAGACAAATGTCTTAGATACTTAAGAGTGTGACAAACACTCATTTGTTGAAGCGTGAAAAAAAGCCGAAGCTTTTTTAAGCTTCGGCTTTATCGTTTCCACCCTTTTCTCTTGCTTTATTGAGCAGAATGAGAAAAGACGAGGGAAAAAATCAGCGTCTATTTGAGCAAATTTTCTTTCAGGAATGCCGTCACGGCTTCATGAGCTTCGGGCAGATTCATCAGCGTATGCGGCGCATCCTTGATGAACACGACCTGGGCATGTTCATTACCTTCCAAAGCCTTGCTGCAATTGCCGAGGACACTCGGATTGCCGATGTAAGAGTTGGCCTTCGAGAAATATTTATCCGTCTTGCTCATGATGTTAAGCACGGGCAGATCCTTCGGAATCTTGGTGTCGTGGTGAACAACATGATAGTTGTCTTCGCAAGACCAAGAGAAAATGATGCGGCCCTTTTCAGCAGTCACTTCGGGAGCTTTGACATAACGGGCAACAGCCACCGCACCTTCACTGGTGCCGGCAATCACGAAACGACCGTCAAACCAGGGCTGTTTTGAAAGGAACGCAACGGCAGCGGTCAATTCCGACGAGCGAAGCGAATGAATTTTTTCGTAATCTTTCGGATCAATCGGCGAAGAATACGTCATTCGATCCTTCAGCTGGAAGGAGTCGGCCGTCAAGCTGGCAACACCGAATTCCGTGGCCAACCAAGTCTGAAAGGCCTTGATTTGTGGATTGATACCGCCGGAGCCGTGTACAAAAATCACAGCCGGTGCTTTCCCCGTTGTGCGAGGAGCGTTGATGTTCGTCCCTTCGTAAAGGGTACCGCCCGTGATGTCGGCGGGCAACACCGTCCAGGCCTGAGCCATGGCTTCTGCCATGGAACGATCGGTGTGAACGTAAGCACTTCCTTTGATCAATCCCTGCGGGACTTCGGAAGCGAACGTCGGCATTGATATGGCGGTAAACGCGGCTAGCAACAAAGCGCCGGTTGCGTTACGGTTAAGCATGAGATTTCTCCTTTGGTCAGTATCAACGTACACGGGTTCGGTCAAACCAATGCACCTGCCGATGTTAAGTAACGCAGATTTCTCATGTCAATCTAAAAAAACTCTGGTAACAACAGATTGATGCTCCCCTCCCAAATTTTGGGAGGGGATTCTGGAGATCCTGCGAACAGT
>JAHHRG010000068.1 GCA_020025965.1 Sutterella sp.
CAGTGTGGCTTCAGCGACTTTGATGAACAAGGGTTGGGAAGTGATCGAAGCGTCCTGGCTCTTCGGCTTCGGACCCGATCGTATCAAAGTGGTGGTTCACCCCGAAAGTATCGTGCATTCGGCCGTCGAATACGAAGACGGAGCATTGATCGCTCAGCTCGGATCGGCCGACATGAAAACGCCGATCGCTTATTCGCTCGGCTGGCCTAAACGTATGGACGGTCATTCGAAGCGCTTGTCTTTGGCTGAAATCGGAAAGCTCACCTTTGAAGAACCCGATATGGAAACTTTCCCCTTGCTCGGGATGGCCTATGACGCGCTTCGCACGGGTGGAGCCGCCTGCATCATTCTCAATGCGGCGAACGAAATCGCTGTAGAAGCTTTCTTGGCGGAAAAGATCGGCTTTACGGACATCTTCAAAACCGTGACGACGATGCTTGAGAAGACCGTTGCCGCCAACCCGACGTCGGTTGAGGAAATTCTGGCACTCGATACCCGCGTGCGTGCAGAAACGCGTGCCATGTTAGCTAGCCTCTAAGTTAGAAAAGCGAGAGCTGTTTATCTTCGGGAGATTCGCCTTCGGGTGAATCTCCTTTTTTATGCGGTGTTTTCGGATTTCTCGGGTTGCTGGGGAAAGCCGGTCTCGGCGGGGCGTCGCCCGCTTGGGCTTCACGCATCGTTTTTCGCCAATAACGAACGGTTGACAGGCATACTCCGCATTCGCGCGCAACGGCTTTCACCGACAATTCGCCTGCGGCAATTTTTTCCAGAAAGTCGAGCTTTTCTTCGTCCGTTACGTCCGCGGTTTTTCTCGTTCGAACGTCCTGCGCCCAGCTCAATTCGCCGCGCAACAGCGAGGCCTGCCATTCGCGAGCCGTATAGAGCGGAATCTTGAGGGCTTCCGCTACGAAGCGATAGCTCAAACCGGTCTCAAATGCGTGTTTTGCCATCTCTCGCATTTCCTGCGTGTAATTCTCGTTTCGCATGAGTCTGTGGGCGTGCAAAAAAAGTTGATCTCTCATGATCTTAGCGCGCTCTTGTTTCCGAATGAAAAAATCGCGCTAGGGAAACCAAAGAAAACGATAGCAAAGATCAAAAACGTGTATGCTCGCAATTCTCGATGCGAAATTAAGAGAGGATCCGCGCCGAGTTTCTTTTCAACATCAATCCAATACGAAAGAAAGTTATGTCATTTTTGCTTCCCCTCATCGGTTTTATTCTGACCATTGCCGTTGTTGTGACGATTCACGAAGGCGGTCACTGCGTAATGGCCAAACTTATGGGCGTTAAGGTCCTCCGCTTCTCGCTCGGTATGGGGCCTGTCATCTGGCGTCGTCAGATCGGCGAAACCGAATATTGCCTCTCGCTTTTTCCGGTGGGCGGCTATGTGAAGATGCTTGGAGAGGGCGATCCGGATGCGCCCGTACCGCCTCAGGAACGTCATCGCGCCTTTGAGGCCGTCGCGCGCTGGCGCCGAGGCCTCATTATTTTTGCGGGTCCGGCCATCAATTTTGTCCTGGCTTTTGTGCTTTACGCTGCAATCGGCGCGATCGGGACGCCCGACCTTGCAACCGTGATGGGCAATCCGCCCGCTAAAACGCAGGCTGCGGCGGCCGATATTCGCGAAGGCGACCGTCTGGTTGAAATCGACGGCGAACGAGTCAACGGCATGCTTGAAGTCTCGTTGGTACTCATGAATAAAGTCGGCAATCCCGATATCCGCATGATGTTCGTGCGCGAAGGTACGCCGGTTATCCGTCACTTCTCCTTGGCGGGGGAAACGATGGATACGCTTGCGGAAAAGCCCGCTTTTGCCGTTTTGGGGCTGTTCCCGCATCAGAAGGATCCGATGGTAAGCGGCACGGTGCCTGATTCCCCTGCCGCCAAAGCTGGGCTTCAGGCCGGCGATCGTATTCTGTCGATCAACGGGGTCGAAATGACGTCGGTGGGACAGGTCATCGAGGCCATTAAGGCCAGCACGGCCGGTGCCGAGATGCGCGTGGCGAGCATTCAGTCGCCCGATTCCGTGCGATCCGTTACGGTGATCCCCGAAATGAAGGACGGGCGTCCGATGATCGGTGTTTCTGTCGCGGCCATCCCCGAATTCGTGAAGGTTCGTTTGTCTCCGCTTGACGCGGTGGCCGCGGGATATCGCAAGGTCGAACGTATCACGATGCTTCAAATTAAGGGCGTGGGTCAGATGGCTACGGGTGAAGCGAGCACTAAAAACTTGTCGGGTCCGATTGCGATTGCCGATATGGCCGGCAGTGCCGTTCAGAGCGGCGTCGTTCCCTTCATCGAATTCATCGCGCTCATCTCCGTTGCCTTGGGATTTATGAATCTGTTGCCGATCCCGATGCTCGACGGCGGTCAGCTCGTCGTCTTGGCAATCGAAGGTTTGCGTCGCAAGGATTTTTCACCTAAAACCCGTGAAAATATTATGAAGACCGGCATCTTCTTGATGCTCCTGATTTTTGTCTTCGCTATGAATAACGATTTGACGCGTTTGTTTGCCTGATTTTTTCCTTACGGAAAAATCAAAAACGTTTCGGATTTAGGTAAAGAAACGAGGACGAGAGGGCGGGATTCGTGCGAATGCTTCTCAAGAAGTCCTCAAATTTGCTAATCTTAGACAAATTTGTCGGTGTTTCCGACGTCCCGTCCCGACGCGAAAATGACGGGGAACCTAGAGCTTGACGGGCTTTGGGAGTAACGAGGAAACGCCGAACTGAAACCGTGTTGTTTTTGAGAGATCAAATCTTGTTTCCCAATCTGACGAAAACGGCCGCCGCAGTACTGGCGACCATGATGTTGGCTGACGGCGCTGCTGCGTTCGTCATTTCGGACATTCGCGTTGAAGGGATCGTCCGAACGGATCCCGGGACGGTGTTTTCGCATCTTCCCTTCCGTGCCGGTGACGAATTCACGCCCGACCGCGGTACCCGCGCCATTCACTCGCTTTACCGTTCCGGTCTTTTCAAAGATGTGAGCCTTTCCCAGGAGGGCGACATTCTTATCGTTCAGATTGTCGAACGTCCGGCTGTAGCAGCCATTGAAACGCACGGGATCAAGGCTTTCGATAAAGAAGCCGTTGTGAAGAGCCTGCGCGATGTGGGCATGGCCGAAGGCCGCATTTTTGACCAGCATACCTTGGATCGCGCCGACCAGGAACTCCGTCGTCAGTACCTTAATCAGGGCTATTACGGCGTGACCGTCAAAACGAGCGCCACGCCGTTGGAACGCAACCGCGTCCGTATCCGTATCGACGTGGACGAAGGGAGGGCCTCTTCGATTTCCTCGATCCGCTTTATCGGCAACAAGATTTTCGACAACGAAGAACTGGCCGATTTGATGCAGTTGGGCACGCCCAATTGGATGAGCTGGTACACGAAGCGAGATCTCTACAGCCGCGAAAAGTTGGCGGCCGACCTTGAAACGATCCGTTCCTTCTACCTCAATCAGGGTTACCTCGACTTCAAGATCGACTCCGTGCAGGTGTCGATTGCCCCGAACAAGTCCGACGTACACGTTGCCATCAATATGACCGAAGGCGAAAAGTACACGGTCTCGGGTGTCAAGCTCACGGGCGATATGTTGGGTCTGGAAGAAAACCTTCGCGCTCTTGTGACGATCGAGGACGGTTCGGTTTATAACGCCGAACACGTTAACGCTGTTTCGGAACGCATTGCCTCGAAACTTTCGACTTTGGGTTACGCCTTCGCTCAGGCAACGCCGAATCCGATTGCCGACCGCGAAAAGCGTACCGTCGACATCGTTTACACGGTTGACCCGGGCCGTCGTGCCTACGTTCGCCGCGTCAACATCACGGGCAACACCCGTACGCGCGACGACGTGATTCGCCGCGAAGTCCGTCAGTACGAATCCGCTTGGTTCGACAGCGACAAGGTGAAGTATTCCCGTGACCGTATTGACCGTCTCGGCTACTTTGAATCCGTCACGGCCGATCCGGTGCCGGTGCCGGGTACTCGCGACCAGGTTGACGTGGAAGTGAAGGTGAAGGAACGCCCGACGGGTTCCATCTCCTTGGGTGCCGGCTATTCCACCTCCGAAGGGGTGATCCTTTCTGCCGGTTTTGCTCAGAACAACGTTTTCGGTACGGGTAATTCGCTCTCGGCTGAAATCAACACGTCGAAGTCTCAGCGAACCTACGCTCTTTCCGTCACGGAACCGTACATTACCCCCGAAGGCATCAGCCGTTCCTGGGAAGTGTATGACCGCCGCGTCGACTTGGACGAATTGGACGTTTCCGACGTTGAATACGAAACGATCGGCGGCTCATTGAATTTCGGCGTGCCGTTTACGGAAATGGACCGCGTTTTCCTGGGTACCAAGGTCGAATCCACGCAGGTGGAACCCAACGCCAATTCTCCGCAACGCTATAAGGATTACGTCAAGTACTTCGGTAAGGATCCCTGGTCCGTTGCTTTGACTGTTGGATGGGCTCGCGATACGCGAGACAACTCCTTGGCACCGACTCGCGGTGTGTATCAGCGCTTTAACGGTGAGTTCGCTGTGCCGGGGTTGGACATCGAATACTACAAGATGACCTACCAGTATCAGCGATTCTTCCCGTTGACGAAGACCTTCACGCTCGCGATGAATGCCGAATTCGGTTACGGCGACGTCTACGGCGATACCAAGATGTTCCCGTTCTTTAAGAACTTCTACATGGGCGGTATCGGCTCGGTTCGCGGTTACGAATCAGGTACCCTAGGTCCGCGCGACTCGGATAATGACAACATGGGCGGTGACCGTATGGCCAACTTGTCCCTTGAACTCCTCGCTCCGCTTCCGGGCGGCGACCGTACGCTTCGCGTCTTCGGGTTCTTTGACTCCGGTTATGCCTGGGGTTACCTGGATAAACCCAATCACGCAGGCTACGAACGTCAAGACATGGACTTCGGTGATATGCGTCACTCCGTCGGTTTCGGTGTGGCCTGGATCTCGCCCTTGGGCCCGTTGAAGTTCTCGATGGCATACCCGCTCAACGATAAGGACGAAGACGAAACGCAGCGCTTCCAGTTCCAGATCGGGACGGGCTTCTAATCCGAGAGCCTTTCGCAAAGTCGGGCCCCGGCGGCCCGACGCGCTAGAATCCAATTAGCCGGACCTAAAGGGAGGCTCATAGTCAGCCTCCTTTTTTTCAGTTTTTATTGGGAAATCGATTCGTGAAAAAGCTTCTTTCTCTCGGCATGACGCTCGGTCTTTTGGCCGGGTCAATTGCAGCACCCGTCTCCGTCAGTGCCTCGGATCTCAAGATCGGCGTGGTGAATATGGAACGCATTCTGCGGGACTCTCGTTCAGCAGCTGAAGCAAGTCAACGATTGAACACGGAAAGCCAGCGCAGGCAGGAAGAAATCGATGCCGTCACGAAGCGTTTTAAGCATCGTCTCGAAGGTTTTGAAAAGAATGCCGTGACGATGAGTGAACGCGAAGTGATTGCCGAGCGCCGCGAACTTGCCGAGATGGAACGAGACCTCGCGCGTCGCAACCGTGAAGCTCGCGACGAAATGAACCAGCGCCGCAATGAAGAAGTGCTCCTTCTTCAGAATCGTGCGAGCCGTGTGGTTCACGAAATAGCTGAAAAGGAAAAATTCGACCTCGTTCTCTACGAATGCTTCTATGCGAGTAAACGTGTCGACATCACCGATCGCGTGATGAAAGAGGTCGACAAGTACGCAACCAACAAATAAGGAAAGCCGACTGACCTAGTCGGACACGAAGCGCCCGCCCGTTGCATCTGCGACACGAGGCGCTTTTCCACTTCAATAACGAACAAAAAAGAAGGAGCCGCTATGGCCCGAACCTTTGACATTAAAGAACTTGTCAGCCTTGTGAATGAACTTTCCCGCGGCCGTCTCGCAATGCGTCTGACGGGCGCCGATGCAACCGTTACCCGCTTTATGCCTCCGCAGGCGGCGGGTGAGGGCGACATGGCCTTTCTGACGAACGCGGCCTATGCCGAAGCAATGAAGACGTCGAAGGCTTCCGTTCTCATCATGCGCGAACAGGATGCAATGGCGCTTTTCGGCGAAGAACTTCCCGAACGCACGATCCTTCTTTGTGAAAATCCCTACGCCTTCTTCGCCTTCGCGACGCAGATTCTGACGAAGGCCGAAGTGACTGTCGGCATTCATCCGCGCGCTTTTGTGGAAGAAGGGGCTGAAGTGGATCCGACGGCGACGATCGAAGCTTTGGCTGTTGTGCGAGCCGGTGCCAAGGTCGGGGCTCATACCGTCGTGAAGACGGGAGCCGTGATTGCCGAACGCGTGACCGTGGGCGACGACTGCATTATCTATCCGAACGTTGTACTCGAACGCGATACGGTGGTCGGTAACCGCTGTATCTTCCAGCCGGGCTGCGTGATCGGAGCTGACGGCTTCGGATTTGCTCCCTTTAAGGGCGAATGGGTGAAGATTCCGCAGACGGGCCGTGTGGTAATCGGCGACGATGTTGAAATCGGCGCCAACACGACGGTCGACCGCGGTGCTTTGGAAGACACCGTGATCGGAAAGGGAACGAAGCTCGACAACCAGATCCAGATCGCGCACAACGACCGTATCGGCGAACACTGTGTCATGGCGGCCTGTGTCGGCATTGCCGGTTCCACGTCGATCGGCGACCATACCATGGTGGGCGGTGCCGCCATGATCAACGGTCACATTGACGTGCCCGCGGGTTCCGTCGTGGGTCCGAGCTCGGTGATCACGGGATGGGGCGACAAGCCCTGCCAGCGTACGGGCTTCTTCCCGGCTTTGGAAGGGAAGGATTTCCAGTTGACCGTTGCGACGATTACGCGTTTGCCTGCTATGCGTAAGGAGTTGAAAGCACTCTCTCGCCGTGTCGAAGAATTGTCTGCGCTAATCCGTTCAACCGAAGAATAATCTTCAAAAAAGCGCGACAATACATAAATACGTCGGAGACCCCCGGCGCCGACACAGAATAATTACCATCAGAGGTTTGCTTTGACTACCAAGACGCTTGATATCCGTGACATTATGGATTTGCTTCCGCATCGCTATCCCTTCCTTTTGATCGATCGCGTGGTCGAACTTGACGAAGAAGGCGGTCGCGTGGTGGCCATCAAGAACGTGACGTACAACGAGCCCCAGTTTACGGGTCACTTCCCTGAAGTCCCTGTTATGCCCGGTGTGCTGATCGTGGAAGCCATGGCCCAGGCTTGCGCTATCGTCGCTCTTTCGCGCTTGCCCGAAGGTGTGGATCGCAAGAATTCGCTCTTTTACTTTGCCGGTATCGACAAGGCCCGCTTCAAGCGCGTCGTCCAGCCCGGCGATCAGATGGAAATCGAAGGCAAGTTCCTCCGTTCCAAAATGGGTCTCGGTCTCTTTGAAGCCGTTGTCCGTGTGGACGGAAAGGTCGCCGCTTCCGCCGAGCTGATGTGCGCCTACCGACCGGTTCCGGAACGTCAGGCTTCTTAGAAATAATTGAGAAGGATTATCATTGTCCTTCTGAGAGAAGGCTTTCGAGTTAGTGCTCGGGAGCCTTTTTTTAGCTTTAATTTTTGAAAAAACGTCCTCAAGTGTATCAATTTGTCCTTGTATCCTACTGAAACGCCCTAGAAACAAACGTTTAGAGTTTTCTGCTGACATATTTTATTACACGTCATGAACATTCGTTTATTAGAACTGGATGGGAAGCTGATAATCTACATCTTGACAACACACGATGACATATGCTCTTTCGAGATCGATGCTCTGTAAAGTGAAGTCAAACAATGAGGGTTGCCCGGCGCCGTTTACGGTCGCCGGGTTTTTTTTTGACCTTTTTCTGAGAATTGATTCGAAAAAAGGCCCTAAACGCCTGTCTTTAAGCAAGAAAGCCCCCGACTGTCGCCGGAGTGCTTTGGGCTATGCGGCAAATGTCCTTTATAATCAAAAAAAATATGTGTCCGGCCGTTGTCGGGCAACCGAGCGGATTGCGGGAGACTCTTTATCGGGAGTACTTTCCTCCGTCGGATTATTGAAGAAAAAAGGATTCATTCATGGCCAACATTCATCCCTCCGCCGTAGTTCACCCCGATGCCGTTCTTGCTGACGACGTTGATGTGGGTCCCTTCTGCCTCATCGGGCCGAAGGTGAAAATCGGTGCGGGTACGCGTTTGAAGAGTCACGTGGTCATCGAAGGTCGCACGACGATCGGTGCCGGCAATGTGGTTTATGCCGGTGCGTCGATCGGTTGCGATCCGCAGGACAAGAAGTACGCAGGCGAAGATACGGAACTTTTCGTGGGTGACAACAACGTGATCCGCGAAAACTGTACGCTCTCGATCGGTACGGTTCAGGACCACGGTGTCACGCGTGTGGGAAGCAACAATCTCCTGATGGCTAACGTTCATGTGGCTCACGACTGCCAGGTGGGCGATAACATCATCATCGCCAATAACGTGGCTTTGGCCGGTCATGTCCATGTGGAAGACTGGGCCATCATCGGCGGTAACTCCGGTGTGCATCAGTTCGTTCGCATCGGTCAGCACAGCATGATCGGCGGTTGCTCCTGCGCTTTGCGCGACGTTCCGCCGTTTGTGATTTGTTCCGGTAACCCCGCCGCTCCGCACGGTCTCAATTCCGTCGGTCTTCGCCGCTTCGGTTATACGAGCGAACAGGTTCGCGGTTTGCATCAGGCCTATCGCCTTCTTTACCGCGAAGGTTTGATCGTGAAGGAAGCGCTCGAAAAGATCGAAGCCTTGAAGGCCGAATTCGCCGAAGCCGCTCCCTTGCTCGATGCTTTTACGGGCTTTGTCGGCAACAGCCCGCGCGGCATCATTCGTTAAACATTTAAAAGAGCTTCCGGATCAGTTTCAATCGGAGTGAAAGAAAATGAGTATTGGGTACGGCAATCCGACTTGGAATCAGGGCGGCGCGGTTTGGCTCGCCGGTGAGGCGAGCGGCGACTTTATTGCGAGTCTCTGCATTTCCGAACTTGCCCGTCGCATGGACGGTGCGCCTCAGTTCGGCATCGGCGGTGTGAAAATGCGCGAAGCCGGCCTTAATGCTTGGGTCGATTCGAGCGAATTGGCCGTTCGCGGGTACGTGGAAG